>NZ_KV801845.1:0-146631 GCF_001810555.1 Corynebacterium sp. HMSC063G05 | reverse complement strand
GTTAAGTAGCAAAAAGTGTGTCCGCTCGGCGTGTCGCCGGGTGGGCACCTTTTGCTACTTAGCCCTACTTAGCCCCAATGCGAGTTAGTGACCTCGGTTATGGCTGGCAGCGGGCCAATGGAGTTACTGACCGCGTTTATAGCAAAAATTGTCCGAAAAATGGCTTGAAAGTGTCATAAACTCTCACAGTTTCACATTTGCAGCCCGTTGTGCCTACCAGGCTCCTACCTAAGCCCCCCACTCAATCCGGGCTACTTCTTGGCCACCACTGGCTCAATTGGGTTACCTCGCCAGGAGGTGTGCGCAGGAACATGGTCACCGCGCATGACGAGAGAACCGGGTTCGACGCGGCAGCCGTCGTCAAGCACAGATGCCGGCAGTGCGACTGAGTGCGGTCCTAGGACGGAGCCGTGTCCGATGTGGACGGTGTCGAGCGTCATCACGCGGTCGGTGAACAGGTGCGTCTGAACGACACAACCACGGCCGACAGAAGCGCCCCGCTCGATTTTGACAAGGTCGGTCTCGGGCAGCCAGTACGTCTCCAGCCACACCCCGTGGCCAACGTTCGCGCCGAGCAGACGCATCGCGCGTGCGATACCGCCGGTGGCCATCGCCGGGTTCAGGTACCACGGTGCGGCAACCATTTCGACGAATGCATCCTGCAGCTCATTGAGCCAGACGAACTTGCTCCACAGTGGGTGATCACCGGGCTTGTGCTTGCCGACGCACACCCACTTGGCCACGACCGTGATGAGCAGCCCCAGCACACCAACAATCAGTAGCACGGCAGGGGAGAGCAGCCACGCGACCAGCAGGCCGAGCAGGGCAGCGCCAACGCCACCTGCAGTGACCAACTCCGCGGTGAACATGCCAAGGGCCTGCAAGATAAACAGCGTGACCGTAGCCAACATGAGAGAGACCATCGGTGCCAGGACGCGCAGTGTCTCGACGATGCCGCGGGCGACCTTCAATCCCGTAGTCGGACGGTAGGTCTGCGCCGACTCATCGCTGGAGACGGTGCCCACGCGGCGCATGCGCTCTGGCGGCGAACCCCACCAGTTGGAGCCGGACTTGGTCTTCTTCGGGGTAGAGGACAGCACGGCCACCAGCGAGTTCTTCGCCAGCTTGCGTTCTGGAAGCGTGATGCCGGAGTTGCCCAGGAAGGCGCGCTTGCCGATGCGGGAGTCACCCACCAGCAGCCAACCGCCGCCGAGCTCGTAGCTGCCGACCATGGTGTCGTCAGCCAAGAAGGACTCGTCCTTGACGTGCAAGAACTTCGGAATACCGATCGCGGTGGAGACTTCGCTGTCGTGACCAATTTGGGCGCCCAGTGCACGCAGCCACAGCGGCGTCAACATGGAGGCGTAGATGAAAAATAGGTCGTGACGGGCAGCGTCCATCAGGCGAATTGTCGCCCACGACTGCCAACCCACGCGCGAACGCACCGGGAACACTCCCGGCTTCAGGCCGATGCTGAACAGGCGCACGAGAATCAGCGTCAGCAGGGCATACACCGCAACACCGACGAAGGTGGCGGGAATAGCCCACAGCACGGCGCTACCCAGCGTTGGCCAGAGATTCGAGGTGGTTAGCTCGGTGGTGCCGTCGATAAGCCCCGTGCCCCAACCGATGACAGCAGCCATCGCGACCGCAGCGGACAGCGGTACGAGTGTCAGCAAAACAGCGGTGAGACCGTAGATAGCCACCCAGTGGCGGCGAGCCGGCGGAACTTCCTCCGGGAAGCGGTGCTTGGACCGGCCGACCTTGCGAGCCGGGGAACCCGACCAGCGCGCGCCAGCCTTGACCTTCTTCTCACCGGTGACGGTGGAACCCGCCTCGATGTGAGCGTCATTGCCAATACGCGCGCCGGGCAGCAGCGTTGAACGGGCACCGATGCGGGCGTGCTTGCCAATAGTGACCTCGCCGACGTGGACGACATCGCCATCGACCCAGTATCCGGACAGGTCTACCTCCGGCTCGATCGAGCAGTAATCATCCAGTTTGACCAGACCCGTCACCGGCGGCAGCGCGTGCAGATTCACACCCTTACCAATGCGGGCACCCAGCATACGGGCGTACCACAGCACGAACGGAGCACCCGCTACTGAGTGGGCACCGGAGCTCTCTGCCAGACGTTCGGCCGCCCATAGTCGCAGATGTACCGAACCGCCACGCGGGTAATCACCCGGGGTGATGTTGCGCGTGAGCAGGCGTGTCGTCGCCGCGTTGATGGGCATGACCCCCAGCGGGGTCAGGAACAACACGGCCAGTACGGTCACCAACCAGCCTGGTAGTGTCAGCGGCCCGCCGATAACCCAGTTGATAATCGCAAGCCACGTTACCCAGCGCATGCCACGTGCCCACTGCAGCGGCACCATGAGGCAGACCTGCGCCCAACGGGTCTTACGGGAGACAGGCGTCGGCTCGGGCACCTTTTCCAGGTGAGCGGTGGGGTCGCTGGTGTCGGCAAGCATGTCGTCGCTGATGAAACCGCGCGCTACCAGCTCTTCAGCGAGATTGCCCAGGCGCGGGTGGTCGTAGAGATCGCGCACGGCGACCTGTGGGGCGCGCTGGCGAATGCGCGCAATGACGCTCGCCGCCGCCAAGGACGTGCCGCCCAGGGCGAAGAAGTCCGAGGCCGCGCCGGGCGCAGGTACGGACAGCACGTCCGCCCAGATATCGGACAGCCACTTCTCTACAGGGCTCAGCTTGTCGACGTCGCCCTTACCCGCACGCGCAGGCAGTGGCCACGGCAACGCCGCCTTGTCGACCTTGCCGGAGGTACGAACCGGCAGCTCATCCATGATGTGCAGGCGTGGCACCATCGCGGCTGGCATGGCATCGCGGAGAGTATCCATGCACTTGTCGTAGTCCATGGCTGCGGCGTCGCCACCGGCGCCGACGTAGCCGACCAGGATGGAATCGCCAGCACCGGTCTTCTGCACCACGACAGTCGCTTGAGTAGCGCCGGGGAGGGCAGCCAGGTGCGCCTCGACCTCGCCGAGCTCAATTCGCCGACCGCCGATTTTCACCTGATCGTCGACGCGGCCGGTGAAGTACAGTCCGTCCTCGTCCATGATGACGTGGTCGCCGGTGCGGTACGCGCGCTCCCAACCGAGAGCTGGCAGCGGTGCGTACTTCTCGGCGTCCTTCTCCGGGTCCAGGTAGCGTGCGAGTCCCACGCCGCCGATGACCAGCTCGCCCTTGGTGCCCGGTGGGACGGGGTTGCCCTCTTCGTCGATGACGGTGAGGTCCCAGCCGTCCAGAGGAAAACCGATGGTCACGGGCTTGCCGGGCCTCAGCTCGATGCCGGAGGCCACGACGGTGGCCTCGGTGGGGCCGTAGGTGTTCCACATTTCGCGCTCTGGGGTGGACAGGCGCTCGACCAGCTCTTGCGGGCAGGCCTCGCCGCCAACGATGAGCAGGCGCACGCTGTCGAGCGCCTCGGCGGGCCACAGGCCGGCCAGCGTCGGAACTGTGGAAACAGCGGTGATGTGGCGGGAAATCAGCCATGGGCCCAGGTCCACGCCGGAGCGCACCAGCGAACGCGGAGCCGGCACCAGGCAGGCACCATTTCGCCAGGCCAGCCACATTTCCTCACAGGAGGCGTCGAAGGCGACGGATAAGCCGGCGAGAACGCGGTCATCCGGGCCGAGCGGTCCTTCCGGGTGGTTGGCCAAGAACCAGCGGGCCTCCGCATCGACAAAAGCGGCGGCGCTGCGGTGGGTGACCGCCACGCCCTTGGGCTTGCCGGTGGAGCCAGAGGTGAAAATAATCCAGCAGTCATCGTCAGGAGTGGGCTCCTGCGAGATGATCTCGCGTGCGTTCGGCGGCGTCGGTTCCGTCTCTTCCTCGTCGGAGTCGGCGTCGGAGTCCAGCGGGCGGGGGCGATTACGTGCCGTGGAGCCAGCCAAATGCAGGCCTTCAGCATCGAAGTAACCGGCGATACCGGCCTCGCCGAAGACCATTTCTGCACGCTCGTCGGGGTCATCCGCGTCCACCGGAACGTAGGCGGCACCGGCGGCCATGATGGACAAAATTGCCAGGTAGAGCTCGCGGCTTCCCGACGGCATCCGCACACCAATGCGGTCGCCGCGACGGATGCCCTGTTCGTACAGCCACGTAGCTGTGGAATCAATCTCGTTGATCAACTCCGCATACGTGACGACAACCTCGCCGTCATCGATGGCCTCAGCCTCGGGGAACCTTCGCGCGGTCGCCCGGACAATGTCAATGAGTGTGCGCTCAAGCGGCTGTTCCGTAGCGCGTAGGAACTTCGCTTCAGTGGTTGTCACTTGAGAGCCCCCTTCTTATTCTTCTTCTTGCGCTTTTTCTTCTTCGACTTCTTACGTTTAGGACGCGGGGCATCGCTTGACGACGTCGCCTGCGTCTTATTCTCCGCCATGTCCTTGGTGTCTGTCTCAGTGGCCGTGACCTCTGGGATAGCGGCCTCGGGGTTCTTCGCGCCGGCATCGGTTTCGGGGCTTGCAGCGGAGTCGTCGGCAAGCGATGCAAGCAGCGCGCGTACCTCGGGTGCGCATTCGGCGACGGCGGCGCGTTCGGCTCTGCGGAGTGAGCGTCGCAGAGATGCGCGGGTGGTGTTGCCCGTTTCTGTCAGCGCGATGAGCTGGCGGCGTCGATCCTTGGAGTCTCGGGTGCGTTCGACTAGATTTGCCGACTCCAGAGAGTCAATCAGGCGAACCATGTCAGAGCGGTCCATGCCGAGCAGCGCGCTCAGCTCGGTTTGAGCCATGTCGCCGCCATCGGCGATGGCCTCCAGAACCCAATAACCGCGGATGGAAATCGACTCAATCTGAGTGCGGCCAAGAGCCGCGTTGACACTGGCGCGGACAGCCGCATCGAGCTGCGCCAGGCACCAGGACGCGGATTTGCGCAGGGCGGCCGGTGCGACGGCGAGTTCGCTTGCGGAGCCGGGCTTGCACTTGGACTTAGTTCTGGCCTTAGCACTGGCCTTGTTTTTGGCTTTCGCCCCCTTGCGAGCCTTCTTCGTCTTGGTGCCGCTCTGTGCGTCGACAGCAGGCACCTTCGCGCCTACGGCGGCTGCCACACCACCGCTGGCGTCGGCGGAGTCCGCCGAGGAAAGTACGGATGAATCAGACATACTTCCCATACTAGACAATCTGGGGAACCATCAATAATGGGACATGGCCAACTAATAATGCCCCTGTTTGCCTGCGGATTGTTAGAAGGTCGGTGCTTTGGGGTGGGTAAATAAATGAAAAACTGCCCTGCAGGTAGGCAGGGCAGTTGTAGTTGATTTAGTTGGCTTTCTCCATTGGGCGGCCGAAGTGCTCCCAGTCGATCATGCCGCCGGTGATGACGATGGTGTCGATACCGTTCTTCTCCAACCAGGAAGAAACCTGAGCGGCGCGTCCACCGGAGCGGCACATCAGGTAAATGTCGGAATCCAAATCTAGCTCGCCGTAGCGGGACGGAATCTCTTCCATGGGGATGTGAACGGCGCCGGTGGCGTGGCCGTCATCCCACTCCATCTGTGAGCGGACATCAATGATCTGTGCGTCTTCGGGTACTTCAGATACGTTTACGGTTTCCATAGTGCGCACTATACGCAATCTGACCTTATCGCCGGAAGCACAAAGGCCGCCGGAGGAAAACTCCGACGGCCGTAGCGCTGAATCACAGGAACTGCGTCAAAGGTGCGAGCCCCAGGAAGGGAGATTGGCTAGCGCAATTCTTACTTGTGGCTCTTACTTGTGGCGCTCGATAGCCTCAGCCAGGATGCGCTCAGCCTCAGCCTTGTTGCCCCAGCCCGAACCGGAAACTTCCTTGCCCGGCTCCAGGTCCTTGTAGTGGACGAAGAAGTGCTCAATCTCGTCCTTGGTGAACTGGGAAACATCGTCGATGTCCTGGTAGTGGTCGAAGCGGACATCATCCAGGACGCACAGCAGCTTGTCATCGCCGCCGGCCTCGTCGGTCATCTTGAAAACGCCGAGCGGACGAGCCTTGACAATAACGCCCGGGAAAACCGGCTCCGGCAGGATCACGAGAGCGTCCAACGGGTCGCCATCCTCGCCGAGGGTTTCATCGATGAAGCCGTAGTCGGCCGGGTAGGCCATTGGGGTGAACAGGTAGCGGTCGAGGTAGACCTTGCCGGTCTCGTGGTCGACTTCGTACTTGTTGCGCTGACCCTTCGGGATCTCAATAGTGACCTCAACGCTCACGGCGATGACTCCTTATAATCGGTGTACACTTCTCTGACGGCTATCTTATGCGAAACCCGCTCAAAACCGTTTATTTGTGCACCTTAAGTGAGGTTTTGTTTTCAGGAAGAAGGTGTTTGTGACCGTGGGTAGTACCGACTCTGACAGCTCCAAAACCGCCGCTAAGGGCACGCAAAAATCGCCCAGTTCCGTAAAATCCGGCAAATCCAAGAAGTCGCGCGGACTGAAAATCGGCGGTGCCATCGCCGGTGTTCTCGTTATCGCAGCGGGCAGCGGCGTAGCGGTTGTCGTCAATAACAATCGTCAGATTGTTGTCGATGCACCGCCCGCGGTCAGTCATGTCTCTGCTCCTGTGACGGCGGCGCAGTCTTCGCTTGACGACGGCGCTCTGGCCCAAAAAGTCAGCGCCATCATGGACGCTGCTGCGGCCGATCCAGCCTTCGGTGAGCTGCATGGAATTGTTAGCGATGCTACTACCGGCCAGAAACTGTGGGGGATCAATGACACCGCGGTGGCCATGCCGGCGTCCAGCATGAAGATTCTCACTGCGGCTGCCGCACTGTTGGACTTAGGTGAAGATCATCGGGTTTCCACCCGCGTCTCCCGGGTTACGGGGACTAACGACATCGTTTTGCACGGCGGGGGTGACCCCACCTTAAGCAAGGACGGGGAAGGGTTCTTCCAGGACTCGGCTTCAATCGCTGAGTTGGCGAAAAAGATTTCCGTGGTCATTCCGGAGGGGGTCGGCAAGGTTTATCTCGACAACTCTCTATTCACCGAGAGTTTCCACGAGACCTGGGAGCGTGCAGGGCTGGAGGACGGCTACATCGCACCGGTGGAGTCGGTGATGATGGACGCCGGTCGTATCGATCCGACGAATGAAGAATCGCAGCGCAGCGCCACGCCCGCCGCGGATGCCGCTGATGCACTGGCCAAGGCGCTTGGTGCGGAAAACGGAGGCAGCTTGAGGGATGCGGCCAAGGATGGTCAGTCACTGCCTCTGGATCCAGACCTCGTCGCGCTCGTGCAGTCAGCCCCGCTGGTTACCCGTGTGCACGAGATGATGAACTATAGCGACAACGTGCTTGCCGAGTCCATTGCCCGTGAGGTGGCTATCTCTCGCGGTCTGCCGCCGACCTTTGAGGGGGCCGCACGTGCCGTGCGTGACACTCTCGCGGAGCACGGTTTTCCTCTCGATGGCGCGGTGCTGTCAGACTCCAGCGGCCTGAGCACGGATAACCGTATTTCTCCGCAGCATCTCTCCGAGGTGCTCAATTCGGCCGCGGGTCCGGTGGAATCGGCCGAGCAGGGGGGATTGGCGGAGTCGCAGGAGTCGTCGGAAAGCACTGCGTTGCGGTTGCGTCCACTGTTGGACAGCCTGCCGGTGGCGGCAGTGTCCGGCACTCTGGCGACGCGCTTTGCTGGTCAGTCCGGGGCGGGCATCGTCCGTGCGAAGACAGGCACGCTGAATAAAGCCTCGGCGTTGGCGGGATATGTGGTGACGAAGTCGGGACAGGTACTGACGTTCGCACTGATTTCCAACGAGGCGAGCCTGTTGCCGGCAAGAGCTGCGTCCGATAAGGCAGCGAGCGCCCTTGCGGATATCTAAACTGAGATTCATTTGCCACTGAAAATAATTTGAGGAGATGAATCCGCAATGGCCTCTCACACTTCCGCGATTAGGAACTTGCCAACCGTTCACGAGATTGCCGCACAGGTTCGCGAGGGAAAGCTAAGCCCGGTGGACAGCGTGCAGCGCAGTCTCGACGCTATCGCCAGACTGGATGGAGGGATTCATGCCTTCCGTGAAGTGTGGACGGATAGGGCTCTGCAGGCTGCGCGGGAACTCGAGCAAAGCGAGAAACTCTCGGAGTTGCCGCTCGCAGGTGTGCCATTTGCGCTGAAGGAAAACACCGCTCTAGAGAACCCGTTTGTCCAGCAGTTGACTAGCGCCGGTGCAATCGCGGTGGGAACTACGGTGAATCCGCAGTTCTGTACGTGGGGGACGACGACGCTGCCGGGACTGGCCGTCGACAATCCGATTCTGCCGGGGCACACTCCCGGTGGGTCCTCCGGTGGATCCGCAGCGGCTGTCGCCGCTGGGATGGTTCCGTTTGCGCAGGGCAACGACGGCATGGGGTCACTTCGTATCCCTGCAGCGTGCTGCGGGCTATCGACTCTGAAGGCGACCCCGGGAACAATGCCGGGGCGCGTGGGCGGCAATGACTGGTACGGAATGTCTGTCCAAGGGGTGCTCACAGTCAATAACGAGGACTTGCGCCTGATCACCAAGATCCTCACAAATGGCATGGTGGATGCGGAGGATCCGGCGAAGACCCTGCCTGAAAACTTCGCCGTCAGCGTGGACACCACTGCGCCCGTATTCGGTTTGAAGGCTGCACCGGAGTACGTCGATGCGGCACAACAGGCGGCGAGAGTATTCGCGGACAAGGGATTTGCCGTCACGGAAAAGAACATGCCGTACCCGCTGAACCCACTGCCGATGCTCGCGCGCTGGACTGCGGGGGTGGCGGATCAGCTTCGCGACGAGCCGCGCCCCGATCACCTGGAGTGGCGCAATCGAGTCCACGCCGGCATTGGACGCTTGCTGCGTTTCACAATCAATGGCCGCCAAGTGGCACGCGATGGCGCTCGCATCGAGCGTGAGCTACCGGGTGACACCATCTTGATTACCCCGGCTCTGGCCAAGAACCCACCGCGAATTCGCGCATGGCATCGCATGCCCTGGATTGTGAACCTGCTGTCCAATCTGCGCTTCACTCCCTACGTCTCGACGTGGAATTACCTGGGATTCCCGGCTGGCATCGTTGTGGAACCGACCTCTGGGTTGCCGGTGCAACTGATTGCGCGCCCGACCCAGGAGCGAATTCTGCTTACCGCGATGGAAACCATCGCAAGTGGTGGGCGCGTTGGCTAGACCTTTTTGGCCGGACCGCAGCCCTCATTTCCTCATCATTCGGCAAGCTGTCCGCGCGATAGTGCAGCAGGTGGGGCAGGAATTGGGCAGCGGTGTCGTCATTGGGCTTTCCGGTGGTGCGGATTCGCTGGCCCTGACCGCCGGGGCCTGTGCGGAAGCTCTCGGGCCCAAGGGTGCGCTGGCCGGCCGCAAAGTCCACGCCGTCGTAGTTAATCATCAGCTTCAGCAGGGCTCTGCAAAAGTTGCCGAGCGCGCCGCCCACATTGCTCGGGGGATGGGGGCTACGGCCGAGGTTATCGCGGTCGATATCAACAACAATTCCGACCGTGGTCCCGAATATGAGGCGCGTTTGGCACGACACGCAGTGCTACGGGAGGTCGCCCAATCTCGAGGTGCGGCGCTGATGCTCGCCCACACCTTGGACGACCAGGCGGAAACAGTTTTGCTGCGGCTGGCCAGGGGAGGCGGTCCGCAAGCGCTGTCCGCCATCCGCGACAACCTCACGTGGTCTGACGGGACTCGGATTCTGCGCCCGCTGCTCGGTGTGCGACGCTCAGATACTCAGCTCTGCTGCGAAGAGCTGGGCTTGAAGGTGTGGCACGACCCGCACAACCATGACGACCATTACGCCCGCGTCCGGGTTCGAAAGACGATTTTGCCGCTGCTGGAGCAGGAGCTGGGTCCGGGAGTTGCGGAAAATCTCGCTAAGACTGCGGCGATTGCAGCAGTCGACAATGACTTTTTGGACGCTCACGCCGATTCGGCTCTGCATGCGCTGCTGGGGGAGGAAGAGGCGTCGGCAAGCGGGAGCCTGTCTGTGCGAGGGGTGGCTGAGCTTGACGACGCCATCGCGGTGCGTGTCCTCGCACGTTGGTTGCGGCAGGCGGGTGCGGAGCCCAGCAGTAAACAGATCGACATGGTGATGGCGCTCGTGCACCGCTATCACGGCCAGGGCGAAGTGCCGGTGACCCGCGGTCGCGATGGTGCTGACAGAAATGCCAGGTTGGTCGTTGAGCGAAAAGATGGCACTCTACAATTGGTAATGAATCGTCCCGCGGTGCCTTAAGAAGGGTGCCGCAATCCAACTTCCGGCGGCTGAGAACAATCGGTTGCCATAACCCTGAACTTGCACTGGGGCAGTTACGCTCCATCGACACGCCGCCATAGAAGTGCGGAAAGGAAATGCGATGCATGATGTGAAGGATTTCAACGTCCCCGCAAACCCCTACGGCGATGAGGTAGAGGCAGTTCTCATTGGCGAAGAGGAGCTGCATGCTCGCATTGCCGAGATGGCGCATCGTGTGAATGAGAAGTACAAGGATGCCGACAACGATCTGATTCTGGTCGCAGTGCTCAAGGGTGCGGTGTTCTTCCTGACTGACTTCGCTCGTCAGCTCAGCATTCCCAGCCAGATGGAGTTCATGGCGGTTTCCAGTTACGGAAACTCCACCTCGTCGTCAGGCGTGGTGCGTATTTTGAAGGACCTGGATCGCGATATTGAGGGACGCGATGTTGTGATCGTCGAGGACATCATTGACTCCGGCCTGACCCTGTCCTGGTTGATGAAGAACCTGCGCAACCGTAATCCGCGCTCCCTGGAGGTCATTACGCTTTTGCGTAAGCCAGAGGCTGTGCGCACCAGCCTGGATGTTGCGGATGTTGGCTTCGACATTCCGAACGAGTTCGTCATCGGTTACGGCCTGGATTACGCCGAGCGCTACCGCGACCTGCCGTACGTCGGCACGCTTCACCCGCGCGTTTACCAGGGCTAGGTCTGTCTTCGGCGCTTATTGCACAGTGCCGATGCTTTACGACGGGCATTGCGCGCGTACCCTCCCGCAGTTCTAGCTGTCTTCTAGCTATGAAAAGTGGGAGTTGGAAACTTTTTTCGGTTGCGATGCGTTATGCCTACTGTGGGGTCAGGTGCCATGAGCCCTGGCCCCACGTTGTGACATTGATGTGTCTTCGAGAAGAACTCGTTGATGCGTACAATTAATAAAAGCAACTAATAGATGTAGAGAGCGAAAAGCGAACCCACTGTATGGACAAGAAAAAGGTGTTCCGGTTTGCCACCGTTGCCGGCATCATCCTGATTATCCTCTTTGCTATTACTCAGCTGGCGGATGATTCCCGGGAATACCGCGAGGTGGATACGTCCGTTGCCCTGACCCAGTTGGATAAGGGCAATGTCACGGAAGCTCAGATTGACGATCGTGAACAGCGAATTCGCCTCACCCTGAAGAAGGGCGTGGAGGTCGAGGGTACTGAGGACGTCACGAAGGTGATGACCAAGTACCCAGCGCGTGCGACCGACCAAGTCTTTGACAAGGTCACCGCCGCCAAGGGTATGGAGAAGTTCGATACCAAGGTCACGCAGGATTCCTTCCTGATGTCCACCTTGGGCTTCCTGCTGCCGATGGTGATCTTCTTCTTCGTCATCATGTACTTCTTCAGCCGCATGCAAGGCGGCAAGAACGGCATGTTCGGCTTTGGTGGCAACCGCGCCAAGCTGCTGAACAAGGAGACCCCGACCAATACGTTCGAGGATGTTGCTGGTGCCGATGAGGCCGTCCAGGAGCTCGACGAGATTAGGGATTTCCTGCAGCACCCAGCTCGCTACGAGGAGCTCGGCGCGAAGATTCCGCGTGGTGTTCTGCTCTACGGTCCTCCCGGTACCGGTAAGACCTTGCTGGCCCGCGCCGTCGCCGGTGAGGCAGGAGTGCCTTTCTACACCATCTCGGGTTCGGACTTCGTTGAAATGTTCGTCGGTGTCGGTGCCTCTCGTGTCCGTGACCTGTTTAATCAGGCCAAGGAAAACAGCCCGTGCATTATCTTCATCGACGAGATTGACGCCGTCGGTCGCCAGCGTGGTGCCGGTATGGGCGGCGGCCATGATGAGCGTGAGCAAACCCTGAACCAGCTGCTGGTGGAGATGGATGGTTTTGGTGATCGTCAGGGCGTAATCATCATGGCTGCGACCAACCGTCCGGATATTCTCGACCCGGCGCTGCTGCGTCCGGGCCGTTTTGACCGACAGATTCCGGTGGGTGCGCCAGACCTGAAGGGCCGTGAGGCAATTCTGAAGGTCCACGCCCGGAACAAGCCGCTGGGTCCGGATGCGGATCTGACGTCGCTGGCGAAGCGCACCGCCGGTATGAGCGGTGCTGATCTGCAGAACGTGCTGAATGAAGCGGCGTTGCTGACCGCTCGCGTCAACGGCAACATCATTACTGCGGATGCGTTGGAAGAGGCAGTCGACCGAGTTATCGGTGGTCCGCGTCGTACCTCCAAGGTGATTTCCGAGCAGGAGAAGAAGGTCACCGCCTACCACGAGGGTGGTCACACCTTGGCCGCATGGGCGCTGAAGGACATTGAGCGTGTTTACAAGGTCACCATCTTGGCTCGCGGTCGCACTGGTGGACATGCGCTGACCGTCCCCGAGGACGACAAGGGCATGTATAACCTGCCAGAGCTCTTTGCCCGTCTGGTCTTCGCCATGGGTGGTCGCGCTGCCGAGGAGCTGGTTTTCGGACTGCCGACTACCGGTGCTTCTGCCGATATTGAGCAGGCCACCAAGATTGCTCGCGCCATGGTGACCGAGTACGGCATGTCGCCGGAGCTCGGCCCGGTGAAGTACGGGGAGGAGCAGGGCGACCCGTTCGTCGGCCGCGGTGGCAGCGGCTCTTTGGACTACTCGCCAGAGGTGGCAGCAACCATTGATCAGCAGGTTCGTTTGCTGATCAATAAGGCTCACGACGAGGCCTACGCCATCCTGAAGGAAAACCGCGACACTCTCGATGTTCTGGCTGAGAAAC
The DNA here is from genome assembly GCF_001810555.1 of Corynebacterium sp. HMSC063G05. Lineage (NCBI taxonomy): Bacteria > Bacillati > Actinomycetota > Actinomycetes > Mycobacteriales > Corynebacteriaceae > Corynebacterium > Corynebacterium sp. HMSC063G05. The sequence continues at coordinate 133,675 of NZ_KV801845.1, read as the reverse complement.
TGCTGGAGAAGGAGACCCTGCGTCGTCCGGATCTGGAAGTTATCTTCACCGATGTCGTTCCGCGTGAGCGCCTGAACTTCTTCGATAGCGACACCAAGCACCCGGCCGATGGCCGCGAGCCGGTGAAGACACCGGTGGAGTTGGCAATCGAGCGCGGCGAGGAACCGCCGAAGCGTGTCAACATCTTCGCGCCGGTGCGCCGCCGCGAACCAGAGAACCAGGACGCGGGCAACAACGGCAATGGTCAGGGGCCGGCAGGCTCCGCTGGTGCCGGTAATGCTAGTGTCCCGGGTCTGCCGGGCGCCCAGCAGGACCGACCGAATGTTCCGGTTTACGGTGGCACCCCACCGCCGGCTGGTTGGACCGCTCCAGGTTGGCCGCCGAAGGATACCGGCAGCACGCACGGTTCGGCTCCCGCACCGGCACCGGCGCCTGCGCCGACTCCTCGCCCTGAGGGGCAGAATCAGCCGGGTTCACAGGAAGGCCAGGGCAACGCGCGTGGCCAGCACCCGGGCACTGCTAACTACCCGGCAGGTGCGCCGGACTTCGGCTCGAAGGCAACCGGTATTGGTAGCAACGGTGGCAACGGCCCCGCGAATATCCCTGCCCCTCCGAAGATGCCGTGGGACAGGCAGGGGGGACGTCACCGCCAGAACAACTCTGGCAGCGATGCCACCCCGACTACGGTGATGCCGTCGGCAGGACAACAGCAGGAGCTGCGCGGATTCCGCCTGCCGGATAACGAGCAGCCGGAACACACAGAACGTCCGGAAAACGCGAAGAACGCCGACAACTCCGATGACAAGGGTGCACAGATGCACGATTCGGATAAGGACGGCGTCGTCAAGCGAAACGAAGACAACAGCGCCTGGCAGGACAAGCCGGACACCAACGAGGAGCGATAAGTACACATCATGGAGCGCGAATTCGATCAGGGGCGGGCCGAGGCTGCGGTGCGTGAACTGTTGATTGCCGTCGGTGAGGATCCCGACAGGGAAGGCCTGAAAGAGACACCGGCGCGAGTGGCGCGAGCCTACCGTGAGGTTTTCGCGGGCCTGTTTGAAGATCCGTCTGAGGTGCTGGCAAAGACCTTCAACGAGGATCACCAGGAACTCGTTTTGGTGAAGGACATCCCGATTTACTCCACCTGTGAGCACCATTTGGTGCCGTTCTTCGGCGTTGCCCACATTGGTTACATCCCGGGCAAGGACGGTCGTGTGACGGGCTTGTCCAAGCTCGCTCGTCTGGTCGATGGCTATGCGAAGCGCCCGCAGGTGCAGGAACGTCTGACCAGTCAGGTTGCGGATGCCTTGGTGGAGCGGCTGGATCCGGCCTCGGCGATCGTCGTCATTGAAGCGGAGCATCTCTGCATGGCCATGCGCGGTATCCGCAAACCGGGTGCGCGCACGGTGACCTCAGCCGTCCGCGGTGGCTTCAAGACGGATGCCCGTTCGCGCGCAGAGGCAATGGCGCTCATCCGCAAGAGCTAACGCAACAGTTAAATGGTCGATTGGAAAGGCTGGACAACAAGGTGACTGAATCCCCCTTGCAAGCGCAGGCAGGACAGCCGGCGGAGATGGGTATCGAGAATCAGCTCTGCAAAGTGATGGGCATTGTCAACGTCACCGAGGACAGCTTTTCCGATGGCGGCCTGTACAAGACCTTCGACGCGGCGATTGCCCATGCGCACGAGCTGCTCGCTGAAGGCGCACATATTCTCGACATCGGTGGCGAGTCCACTCGCCCCGGCGCACACCGCGTTTCCGAGGATGAGGAAATTGCCCGAGTCGTGCCGGTGGTCCGTGAGCTCGCGGCAGACGGGCACCTGATCAGCGTCGATACTATGCGCGCAAGTGTCGCAGAGGCAGCAATCGCCGAGGGCGCGGTGTTCATCAACGATGTCTCCGGCGGTCTCGCAGACCCCAACATGTACGCAGTCTGCGCCGATGCCGATGTGCCCATCTGCCTGATGCACTGGAAGACCGATCGCTTCGGCTCCGCTTCTGGACGCGCCGAAACTCACCCGGACGGCATTGTCGCCGATGTCCGTGAGCACCTGCTTCAGCTTGTCGACGGTGCCATGGGCGCCGGCATCGTCGAGGAAAATATTGTCCTGGATCCAGGCCTGGGCTTTGCCAAAAACGCCGATGACAATTGGGCGCTCCTCCACGGCCTGCCGGAGCTTATTGACCTCGGTTTCCCCGTATTGGTCGGTGCCTCCCGCAAGCGTTTCGCCGCCGCCGTCGGCAGTGAGGCTCGCGCGCCAAAGCAGGCTGATGCTGCGACTACCGCAATTTCCGCGCTGTCCGCAGCGGCGGGCGCATGGGCGGTTCGAGTTCACAATGTGGCCGACAACCTCGACGCAGTGCGGGTGGCGCAGGCATGGAACCTTGGCCGCTCACTGACCGGTTACACCGCGGCCGGCGACTATCCGGAAGGTGGCTCTAACCGCGCTGCACAGCACGATGAGTCTCCTGCTGAATCGCCAGCCGAGGCGGCTCTGGAAGGAGACGAGTAGAAACAGTGGCTGATCGCATTGAACTCAAAGGTCTGAAAGCCCGCGGCTACCACGGCTGTCTCGACTTCGAGCGCCGCGATGGCCAGGACTTCATCTGTGATGTCACCCTGTGGTTGGATTTCTCCGGTGCCGCTGCCAGCGACGAGCTGGACGACACCGTCAACTACGCCGACATCGCAGCCACAGCGCACGGAATTTTGACCGGCACTCCGCGCAACCTCATCGAAACCGTCGCGACCGAGATTGCCGAAGCAGTGCTTGCCGACGACGATGGCCGCGCCGAACGCGGATTGTCCCCACTGTTACATGCGGTGGAAGTAACCATTCACAAACCGCATGCGCCCATTCCGCTCGACTTTGATGACGCTGCGGTAACAGCCCGCCGTTCGCGGAAGAAGCGGTTGGCATGATTCGCGCCGTTCTTTCTATCGGCGCGAACATGGACCGCGCGCGAGAAAACCTAACTGGTGTGCAGGCCTTCTTCGCCGATGAATTGGTCGCAGCCTCAAAAATTTATGCCACCCCACCTTGGGGTGGGGTAGAGCAGGGTGACTTCCTCAATGCCGTGCTCATTGTCGATACGTCCCGGACACCAATGGAGCTGCTGGAAGCTGGTTGGAAACTGGAAAATGACGCTGGTCGAGTGCGCGAAATTCACTGGGGACCACGGGCGCTCGACGTGGACATTGTGCAGGTCACTGACAAGGACACCGGCGAGGAGATCATCTCTGACGATTCGACTCTGACCCTGCCGCATCCGTGGGCAACCGAGCGTGCCTTTGTACTGGTGCCGTGGCTCGATGCCGACCCGGATGCCGAATTGGGGGGAGTTCGGGTCGCGGCACTCGTCGATAAGCTGGCACCTGAAGACGTAAACGCAGTGCGTCTAGCAGACAGCGCGGATGGAGAAGAGGCCTAGAGATGAAACCGACCTCACCGATTACGTTGGCTGCATCTGCGCTGGTTCTCGCACTGGCGTCATGGATGATCGTGGCACAGTTTTTCGGTGCGCTCGGGCCACGAAGTTGGTGGGACCTGGGGTTTCCCTGGTTGCTCACAGCTGTCTGTGTGGCGGCAGCGCGGTGGATTAAGTCGGTGCTGAAAGAGGGGAAGGTCGGGCAGGATCGCAGCCAGGTGCAGCCGTTAACGTTGTCGCGATGGCTGGTGGTCGGTACGGCATCCGCATGGTTGGGGGCGATTCTCGGAGGTTTGTACGCCGGTGGCGTGCTGTGGGCTTTGCCGAAGTGGACGGAGCTTGCGGCTGCACAGGCCGACGGGCCGATCATGATTGTCGGCACAGTATCCGGCATTTTGCTCGCTGCGGCGGGGCTGTGGCTGGAAAAAGTTTGCCAATTGCCAACTGATGGCGAAAATTCTTCGCCTCCTAGCGGGGAAATGGGAACTAACTCGGTAGGGTGGGAGTTATGACTGACCTCTCCAACGCCGGTAATGACCCGAAGCGCTCGGGTGATGCCGCATATTTTCAGGGCGACGCGGCAGCTACTTCGTCGGATATGGCCGAGTCTCCGTCTCCGTCGCCTTCTTCGGCTTTCGAAAGCTACTCCGCTGGGGCTAACTCCGGGGCTGATGCGGCATATGCAGATGAGCAGAGCAATGATGTGACGAAATTCAGTTCTACCGATGGTATGACGGAGAAAACCGCCGTCATTCTCATGGTTGTGCTGCTGATGCTCGCGGTGATTGCCAGTATCGTCATGCTCTTTGCCTCCTCTGCCGGGTGGATGAAGGTTGCCGTGCTGCTGGCGTTGTGGTCGGCAGTTATCGGGGCTGTGCTGGTGACTCGATACCGCAAGACCATTGCGCTGGAGCGCAAGCGGTTGGAGACAATCGAGGAACTGCACAAGGTGGAGCTTGACCGCGAGCTGGCTACTCACCGTGAGCAGGAGCTGATTCTCGAGCAGAACTACCTGGACTCGCTTGAGGGCAACAACGATGACAACATTGCGGCGCTGCGCGCTGAGGTCTTTGCACTGCGTGCCCAGCTTGCTGAGTTCATGGGGGAGGATTTCGACGACGAGCAGGTTGCTCTTCGCGCCCAGGCCGAGCGTCTGCGTGAGCTCGACTCGCCACAGCAAGCCTCGCCGATGAAGGATCCGACCGGTCACGACCGGCCGACACCACGCGCGACTTCCCACCGCGCTGAGATGACCGCTAACGGCACTGTCGGCGCTCATACCCAGCACGGCGGCACGGGCTCCGCATCCTCCGCTTCGCCGGTTGAAGACGCCGAGGCTACCGACATGCGCCGTACATTCTCGCCGTCTGGCCAGCCGGTTGACGTCCACGAAGTCGCCGATTCCAAGGATGACGAAACCGTTTCCAAGGAGAAGTTCTCCACTAACTCTTTCCGCGCCATCAACTGGCAGGAAACCCCGGCCGAGGACGCCGCAGAGGATGATTCTCAGGGCGGTGCTCACGAGGCACACGGTGCACGGCACCCATTCGCTGCGCCGGAATCGGACGATGCCTCGGACTCTCCGACTCGCCAGCTGCAGGCCATTCGCGATGAGGACCTCGCAGAAGAGCCAGCTCAGAAACCGGCTCAGGCTCCTGAGCAGGAGCCTGCAAGCCACGGTCGGCGCCGTGCTGAGGACAACAAGGGCAGCCTGACGGTTGCCGAGCTGATGGCGCAGATGCGCAAGAAGAGGGAGCAGCGCGAGGACGAAGAGGCCTAGTCGCTTACCGAGTATGCGCGGCCTACTCACTGCACATAGCTGGTTTGGTCTAACCTAGTCAGTCATGACGCAAAGCCAGCATGATTCCCATCCCCATCGGACAACCGCTCCGCGGTTGGCGGTGGGGATTATTTCTGCCGGAAAAGTCGGGGTCGCGCTCGGCCAGGCGTTAGAGCACTGTGGGCATCGTGTCACTCACGTGGTCGCGCGCTCACCAGAATCTGTCACACGAGCGCATCTACGTCTCCCGAACGCACAGGTTAGTAGCATTGCCGACACAGCTTCCACCTGCGAGCTCATCGTCATCGCCGTGCCGGATCGCGCCATCGCAGAGGTCGCCGAGGAAGTCGCCCGCCATGTCGGCCCCGGACGCATCGTCATGCATACTTCTGGTTCCCTCGGGCGTGCCGTGCTCGATCCGGTCGCACTCACCGGCGCGCTGACCATCGCCGCCCATCCCGCAATGACATTCGCAGGGCTTGACGACGACTCCGAGCTCCTGACCGGTTGCCCATGGGGTATCACTGTTGGGGATGAGCTCGCGAAAACAGTCAGTGAACTGCTCATTGGTGAACTCGGCGGTCGTCCGGTGTTCATCAACGAACGTCACCGCGGCCTTTATCACGCGGCTATGGCCCACGGCTCAAACGGTCTGGGCGCAGTTGTGGTCGATGCAGTAGAAATGCTGGCAACCACTATCGGCGGAGACGCAGCAGCCGAAGACACCGACCTAGCTGAGCTGCGTCGAGGCCAGGCCGCCGAGCTGCTCCGCCCACTGCTGGAAGCTTCATTGGACAATGCCTTGAGGTGGGGTTCCCGGGGGCTGACTGGCCCGGTGACGCGGGACGACCTTGGGACCGTCGTCAAGCACGAACGTGAAATTGAAGCGGTGGCACCGGAAATGGGAACCGCCTACCTGGCCCTTGCCGAGCGCATCGCCGAGCTGCGCGGCGCCAACGAGGTTTTGCGGTACCTACGCCGATGAGCTGAGCGGACTGGCTGTTCTGGTCATCCGGGATGTGGCGTAAGGTATTGCCGTCGGGCGAAAAGTTTGGTCCGGTAGATCTGAACGCGGAGGAAACATGACGGGTTATACCGCCGGAGAGACAACTGTTCACAAGACTATTGCGGGAATCGCGCAGGTCACCCGTGCGTTGCGGAAGACCGGGCGGCCGGTGGTGCTCGTACCTACGATGGGTGCGCTACACCAGGGGCACCTTGAACTAGTACAGGCCGCGAAGACGCTGCCGCGCGCTGTTGTGGTGGTGTCGATTTTCGTCAATCCTCTGCAGTTCGGTGAGGGGGAGGACTTTGACGCCTACCCGCGGACTCTGGAGGAAGACGTTGAGAAGCTCCGCGCTGTCGGTGCTGAGCTGGTCTTTGCGCCGAAAGCGAAGGAGATGTACCCCAACGGTTTCCGCACGACGGTGCAGCCGGGGCCGCTGGCTTCGGAGCTCGAAGGTGCTACTCGCCCGGGGCACTTTGCCGGTGCGTTGACGGTGGTCAACAAGCTTTTCAACATCACCAACTGCACTGATGCCGTTTTTGGTGAGAAGGACTACCAGCAGCTGTGCCTGATGCAGCAGATGGTCACTGACCTGAATATGCCGGTGCAGTTGCACGGTGTACCGGTGATTCGCGAGGCCGACGGGTTGGCTATGAGCTCCCGCAACCGCTATCTGTCCGAGGAGCAGCGCAATCTCGCAGTAACCCTGTCCGCCGCGCTGACTGCTGGTGCTTTTGTCGCGGACCGTGGTGCGGATGCTGTGCTGGAAACCGCGCGTGGTGTGCTCGCCAGCCAGCCTGAAGTCGAGTTGGATTACTTGGAGCTGCGTGACGCTGCGCTCGCCCCGCTTTCCGACGAGGCGTTGCGCGGCGACGGCCAGGAGACTGAAGCTCGCCTGCTGGTTGCTGCGAAGGTCGGCACTACTCGTCTCATTGATAATGTTGGCTTGATTCTGGGTGCGCCGCGCCCGGATTCGGCAAACGGTTTCGGGCAGCTCGGGCAGAAGGACGCCGAAATTGCGTCGGCGGCTCTGTCGGCGGCGGGGCTGGACGGCGAATTGACTGAGGAAGAGGCCGCTGAGTTGGCTGAGCTGCAGGAAAAGGTTCGTGCTGCGCGAGATGCTCGTCTGAAAGATGAGTCCAGCAGAGAAACTCTGAAGAACGCTGGCTTTGGCGTTGAGCAGGACAGCGAGTAGGACGGCTTTTAGAAGTAGTTTCTCGTGGCTGGGAAGTTGTCGTATTATAGTGTGCCGACTAATAACCTGCCACGCTAAGGGGTGCCGCGGTAGGCAAGCATCCAGGGGACAAATCCAGGAAGGGACCTACCTTTTTCATGTTTCGCACTATGTTGAAGTCCAAGATTCACCGCGCCACGGTGACTCAGGCTGATCTTCACTACGTTGGATCGTGCACGATTGACGCTGATTTGATGGAAGCGGCCGACCTGCTTGAAGGTGAAGCCGTCGACATCGTCGATATCAATAATGGCAACCGGCTTACTACTTACTGCATTACCGGAGAGCGCGGCTCGGGCATCATTTCTATCAATGGTGCCGCCGCTCGTCTGATATCGCCGGGTGATCTGGTTATTATCATCGGCTACGGAATGATGGATGACGCTGAGGCGCGTACGTACAAGCCGAATGTCATCTTCGTCGATGAGGACAACAAGATTCTGGAAAGTGGCAATGACCCGGCGGATGTGCCGGAGGGTTCTGATTTGAAGAATCCGCGTAGCCCGGAGAACCAGGGCTAGTCCACGTAGCCCGCAGAGCTGGGGCTCGACTGCGTAGTTGGAGAGAAGAGTCGAGCCGGAGAACCGCAACACCAGGGTGTTTACTTTGCGTTAAAGCGCAAGTCATTAGACCGTCAGCTAAAGCTCATTGGCGAGTTGATTTTTAGAAACCGAAAGGTAACGCAACGTCCTTAGCTTCTTAGAGGATCTAAAAGTTTTAGTTTTCCATTTCCTCACCTAGTCGAAGCTATACAAAGGCGGTCTCCCCGTGGTTCGTATTGGCAAGAATCTGCTGACAAATCCTTTTGCTACCTCTCGCAGCTCTCTGACCTGCACTTACAAGTGTGGTAATGCCTGTGCTGACGATGCTCCGAACGAGTTCTCGGACAACCAGTACTTCGGTGATGTTGCGAAGGAGGCGTTCTCCCAGCGCGCATTCTCCCGTCGCGCGGCACTGAAGGTCACTGGTGCTAGTGCTCTTGCGGTCGGCGGTGGCGCCGTGCTGGCCGCTTGCTCCTCTGATGATTCGGGCAGCGCCGCAGGTGGCTCCGACGCCTCCGGTACCGCTGCTGCCGGTGACGGTAGCAAGGACGAATCGCCGGAGGGTATGCGTTTCGAAGCCGTCAAGCCGAACACGGAAGACGCAGTCGTTATCCCGGACGGCTACGAGCAGAATGTTCTGATTCGCTGGGGCGACCCAATCCACGAGGGTGGCCCGGAGTTCGACTTTGACAAGCAGACTCCGGAAAACCAGCTGAAGCAGTTCGGCTTCAACAATGACTTCGCTGGCCTGATTAAGGCTGAAGACGGCACACTGCTGTACGTTTGCTCGCACGAGTACACCACCGAGCCGATGATGTTCCGTGCCTACAAGAAAGAAGATGCCACTAAGGAGCAGGTCGACATCGGACTGGCTGCCCACGGCCAGACCATCCTTGCTGTGGAAGAGGATGACAAGGGATTCCTGAAGCCAATTCTCAGCGACAAGCGTAACCGTCGCATCACTGGCTTCACCGAATTCACAGTTGACGGCCCGGCTGCTGGTCACGATCTGCTGAAGACCAAGGCTGACCCGACCGGTATGAAGGTCGAGGGAACTTTGAACAACTGCTCCGGTGGTGTTACTCCGTGGGGTACCTACCTGTCCGGTGAGGAGAACGTTGACCAGTACTTCGGCAACGTTGGCAAGCTCAAGGACGAGGACGCAGTTAAGAAGCTCAAGCGCTACTCGGTCAAGAATGAAGAGCTGTCCGACCGCGCGTGGGAGAAGTACTACGACCGCTTCGATGTCTCCAAGGAGCCGAACGAGCCGAACCGCTTCTTCTGGCTGGTAGAGATTGACCCATCTGACCCGAACTCCACCCCGGTCAAGCACACCGCAGTGGGCCGTTTCAAGCATGAAGCCGGTCAGATTTACGTCACCGACGACGGCACGGTCGTGTGCTACTCCGGCGACGACGAGCGTTTCGAATACATCTACAAGTTCGTCTCCTCCCGCAAGATTAAGGAGGGGGACCTCAAGCACAACATGGGCATTCTGTCCGAGGGCACTCTCTACGTCGGTAAGTTCAACGGTAATTCCGAGTCCGAGATTGACGGCTCCGGTGAGCTGCCGAAGGACGGCCGTTTCGACGGTGACATTGAGTGGCTTCCGCTGATGACCGCCAAGGCAGACGGCAAGCACGAGTCCCACGTTGATGGCATGACCGCCGAAGAGGTCTGCATCTACACCCGCATCGCCGGTGACAAGGTCGGTGCGACCCGTATGGACCGCCCGGAGGATATCGAGCCGTCTCCGAAGACCGGTAAGGTCTACGCGGCGCTGACCAACAACAAGTACCGCGGTAAGGCGGGCGCGAAGGACGACAAGGGCAAGGAACGCAAGGATGGTGCAGGGCGCCCGCTTGCCGACGCCGTCGAGGTCGCACCAATCACCGAGAACAAGAATGGCCTTGTTCTGGAGATGGAAGATGACCACGCCGGTACCAAGGGCAAGTGGAACCTCCTGCTGGTCTGTGGTGACCCGAACGAGGCTTACACCTACTTCGGTGGCTTCGACAAGGAATCGGTCTCGCCAATTTCCTGCCCGGACAACGTCGCCTTTGACGAGTACGGCAACCTGTGGGTTTCCACCGACGGCAACGCGCTGGACTCCAACGACGGCCTTTTCGCCGTTGCCGTCGAAGGCGAGCGTCGTGGTGAGACCAAGTGCTTCCTGACTGTTCCGGTTGCTGCAGAGACCTGTGGTCCGCAGATCTTCTCCAACCGCGTGATGGTCAACGTCCAGCACCCGGGCGAAATCGAGACGGATCAGGGTCATCCAGTCGGCGACAACCCGGACCCGACCACCAACCCGACCTCGCACTGGCCGGACGGTGGCAAGGAGCAGCCACGCCCGGCCGTCGTTCAGGTTGTACGCACTGATGGCAAGAAGATTGGTGTCTAAAGGGCACTCAACTAGCAGGTCGGCGGTGTAGTCGGCTAACCTTTATAGCCGTGACTGACGCGAAGAAGACCCCTGAAAACACCGCCACCGTTCCTGAGCAGCTGCGCATTCGCCGCGAGAAGCGTGACCGCCTGCTCGAGGCTGGAATTCAGCCGTACCCGGTTGAGGTTCCCCGTACTCACTCTCTCAAGGATGTCCGTGAAGAGTGGGGCCACCTCGAGGCTGGCGAGGAGACTCAGGATGTCGTGACCGTCATTGGTCGTGTCATGTTTATTCGTAACACCGGCAAGCTCTGCTTTGCCGCTCTGCAGGAGGGTGACGGCACGACCCTGCAGGCCATGCTTTCCAAGGCTGAGGTCGGCGAGGACGCCCTGGCTGCTTGGAAGTCGGACGTAGATATGGGCGACTTCGTCCTCATTACTGGCCGCGTAATTTCTTCGCGCCGCGGCGAGTTGTCTGTGATGGCTACCGAGTGGCAGATGGCCTCGAAGGCTCTGCGTCCGCTGCCGGTGTCGTTCGCTGATCTGTCCGAGGACAGCCGCGTGCGTCACCGCTACACGGACCTGATTATGCGTGAGCAGGCTCGTACTAACGCACTGACTCGCATCAAGGTCATCCGCGAGCTGCGCCACGCACTTGAGCGTCGCGGTTTCCTCGAGGTCGAAACCCCGATGCTGCAGACTCTGCACGGCGGTGCAGCTGCACGTCCATTCGTGACTCATTCCAACGCTTTGGACATCGATCTCTACCTGCGTATCGCGCCGGAGCTTTTCCTCAAGCGCTGCGTCGTCGGCGGTATGGAGCGAGTCTTTGAGATCAACCGTAACTTCCGCAACGAGGGTATCGACTCCTCGCACAGCCCGGAGTTCGCGATGCTGGAGTACTACGAGGCATTCGGCACCTACGATGACTCCGCCCGCACCGTCCGCGAGGTCATTCAGGAAATCTGCGTCGCGGTCTTCGGTTCGACGACCGTCACGCTTGCCGACGGTACGGAGTTCGACTTCGGCGGCGAGTGGAAGCAGATTGAGATGTACCCGTCGCTGAACGAGGCACTTGCTCGCAAGTTCCCTGGTCAGCCGGAAGTCACTATTGACTCGACCGTCGAGGAGCTCAAGGCAATCGCCGATGTGATTGGCCTTGAGGTTCCGGAGAAGGGCGGCTGGGGCCACGGCAAGCTGGTTGAGGAAATCTGGGAGCTGCTCTGTGAAGACCAGCTCGACGGTCCTATCTTTGTCCGCGACTTCCCGGTCGAGACCTCTCCGCTGACTCGTCAGCACCGCTCCAAGCCTGGCGTGACCGAGAAGTGGGATCTTTACGTCCGTGGCTTCGAGCTGGCTACCGGCTACTCCGAGCTGGTTGACCCGGTTGTCCAGCGTGAGCGCTTTGAGGATCAGGCGCGACTGGCCGCTGGCGGCGACGACGAGGCCATGGTTCTGGATGAGGACTTCCTGCACGCAATGGAGCAGGGCATGCCGCCGACGACCGGTGTGGGCATGGGCATTGACCGCCTGCTGATGGCCCTGACCGGCCTTGGCATTCGCGAAACCGTGCTGTTCCCGATCGTGAAGCCGGAAGCGTAAGCGACTGAATTCATGTGTAGTTATCCCGGTGTTATCACCGGGATTATTTTTATCCCGTAATTTCTTCACCCGTGAATTCGGTAAATGGGAATAAGAAAATTGATCGGCGATCCGTATTGCGCTTGGGAGCAGTAGCGGGTGCGGGGGCTGTAGCGGTTGCCGTCAATAGCGTCGGGACGCGAGCAGTTGCATCGGCGGCCCCGAACCAGTCGCCGTTTCCATTCACCGGGTTGACCAGCGGCCTTGTTGTGACGGACCTGGAAGTCGTGACCGTGACCGATACGTCGGTGACATTTTCGTGGGCGACGTATGCAGGCCCACATCCAGCGTGGGGGAAGCTGGCTCCACTGGCGCCGGCCGACACTGAAGTTGCGCTAGTGCCAGTCGATGCCGATGAGGGCGGCGAGCTACCCGTGGTACATAAGGACGAGACGCAGGTTGGCTACCACTTTGTGACCGTCGATAAGCTGCGCCCTGGAACCACGTACCGTTTCGAATGTCGATCGAATGGACTGGTCGCCGAGCCGGGATTAATTACCCGAAACCTCCCCAATGCACCCGAGCAAACTGGACAGTTCACGACGTTGGTCGCTCCGGAAGGGGAGTACCTGACCACGATTGCCATCCTTAATGACGCGCATATTGGCGAAAATGGGCACGGTATTATCACCGGCGATTTCCCCGCTCCTATCTTTTCTGAACCGGGTGCCGCGCCGTATCCCGAGGTCATGCTGACGGCTGCGCTCGCCGAGCTGCGGGGGATGGGGATTGAAAAGGTTTTCGTCAACGGTGATGCCACGTCGGAAGCACGTCCGGCGGAGGTGCGTCGATTTGCCGAGATTATGAATACTTTTGGTGCTCAGGAGCGGCAGTGGTTTGTCACCCGCGGCAATCATGATCGTCCGCATAAGCCGGATGCCGATCCATCTGCTGGCTACGACGAATTCCCGGTTTTGGAGGGTACCGAGAATCATCGCGATCCCTTCGGTGTTCTCCTGGGGCGTCCGCGGCAGGAACTGTGGGTCACTCAGCAGGGGCCGGTCCGTGTCATAGGGCTGGATTCATCGAAGTTGGATGAGTCCGGCGGCGAAATTAGCCCGGAACAGTTCGATGCACTGGAGCGGGAATTGCAGCGTGACCCCAGTAAGCCGACAGTTGTGCTGGCTCATCACCCAATTACCTCCGAGGCTGGTTGGACACATGCTGCCGGGCCCACCTTCATTCTCAACAGCGCTGATGCACGACGCTTGCAGCAGATGCTTAACGACGCTCCGGGTGTATTCTTTGCGGGGGCAGGTCACACCCACCGTGCAAAGCGTACTCGCGGTGATGTTGGGGCCGGCGTTGATTATTTGGAGACCGGCGCGTGCAAAGCATACCCCGGTGGCTACACACTGCTGCATGTCTACTCCGGTGGCTACCAGGTTAACTTTCACCGTTTGAGCAGCGAAGATGCGCTTGCGTGGACTGCGCGTGCCCGTTGGGCGATGTACGGTTTCGAGCCCGAGGCTCTGCTTGGTGAGCTCTCTGATCGCAACTACGTTGTTAACCGCGTTATCGCCTGACAAGTTAGAAGCCTGAAAGTTTTCTGTTACTTGGCAATGTTTTTTCAATTCTTGTGACAACGGTCACGTGATTGTTTTATTGTTATGCCAGTAATAGTTCTGACTCGAAAGGCCATGATCACATGAGCGAGAAGAAGAACCGCGAAGATTCGACTGTCGGCCGCAATAACCCTGGTCGCGACGCTATCGGAGCGGCAATGCGGTTCATCACGTCGATTACTGGTTCGGACTTCGCCCAGAAGTACGACCTTCAGCCAAAGATCGACCGCGTGGTGTACCAGTCCACCAAGTCCGGTTTTAAGACCCTTGGTGCCGCGAACCGTCAGTTTAAGAAGATTTCCGGTTCCGGTAAGCCGGAGCGTCCGGCTGAGGAAGCCCAGGCTGCACAGGAGGCCGCAGCCGAGGAGAAGGCAAAGAAGCTCTTCGACCTCACCCCGACCGAGGATCAGCAGATGATCGTCGAGACGGTTAAGGAGTTTGCTGAGTCGCGCTTGCGCGAGGCTGCTTACAAGTCCGACCACGAGGCAACTCCCCCGGAGAATCTCGTCTCTGAGGCTTCTGAGCTGGGCGTCACTATGATCAACGTCCCGGAGGCTTTCGAGGGCATCGCTACCGGCGAGGACGTCACCACCAACGCGCTGGTCGCGGAGGCTCTGTCCTACGGTGACATGGGTCTGGCTCTGGCAGTGCTGGCTCCGGCCGGTGTCGCTGCCACCCTGACCGCTCACGGCTCCGACTCGCAGCAGAAGACCTACCTGCCGGCATTCGCTGGCGAGAACGTCCCGGCCGCCGCTGTTGTTCTCGCAGAGCCGCGCCCGCTTTTCGACGCACGCAAGCCTGAAACCACCGCAAAGCGCGAGGGCGATTCGCTGGTCCTCAACGGTGTTAAGTCCTTCGTTCCGAACGCCGGCGCAGCTGAGCTGTTCATCATCGGTGTTGAGCTCGAGGGTAAGCCGGCTCTGGTTATCGTTGAGTCCGACACTGAAGGTCTCCACGTTGAGGCTGACCCGTCCATGGGTCTGCGCGGTGCCGCAATGGGTCGCGTCATCCTGAAGGATGTCAAGGTTCCGGCCGAGAACATTCTCGGCGGCGCTAGCACCTCGGCTGCAGACCGTGAAGAGGCATACCTCGACATTCTGCGTCGTTCCCGCCTCGGCTGGGCAGCTCTTGCAATGGGTACTTCTCAGGCAGTTCTCGACTACGTCATTCCTTACGTCAATGAGCGTCAGGCATTCGGCGAGCCGATTTCCCACCGCCAGGCAGTGGCCTTCATGGTCGCCGACATCAAGATTGAGCTCGATGGTCTCCGCATGATTACTCTCCGCGGTGCTTCCCGCGCTGACCAGGGTCGCGGCTTCGCTCGCGAGGCAGCTCTGGCTAAGACCTTCGCCACTGAAAAGGGTATGAAGATTGGTTCCGACGGTGTGCAGCTGCTCGGTGGCCACGGCTTCACCAAGGAGCACCCGGTTGAGCGTTGGTACCGTGACCTCCGCGCAATTGGTGTCGCCGAAGGCATCGTCGTTCTGTAAACCGCTAGATACTTCAGCCGAAAAGAATTAAGAGGAAAGAAAATGATTAACCTCGAACTGCCGAAGTTCCTCAAGGCGGGCGCGTCCCAGTCGCATCAGGCCGCCGCTGAGATCTTCCGACCGATTTCCCGTAAGTACGATCTCGCTGAGCACGAGTACCCGAAGGAACTCGACACCCTTGCCTCCATGATGGACGGCATGGCAGATGGTGGCCGTGGCTTCTCCGGTGCTTCCGGTGGACGTGGTGACGATAAGAAGCCGAAGCGCACCGGTGTAAAAAACGGTGGCAACATGGCTTCGCTGCTCAACGTTATTGAGACCTGCTGGGGTGACGTGGGTCTGACCCTGTCCCTGCCGTACCAGGGTCTAGGTAACGCAGCTATCGCAGCTGTTGCTACCGATGAGCAGCTGGAGGCTTTCGGTAAGACCTGGGCTTCCATGGCAATTACCGAGCCGTCCTTCGGTTCTGACTCCTCCGCAGTTTCCACCACCGCCAAGCTCGATGGTGATGAGTACGTCATCAACGGTGAGAAGATCTTCGTCACTGCTGGTGAGCGTTCCGACTCCGTCGTTGTGTGGGCGACCCTGGACAAGTCCAAGGGCCGTGCTGCCATCAAGTCCTTCCTGGTGAAGAAGGGCACTCCGGGCTTCACCGTTGAGCGCCTGGAGGAGAAGCTGGGTATTCGTTCCTCGGATACCGCAGTGCTCCGCCTGGACAATGTCCGCGTTCCGAAGGAGAACCTGCTGGGTTCCCCGGACATTGATGTTAAGAAGTCCTTCGCCGGCGCAATGGCGACCTTCGACAACACTCGTCCGCTGGTTGCGGGTATGGCCATCGGCGTCTCCCGTGCTTCGCTGGAAGAGCTGCGTCGCATCCTGGAAGAGGCTGGCATCGAGATTGACTACGATGCACCGGCACACACCCAGAGCGCTGCTGCAGCTGAGTACCTGAAGCTGGAGTCCGATTGGGAGGCTGCATACCTCCTGGCTCTGCGCGCTGCGTGGATGGCTGACAACAAGCAGCCGAACACTCTGGAAGCTTCCGAGTGTAAGGCCAAGGCCGGCCGTGCAGGCACCGAGATTTGCCTCCGTGCCGTTCAGCTGGCAGGTACCTTCGGTTACTCTGAGCGTAACCTGCTGGAGAAGTGGTCCCGCGACGTCAAGATCCTGGACATCTTCGAAGGTACCCAGCAGATTCAGCAGCTGGTCGTTGCTCGCCGCACCCTGGGCCTGTCCTCCAAGGAACTGAAGTAGTTACAGTTTCAGAGCAATCTACATACTGGTGAGCCGGTAAAAGCTCACAAAGATGCTCAAGCCACATTTTCCTAAAACACCGTCCTGCCATGACTTGGTAGGCGGTGTTTTATTTTGCGCTGTTTTGGCCGTGTGTCTCTTGTCGTTGCGTTCCTATTTTTCTGAGATTAGAGGGAGAGTTCATCTAATTTTCATCTTTAGGTTCTAGGCTTATTTGCCATGAGCATTTCCCGCCGGGCCTACCTCTCTGTTGCAACTCTTGCTGCAAGTTCAATGGCCGTCGCGAAAACCTCGGGAGCGTACGGCCTTGAGTACGTCACGTCGGGTCTGGGGCTTACCCAGTCGGATTCCAAGTCGTGGCAGGTACTGGCTAGCGACTTGGAGGTCATCACTGTCACAGACACGTCAGTGGCATTTACATGGGCAACATATGCTCCGGGAGTGCAGACAGCGTATGGCTTCATTAAGCCGACCGTTCCTTCGGATGAGCGGGTGCTGCTTGGTCCTGCGGATTCAACGCAGTTAGAGCTCGTGCACGAGGGGTACTCAGAGTCGGGCTACCACCATGTGGTCATTGACGGGTTGGAGCCGGGACGGGAGTACCGCTTTGAGTGCTGGTCACACAACTGTCGCGCGGTTCCGTCGCTGAATATCACCATGAGCAAAACGGCACCGGAGAAGACAGGCGTCGTAAGCACTCTGCCAGCGCTGGAGGGTGCACATTTGGCGACGTTCGCGCTGACGAATGACACACACATTGGTAAGCCCAATCATGACGGCATTCGCATTGGCAACCTCGGTCTTTCCTCCGGTCCGGGAGAGCAGCCTTTTGCCTCTATGCAATTGCAGGGTCTGGTGGACACGGTAAAGGCTGCCGGGTTAGACACTCTCGTCATCAATGGCGATTGCACGGATAGCAACCGCCCTGAGGAGTATGACGAACTCATCAGGGTTTTGGATACTTTCGGTGAGTTTGGGAAAAACTGGTTTGTCACCCGTGGTAATCACGATGTGCACCCGCCCGGGCTACCCAATATCAATGGTTTCCGGGGACGCGGAATCCGCAAAGGCAAGACCGCGGTTCCGGATTACTTCAGCCAGCGTCTTGTGCCGACGCAGCAGCACTGGTCGACTCGCGTCGGCGAAGTGCGCCTCATCGGTGTTGATACCGCCGAGTTTGGTTATGCAGGTGGACGTATTAATGAGCGGCAGATGCGTGCATTGCGTGCCGAACTCGCAGACGATCCAGAGCGTCCGACAATTTTGTTTGCGCATCACCCGTTTACTCAGGATGCGGTGCGTTCGCATTTCGGTGGTGAGGCATTCATGGTCGAGGCGCAGCAGGCCAAGATTTTTCAGGAGATTCTGGCCGCCACGCCGGGTGCCAAAGGCGTGTTCGCTGGTCATACGCACCGCAGCCGCCGTGGTATCGCTGACTACGGGGATACGGACTTCTGTGAGCGGGGTGCGGCACTCGGCTATCCGGGTGGATACACACAGATTCGAGTTCACACTGACGGTTACCAAATTAGCTACCACCGCACTACGACACCTCAGTCTCTGTCCTGGTCAACGAAGACTCGTTGGTCGATGTTCGGGTTGGAGCCAGAGTTTATGCTGGGAAAGATCTCCGATCGGAACTACGTCAATTTCTTCAAGAACAAAGTGCCACTCTGAGCTAGTGCTAGCTTCTAGCAGGGTACGCTGGGCAACGCATAGTGTTAATGGAAAATACGTAGTGGCAAGTTCCGCTGTGGGCGAAGTCGCAAGCCACCACGTTATTGGCCGAGCACAAGTGTGGCTCTGAAGTAATAAGGAATTTAGCGATGACCGACCAGTACAACCCGCGTTCGTCCTCCCCGCAGGATTGGGAGCAGGACGGTTATGCAACATCTGCCTGGGAGCAGCCGCAGGGTGGGGCTCAAGACGAGTACCAGCCTCAGTACCAGTACCAGTCGCAGGGGCCGAACCAGGGAGGTTCACCCCAGCAGTATCCGGCTTATCAGCAGGCTCCGGTACCTGAGCAGAAGAGCAACAACGGTCTGTACGTGGTTTTGGGCATCGTCGGTGTCGCACTTGCAGCGGTCGCCGGTATCGGTGGCGCGTACTACCTGAATAATTCCTCCGATAATTCCCCGCAGTCTCCCGATACGGTTGCGGCAGGGGACTCGTCGTCAAGCACTGCGTCCCCGGCGCCGGTGGAGACGTACACGGAAACCTATACCCAGACCGTCGAGCCGGAAACGACGAAGCAGCCGGAGAGCAGCGCTCCTACCACTACGCAGCGGGGAAATTTTGGTCTTCGCGCGTTCGGTATGAATCGCGATGATATCGATGCCAAAGGTTGGGTTGGCAGTACCGCTCGCTGCTCGGGTGGGTATTACGCGCGTGTGTTGGCGGAGACTTCTTCGGGTAAGGCCGTGATTTGTGAGAACTCCAATAACCGCCAGCAGCGCCATTACATTGGTGACTTCGGTGAGATTTCGGATACCCCGGATGCGTACACAGTAGATAGTTTCTCCGGGAACCGTGCTGTCGCGAAAAATGGTGGCTACACGTATACCGTCACTCCGAATGCGGTAACCGTGACCCAGGACGGCGAAGAGATTTTCCGTGAGCCCGTCACGGACTACGGTGTTTTGAACGCTGGCTAATCAGCTCTAGTTCTTCCTAGGACACGCAAAAAGGACGCGGTAACTTCCATAACGGAAGTTTTTACCGCGTCCTTTTCGTGTCTGCCGTTCGCTTTACGACGGTCCCTGCGCCCTAAGCCACCTTCTCCTCGGTGACATTCTCCCACGGCTTCGGCAGGTGGCGAGGAACCACCTTGCCGACTGCGTTGCGTGGCAGTTCATCGAGGAACACGGTCTCGCGCGGAACGGCGAATCGGCTGAGGCGCTGCTTGACGTATGTGCGAATCTGCTCATTGGTCAGGGCGCGGCCCTCAGGGGAGTCGTCGCGGACAACCCAGGCGACCAGGGCCTGACCGAAGCGCTCATCCGGGACACCTGCGACTGCGCACTCGCGGATACCCTCGAGCTGGCTGAGTGCATCTTCGGTCTGGCGTGGGAAGACGTTCTCGCCACCGGAGACAATCATGTCGTCCTCGCGACCGGAGATGTAGAGCAAGCCGTTTTCCATGCGACCCAGGTCACCGGTACAGACCATGCCGTCAATGACCTGCTTGTCCGCGCCCGGGCGGGTGTAGCCCTCGTACAACATGTTGTTGCCGACGAAGATTCGACCGGTCTCGCCGTCGGCGACGCGGTTGCCGTCTTCGTCGAGAATCTGGACACGAGTGCCCAGCGGTGCGCGACCAGCTGTGGTTGGGTTTGCCTTGAGCTCATCCGGGTTAGCAATGGTTGCCCAGCTGACCTCCGTGGAACCGTACTGGTTGTAGAGAACCGGCCCGAAGCGCTCGAGGGTCTTGGTGACAATTCCCTCTGGAATAGCCGAACCGCAGGATGCGATGACCTTTAGCGATGTCGCGCCGATGTCGTAGTTGTCCGGGAGAATCTCAATCATGCGCTGCAGCATGGTCGGCACCAGGAAGATGGTGTGCGGAGAGTGCTGCTCGATAATGCGCAGGCTGTCGGCTGGATCGAACTTGCGGCGCATAATCATGGTGGAACGCAGTGCGATGCACAGCTGCGCAGTCGCGAATCCCCAGGTGTGGAACAGCGGAGCCGCAAGGTAAGCCGGGCGACGCTGACGCAGAGGAATTCGGCTCATGATGGAAGATGCCGGCATCCAGCTGCGCGGCTCCGGACGCTTGGCACCCTTTGGAGTGCCGGTGGTTCCGGAAGTCAGAATAATAACGCGGCCACGGCGCGGGCGGGTTGGCAGCTCGGCGGTCGGCCACTTTGCCGGCGGTGCTGTCTTCAGCATCTCCTGCATGGAGGTCCAGCCCTCGCGAACGCAGGAGGTGTCACCGTAGTTTTCAAACCACGACACGGCGACCGGGCACTCATCGAAGTCCTCCGGCAGCATGTGAGTGAATTCCTCATCAATGAACAGGAAGTCAATCTTCTGTTCACGAATTACGGCCAGAGTCTGCTCGGCGGAGGCGCCGGTATTGAGCAGCACCAGGTCGGTGCCGAGACGACCGTGGGCACACAGAGCCATAATGAAACCGCGGTGGTTGCGAGCCAGCACACCGATGCGGTCGCGCTGCTGAATATCGCCGTGACGGAGTGCTCGCGCCAGGGCAGTGGAGCGCTCGTGCAGCTCCTCGTAGGTCAGCGAGCCGCCATCATCAATAATCGCAGTGTGGTGCGGATCGCGGCCGGCTGCAATGCCGAGGAGACCAGCTGGCAGGAAGTCCCAGCGGTAGATGGAACTTAATGCCTTACCAGCCGCGCCGGGCCCCATCGAGCCGAGGACGCCAGCCTGAGTCACCGGTGCGAGTCCGAGAACGAGGTCCGAGGTAGCTCGCGAAGCTTTGCGCACCTTATTGAGAATCGAGGTCTGTGGATTAGATGTCATAGTCACTCATCTTCCGTGGTTCATGTCCTGTGGTCTTCGGAGAGGCCTAATCAGGCGAAACCTCATCGGTAGGACTGCCGATTTAGTTTCTTTTACAGTAAGAATAAGTGTCCTAGGTCACTTTTGCGTAGCTTTTTGCAAAATTTTTTTATCAGAAACGAATAGTTGTGAAGATATGTGGCGTGACCAGTGAAGATAGTCAAGTATCAGTTCTCTTTCGCAGCTCAATGGGTGCTGACCTTAGCCGGGGAGGGGTTCTGGTTTGGATCTGATTCTTTTGGGGAAAGCTCCTGAAACCTGTTCTTATCCAGTTGCGCTCTCGACTCGGTGGCGAAGGGCGAACCTATCCGATACGACTCCAGTCCAGACCACTATGGTGACGTCGACTGAGGAGCTGGACGATGATCGCGATGACATTGATGACACGGATGATGACCGTGACGATGGCATGGACGACGATGATCACGATGACTTTGATGACGACGATGACGATGACCGCGTGAACAATTAGTTTTCTAATCGGCACCGTAGATTTTGTGAATCATCGGCCCCCCACGTAACCCATGAACCCCCGCTCACTAGTGAGCGGGGGTTCATGGGCGTTTATGGCAGGGACGCTATTTATTGTCCTGCGGTGTCCTGTGCCATATTCTGCTTAGCGGCATGGCTGACATTGTCGGCGATATCTGTTGACAGTTGTTCGGCATCATCCCACGGGCCAGAATTGGATACCCACACATTGAGCTGTATATGCCCGGTTCGGATGGTTTCTAGGTATCCGTCCTGGTCGTTAATGGTAGATGCACGAGACTGGGCGTCTTCGTCTGCTCCACCAACAAGAATGAGAATTGTTCCATTGGAATCTTCAAAGTTGTAGCCACAGCCAATACCTAAGTCCTTCACGCTAGTCGGCACAGCGTGAGTCTCTTCCGGCATGTAGTCGCCAGCATCACAGACGTTAAGCCAGCTGAGCGCCATTTTGTAGTAATAGGAGGCTATGGAGGCCTGGTCGGAATTGGTGTTCTTGTCTTCCAATTCCGAGTTTGCTTCTTCCAGCTCATCAATCTTTGCTTGCAGCTCGCTTTCCCGCTCCTCTGCCTGCTGTTGAAACGAGTAAATCTCTTCACTCGCGCTTGCAAGTTCGGACTCAGCATTCTTACCGCCCATGGCAAACCCCGCCGCGCCGGCAACAATCACTCCGACTGCGCCGAGGATGAGCGGCAGCGTCAAAGGTTTACTCTTTCCGGACTTAGTGCCGGAAGCTCTCTCCGACACTTTCTCGGAAGTGCCCGACTGGTTGCTATTCCACGGATCGATGGGTTCGTGAGCGTTCATTTTTAACCGACTACCTTCACCTTCTGTGCGATTGTGATTGGTTCGAATCCTGGCTGCTGAGCTGTCACAGCAACGATGTATTCACCGGGTTCTGTAAATGTTGCGTAGGCCTTCTCCCCAAACCGGCGAACGATCTGGCAAGGAGTATGTTGTCCAGTCACACCTGCGCTGGCACTTGCAGTCGGTTTGCCCTCAGAATCGTAGACATCCACCTTGTTTTCACAGGTTTCCGTACCACCAGACTGGCTGAAATTCCACAGCAACCTCGCGTTTGCTTCGCCATCAACCAGGGGATAGGTCAACAGGCTATTGGCCCCCTCGAAGGGAAGCGTGATCCGAGCAGTGTCGAAGCCGCCCAATTCTTTCTGGTGAGCAGTTGCGTCAATCTTGACGTTTTGGCGCTTGGCACTGCCGGGCTCCATGCCGCCAATTTTGGTCAGCTCCATCGAGCTATTCAGCGTTACTGCACCGGAGTCGGCATCCGAGTCTGAAAGTTCGCTGTTGGGAGAATTCTTATCCTGCGAACTGTTGGCATATTCCTGCTCTGGCTCTTCCGACCCGGTCGAGCTCTCAATCGAGCTAGGAGTTTCGGATTGTGCATCAGAAGCAGGGGACGTTTCTGTAACTGTCACCACCGCGGGGGACTCCGGGACAGCGTTGTTAGTGGGCATACCTGAGCAGCCAACCAGAGTCAGGGTAGCAGCGGCGGCTGCCACAGCTAAAACGTGCTTTGAATGAAACTGGGATGTCATGGGCGTTAAAAACCTCCGAGTTAAGCGCCGAATAAGCGTTTTCTTCATCTGCTTGACGACGCTATAGCGGAGGCCTCAGAAGCGGTACGGGAGTTCTCCCGGTGACTTTCACTACCCGTGCAGGTTTAACTAAATCCTGTCGGGTTCAGCGAATTAATCGTTGGACAAAAGATTGAGGGAAAGAACCGTTTAATGAACCTCCAACAGCTGAAAGATGTGGCCAAAAGCTACTTCTCAAAAACCACAGATATTGTGAAGGGTGTTCCAGATCGTACTAAAGGTTGGCGCGGTGATTTGGAGGATCAAGGAATTATTCCAAACCGTGTTGGTGTAGATCAAGAAGGTCGTATCATTCCGCCATTTTTTGTTTGGTGGGCACCCTGGATGTTTCGAGTCGTACTCATTATCGCCGGATTCATAATTGGCGGAATTTTGGAATCCATCAATAGTGGGCCATATCCAGATACGGCGATGTTGATTCCATTCGCCATGGGGTTTGCGATGTGGTTCTTGCGAAATCAGACTAGTTGGATTCCCGGCCTCATTATCACGGTGCTGGCAGTCACCGCAGCATCGCTTATGTCTAAAAGCGTCCTTATTTCGCTCGAAGCATTAATCCTTTTCGCTCTCGTAGTCCTAGTGGAATACATCTACGCTCGCGCCGCATTCGACTACAACACTGCCGCGGCGTTTGAAGAGATGAAGCAGGCGCTTTCCACGTACGGCACTGCCTATGAGCTTGAAGAACGAGAGGACACCAACGTCAACGGAGAGACTCTGACAACTGTCTCCGCGCTTGATTCGGGACGCCCTGCTAGGGCAATGATTCGACTGTTGCCGGAGCATGTAGACCCCGGATGGCTTATCGCAGTAGATCCCGCCAGGCGGTTTATGACAGGCCTATCTCCAGAACAGCGTGTTCGCATCAGTGAGATTCAGGAGCAGATGTGAGTCTGAATCCCGCAGTTCGAGACAACCTAGCTGGAAATCTATTTTCACCAGGCGCAGTGCCAACGGGCGCCAAGTTAGCTCAGCTGATTGCTGACATTCCCATGGGCGGAGATGCCTCTTCCTCGGATTTTTGGGAAGCGCGTGTCCGTTTAATTCGAGACCTGTTGTTCTTCGGTAAGCAGTCCCAGCGCGCACTGGACATTATCGATGAGCTGCACACCGAAGATTTTGTCGACGCAGTGCGAAAGAAGTTCGGTGTTTCTTTTCGACTTGTTCTCAAACGAGTACAGCGTCCTCAGTACTTCTTCACTGATGTGCAGATGAAGGCAGTTAAAGAGGGGTTCTTGAAGCCGTATGCAAAGGGCAGCGGAAAAGCGATTACCGAGCACGGGCTTGAAGAGTTCTTTGATCGGATATTGGTTCCAACGTCTAACCGCATGGAGCTCCGTGAATACGTCGACGTTGAAGATAGCCAGGAAATTGAGACTGGTCCGACGAACAACGCGGAGAAACGAGTCTGGGCGGCCTTTGATGAGGCCAGTAGTGCAAATACCGACATTCGGTCGATTGCAGATGTCATTGCGAACGGTTTTCGTGAACAGTCCGAAGGCTTTATTGACGGCAAACCGATCGATAGCGACATGCTGAAGAGTGCAACTAAATCCATCGGTGCGAGTTTTCGTACCGGCTCGCCAGAGGCTGAAACCCGCACCGGTCTTATTCGAAGGTTGCAAGCAGTCGATGATCCAGCGGATTTAGTGACTCGACATACTTTCGGTCTGCTTAACGACGAATCGTCGCTGGACCCAACGAGACTTCGTAAAGAATTGCAAATTGCTGAGGGAGCCTACTGTTCTAGTTCCGATTCGACAATTGAGAATCGCGTCCTTCAAAACGTCAATCGAGACGATGTCTTGAAGGCTGATACCGGAAGGGGAAAATCGGATTTTAAGACGCCCCATGCCGGTGAAGGGGATGCGATTGCCAAGGAGTTATTACGATTTCTTTCTCCATTTGTTGTGCTCGGTTTAATAGTGCAGTTCATGCAGGAGGGTAATGGATTTATTGCTGTACCGGTTCTGGCTATTTTTGTCGGTATCTTGTGGGCGTTGGTAAAGAAGCGAGTGGCAAAACGATGGATTGCTGTTTTTGGAATCGTATATTTCATTGCCATGGGGGTTATAAATGATAATTTCTATGAATTAGGATGGGTTCTATTTTCTATATTTATCATTACATTTGTGTCGATTGCCTATCTATTCGCTAAGGGGAAGGAATATAAAAATGGGGTTCTTTAATAACAAAAAGGATGAAAATAAAAGGTCGGTTAAACATTCAGACGGTCGTGTTGATGAGTATCAGGAACGAGATCCTAAGTATCCGGAGGTTGACTTCGGTGGAGCGCATAATTTCGCCCCGCTGCCGAATTTTGATGAGTCCTTCGGCCCCCGGGGCACGGTCGACAATGGTGATACCACAGGTCAGGAGCCGGTCGAGTATTCCGGAGATCCAAAACTAGACACCGACGAAGCTGCATGGTCCAAGGTTGAGAACGTCGAATTTGACGGTGTTGAATTTGGTGGTGCCGAGTTTGGCCATGATGAAGACACCGCGGAAGGAGTTCCAGCCCAGCAGGATTTTCCTCCCGCGACAGTGGAAGAGCTCCCAGAAACGGATGCTGAAAGTACCGCAGGTGTTGCGGCCGGGAACGTCGTAAAGCAGTTGGATTTGATTCAAACACGGCTGGACACAATGAACGCAGTATTGCGCTCTCAAAGTGAAGAGTTGGAAGCGCTGACTGATCGTCGTTGGTACGCCCAGTTGATGCCGCTGGCGGAAAAGTTGGCGGCCATCCATGACGGGATTTGCGCTGACCTTTCGCGGCTCGAAGAAACTACCGAAACTGATGGCAGTGACCTGTATTCGACCCTGGATTTCCTGCAGGACTCGATCGCAGATGCGCTTCAGTCCATGGGAGTGGCAATTACAGAGGCGAAGGTGGGCGATGCCTTTGATTCTTCAATTCACCGTCGTACCAAATTCGCGGATTCGGATAACCCCGCGCTGCACCGCACGCTGGCGCCATCACGACGAATCTCGCACTACTACACCTTCACCAGTTCTACCAGTCCAATTGTGGTGGCCAAGGCGCCGGTCACGGTGTACCGGCACAGCGGCAACTAGGCCAAAACTCGAGTCTGAACAGAGCACAGCTCGAGTCCGGCCAGCACACAACTAGAGCGCTGACACGGCAAAAGAAGTCAAGAATCCAACAGATTTCAGAATAAGGAGAAAAATCATGGCTGAACGTATTTACGGCATCGATCTGGGCACATCCAATAGCGCAATTTCCTACGTGGACTCACTGGGTGCTCCTGTCATTCAAGAAAACCTCGACGGAGATCTGTCGACACCAAGTGTGGTGTGGTTTGAATCGAAGGCCAATACCGTTGTCGGAAAGCTGGCACGTGAAGAGAAGCTCTTCAGCCCCAATGACGTCATCGAGCTGGTGAAGCGGAGCATCGGCACCGATAAGAAATGGAATTTCAGCGGGAAGGCGTATACCCCGGAGGAGATTTCTTCATTGATTTTGCGCTCGTTGGTTCCAGACGAAGCAGCTGACGACGAGATTTCGGCAGTTATTACTGTGCCGGCATATTTTGGTGCGAAGGAGCGCGAGGCAACTCGCAACGCAGGGCAGATTGCTAATTTCAATGTGTTGGAGCTGGTAGCAGAACCGGTTGCTGCGGCCCTCTACTACGACTCCAAGCAGCCTCTAAAGGACAAGACCTTGCTGGTGTATGACCTCGGAGGCGGTACATTCGATGCCACGATTGTGCAGGGGATTGACAACACCTTCCGGGTTATTGCCACCGACGGTGATGCTCGACTGGGCGGTGCTGACTGGGATAAGGCGCTTGGTGAATTTATCCTGGATAAATTCATTGAGCAGACTGGTGACGAGGAGGCGGAAAACGATGAGACCTTCGTCGCTAAGTTGCATGAGCAGACGGTGAACTGTAAAGAGGCGCTGAGTAATGCGGAAAGCGCCACTGTGCGACTTGCCAGTGACTCTGGTTCCCGCGCCAAGATTGCCGTTACCCGCGAAGACTTGGAGCGTGTCACGGCGCCATTGCTCGAGCAGACGGAGATTCCTTTGACCCGTGTATTGGAGACGGCAAAGGAAAAGGAGCCGGGACTGACAATTGATGAGGTCATCCTGGTGGGTGGATCTTCGCGAATGACCGCCGTAACCAAACTGGTGGAGCGTCTGACGGGTAAGAAGCCACTGTTGGTTGAGCCTGATCTAGCCGTTGCTAAGGGTGCTGCCCTTGCTGCGATGATCAGCAAGCTCGGGGGAGTGGTTAATGCTGAGTCCAGCCCTGCTGTCCAACAGCAGTCAATTGCGCAGATCGCGGCTGAGACAGGGATTGACGCCGGGCAGCTAGCCGCGCTGTCGGAGAAGAAGGTGGCAAATGTATTGCCAAAGTCGATTGGCATTCGAGTTGTCGATCATCTGAACAACCCGTACATCGACTATCTGGTCAACCAGAATGACATGATTCCCCTGTCTGAGCCGGTGGTCCGGGAGTATTCGACCGTAGCTGATGGCCAAGAGGAAGTAGATTTGACGCTGTATCAGCAGGCCAGTGACGTTCCATCCGAAGATGTCGCTCTCAATGACATCATTAGTGGATCGGAATCTATGCTGACAGGTATCCCGCCGTTGCCCAAGGGTCAGCCAATTCAGGTTAAGTTCTTTGTAGCAGCAGACGGCATGATTACCGTGGAAGGCACTCACGTTCCATCGGGTCGCTCAATCGAATCCCACGTGCGCATTGGTGTGATGAATGAGGAAGAGATTTCGGCTGCTCGCACGACGATGATGAAGGTTTCTGTCAGCCAAGGAGATAACTGATGACCGACGATCGCACTCTAATCCCGGGCGTCGATGACATTGACAGCGGTGCAAATTCCGATACTGATGGTCGAAATCGGAAGATTCTGCTGTTCGTGCTCGCCATTCTGGTTGTCGTCATCCTGGCAATGGTGGTCTGGATCCTAAATTTCCGCTCTAACCAGCAGGATAACGCCGACGGGTTGTTTGAAACCACTGAAAGCACCGAAGTGGAAGTCTCGCCGTCCTACTATGTGGGCGATGATCAGGAACCAACCTCGACTACAATCGCACCGCCTGCCGACGATCGGTTCGTAGACCCAGAGGTCTTAGCGTCGACCGTTGATCCGACGTGCCCGATGCTGCAGAGTGCCTGGTCAAACCAGGGCTCCGATATGGACTGTGAAGCATATTACGAGGTAGTGCGGGCGCTCAGTAAACAGCGGCAAGAGCAAGGAACACTGCCAAAGCAGACGACAATCGAGATTGAGTATGACGGTCAGCCACTGACGATGGAATGCCAAGAAGTTTCGCCTAATTATGATTGCCGCTCTGAGTCTGGGATTCAGATTATGGTGGGTAATCTCGATGGGTCTGGGCAACGGAACCGATGACTAATCTTCCCCAGGTAGGCGATATTTTTGAGGGCTACGAGGTTGAAGCTCTCATCGGTGCCGGCAATATGGGGACTGTTTTTCGAGTACGAAATCCCAAGCTGGGCCGAAACGAAGCACTGAAAATCGTCCCACTGCCGGAAGAGGCCAGTGCTTCTAAGCGAATGGAGGCACTGTTCCAGAACGAGGTTTCTATCGCAGCCACTGTTCACGTTCCCAACGTTGTGACCGTGTTCGATGGCGGGCGAGCCGGGAACCTGCTTTGGTTCACCATGACTCTTATTAGCGGTAATTCGTTGGGCGCTGAACTGGCCGAATATCCGCCGCGCACTTTCGATAAGAGCGAGGTCATGTCGATTGGTGTGGAGATTGCTACCGCGCTAGATCGGCTAGCAAAGCACGAACCAGCGGTGATTCATGGTGATGTAAAACCATCAAATATCGTCGTAGAGCGAGATTCGTCGGGGCTTGTGTTAAGCGCGACGCTTGTGGATTTCGGTGTATCAACCGCCACTGAAATCGACAGTGTTGGCGTGACCAATCGTGTTGCCGGCTCATTGCCCTACATGGCGCCAGAGATCTTCACTAAGGGTTGCATTAGTGCAGCTAGTGACGAGTATGCGTTTGCGTGCACGATATTCGAGCTGTTGCAGGGATATAAGGCATTTCCAGCTACTGACGCGGCCAGTGCGCGGCAATTGCACTGCGGTAAGCGACCGGTTACCAACCTCGGTGCGGTAGTTGATTCGGTCTTCGCCAAGGCGTTGGCGGTTGACGCCGATGAACGCTACGAATCCTGCAATGCGTTTATTAGCGATCTCATTGCTGCGCTAAATGGTGGTGCCGTCGAGGTTCGCAATCCGAAGAACCGGAAGAAAGCCCTTGCAGCGTTCTCCGTAGTGGCATGTCTAGGCCTTATTGGTGGTGGCATTGTTGTTGCCGAACGTAGCGGCATTGGAGATGGCGGTCTCTTTAGTGCCAAGCACTTGGCACAGCCAGTAGCTATCGGAGGTTCTGCGGAACCGATGCGACTTCGCGCTCCCGATTTGGCGAAGGGGCCTCGGATTCCGGTGGGTGACCGATGGACCCTTACGTCGTTAAGCGACGTCCCCATCGGTGAGAAGAGCTGGCAGGGGATTCAGCGGATGGGAACATTCAACGGTGCTGCATATCACGCGACGCAGTTTGCTTCGGCAGATGAATTCTTGCTGCCATTTCGCCACGGTATTGATGAGAAGAAGCCGATTGCAGAGGCTGAAAATGACAAATGGCGGGGTGAAATTCTGGATGCCGTGAGCAAGAACCGGTCAGTGGCTGAACCAGCTGGCTCTGAAGTGGTGAAACTGCGAATGGAGCCCGATGGTCGCCGGCTGGATGTCCTACAAACGTCAGGCTCATTTCAAGCTGTGAACAGCGAAGGTTCCGAGGCAACACGGCCGATTAATTACTGCTTGGTTCAGCCGGCGGAAAGTTCTGCGCCATCCAGTCCCGAAGTGCTTCGTCCGGTATTTGTCGTTTTGAGTGAAGGCGATCCTTGTCCTGCTGCCTATGACACGGTGGCGGCGTGGGCAATGCAAACCACGACGAATTAAGCGATAACGCCGAGAATATTTGTTATATTTCGGATAACTATCATGAATGCCAGTCACTTCAGCCGTCGTTGGGCGATTCCCCCAGGAGCGTTGGGTAGGGTTCCTGATTCGCGGTTGGTGGCTGGTGGTGCGAGAGAAAGGCCTGGTCAACGTGACATCGCTCCCAACACTTGTGGTTGATAATTTGTGTGGGGATGCGATTGTTGCCAATCCGAGTGAGGGATTGACCATCGGGCGTGACGCCGACCTCAAAGTGGGCGAAGATAACCGCTACATGCACCGCATAGCAATGTATGTGTATGCGGAATCCGGAATGTGGTTTCTGCTCAATAACTGCGAGCACGTGACTGCAATGGTGCACATTCCGGAGGTGTCGCGGTCATTCCGGCTGGCTCCGCAACAGCGTTTTGATTTGAGCTACCCGGAGTATTTCATCCGCTTTTCCGTCAAGGATGACCAGTACGAAATTCAGATTAAACAGGATATTGAGCACGCCGATGCGAAGGTCGTGCTGCCAACTGACGGGACTGAAACCATCTCGGTTGGGGAGCTGCCGGAGCGCCAGCGTGCTCTGATCGCTGCATATGCGGAGGATTATCTGCGCGGCCGAATCGACACCATTATGGTTTCATGCACCGATGCCGAGGCCGGCCGAAAGCTGGGAGGCAAGACCGCAAAGGCAGTCGAGCATTACCGCACCGCACTTTTTGAATCCGCTTTGAGCAAGGGGCTGGTCTCAAGCAAGGAGTGGCAACGGGTTAATCAAAAGAGCCGTCTGCAGCTGGTAGTTGTCGCTGCAATCGAAGCACGATTGGTCACTGCAGACGACTTGAAACTGCTCGCTTAACGACGGTACTTGCGATAAGTCAATCCTTTAATTGGCGTGTTCACAGTAGTGGTTCGGCCGCCACGGGCATTCTTCGTCCACCGAACGGGCCCCATGCGATAGGAATATCCGAGGCCAGAACGCGATAGCGTAACCCGGGAGTTGCGGGTGGGGCGGAAGGTCTTTCGGAAGCTGAATAGTTTGAAAGCCATTGATATAAATCCATTCTCGGTGCGTCACAGACTGCCATGCGCTCTGACCGTGCTGCTTTGGACAGCATCGCTCTCTGACTGCATTGTGCCGGTGACATAAGCGGATAAATCGTGGTGCGTTTGATGGCACCACTGTCCAGATTTGGGCAGTCCAGCATGGTTTAGCTAGGGGAGAACTCCCCGGGGAGAACTCCCGTTTCTTTTGTGTCCGAGAGTTTTTAATCTGAGATCATGTTCACCAAGAAGATTTCCGCTGTAGCCGCCGCAATCACTGCCGCCACTGCGCTTGCTGTTGTCAATCCGTCCGTCGCCGATGCAGCTACGAACTACCCCAAGATCAACCGTGACTATGTCAGCTATTCCACAGACGGAGAAACCGTAGTCTGTGGTGGGTCGGTAAATCAGGACATGTTCCGCTGCCAGACCACAGCTAAGTGGGGTAACAAGAAGAACGCCCACAATCTGGTCACCTTTGATCTCGAGGATGCATCTGGAAGTTGGGAAGCCGGAATGAGCGGTGGAAATTGGGATGCCTCGCGCCCGCCATTCCGACTGAAGGAAGGGAAGAAGTACAGCTTCCACGGGATCGTGGTCCTGAATAAGAATGGCACCCTGTACTTCAGTTCTCCGTACCACGAGGTGCGCGGTGAAGTGACTCCGTATGAGTGGGAGATTATGGAGACTGACTGATATCCCGTGCAAATACTCCTTCTTGTCTGGCGTTTGGCTTAACGCGCAGGAGTAATTCATTCCAACATTCGTTTCCTCCCGGTGGCATTGCCGCCGGGAGCTTTTGCTGCCGTACGAGCAGTGATACCTCTCTCGACCAGGCTGTTCGCTACTGGCGTACGGCTATAGGGATTAATCTGTGTCGCGTCGCGTTTAAGCTAGGTGAAACAACCTTTATTGAATTACGGCAAAAATAGACACTTGAAAGGGCAGTGATGTTCGAGAGGTTTACGGACCGAGCACGTCGCGTTGTCGTCCTGGCACAGGATGAGGCACGCGAGCTCAATCACAATTACATCGGCACGGAGCACATCCTGCTCGGCCTGATTAGTGAAGGCGACGGTGTAGCTGCCAAGGCGCTGGAGTCCATGGGTATTTCCCTGGATGCTGTGCGCTCTGAGGTAGTCGACATTATTGGTCGTGGCTCCCAGCCGCCGAGCGGTCACGTGCCGTTTACCCCGCGTGCAAAGAAGGTGCTGGAGTACTCTCTGCGCGAGGCTCTGCAGCTGGGTCACAAGTACATCGGTACTGAGCACCTGCTGCTCGGCCTGATTCGTGAGGGCGAAGGTGTTGCTGCTCAGGTCCTGGTTAAGCTCGGCGCTGACCTGCCGCGCGTACGTCAGCAGGTTATTCAGCTGCTCAGCGGTTTCCAGGGCGATGAGTCCGATGGTTCTCCGGAGCAGCGTCCGGTCGGTGCTACTTCCGGCGCTCGTGTGCAGGAGGGTAACCACCAGTCGGGTTCGCTGGTGCTTGATCAGTTCGGTCGTAACCTGACCGTTGCTGCACGTGAGGGCAAGCTGGATCCGGTTATTGGCCGCGAGAAAGAAATCGAGCGCATTATGCAGGTTCTTTCTCGTCGCACCAAGAACAACCCTGTGCTGATTGGTGAGCCTGGTGTTGGTAAGACCGCCGTCGTGGAGGGGCTTGCACTGGACATTGTCAACGGTCGTGTGCCGGAGACGCTGAAGGATAAGCAGCTTTACTCTCTCGACCTGGGCTCGCTGGTTGCGGGTTCCCGTTACCGCGGTGACTTCGAGGAGCGTCTGAAGAAGGTGCTCAAGGAGATTAACCAGCGCGGTGACATCATCCTGTTTATTGACGAGATTCACACGCTGGTTGGTGCCGGTGCCGCCGAGGGCGCAATTGATGCAGCCTCGATTCTGAAGCCGAAGCTGGCTCGCGGTGAGCTGCAGACCATCGGTGCTACCACTTTGGATGAGTACCGTAAGCACATTGAGAAGGACGCCGCTCTTGAGCGTCGTTTCCAGCCGGTGAACGTGCCGGAGCCGAGTGTGGATCTCACTATCGAGATTCTGCGCGGTGTCCGCGATAAGTACGAGGCTCACCACCGCGTATCCATCTCGGACAAGGCTCTGGTTGCCGCAGCTACGCTCTCCGACCGCTACATCAACGACCGCTTCCTGCCGGATAAGGCCGTTGACCTGATCGATGAGGCCGGTGCTCGCATGCGCATCAAGCGCATGACTGCCCCGGCTGACCTGCAGGAGATTGACTCCAAGATCGCCGATGTGCGCCGCCAGAAGGAAGCCGCCATCGACGAGCAGGACTTTGAGAAGGCAGCTGGTCTGCGCGACAAGGAGCGCAAGCTGGGCGAAGAGCGCCGCGAGCGCGAGAAGAAGTGGCGTGCGGGCGAGTCCGACACCATCGCTGAGATTGGTGAGGAGCAGATTGCGGAGGTCCTGGCTTCCTGGACTGGCATTCCGGTGTTCAAGCTCACCGAGGAAGAGTCCTCGCGTCTGCTGCGCATGGAGGATGAGCTGCACAAGCGCATTATCGGTCAGGAAGAGGCCGTCAGTGCTGTCTCCCGCGCTATTCGTCGTACCCGCGCTGGTCTGAAGGACCCGAAGCGTCCGTCCGGTTCGTTTATCTTCGCCGGCCCGTCTGGTGTTGGTAAGACCGAGCTGTCGAAGGCCCTGGCCGAGTTCCTCTTTGGTGAGGAAGACGCACTCATTCAGATTGATATGGGTGAGTTCCACGACCGCTTCACCGCTTCGCGCCTCTTCGGTGCTCCTCCCGGATATGTCGGCTACGAAGAGGGCGGCCAGCTCACCGAGAAGGTGCGCCGCAAGCCGTTCTCCGTCGTGCTTTTCGACGAGATTGAGAAGGCCCACAAGGAGATTTACAACACCTTGCTGCAGGTCCTGGAAGACGGTCGTCTGACTGACTCGCAGGGTCGAGTGGTGGACTTCAAGAACACGGTTCTGATCTTCACCTCGAACCTGGGTACCAGCGACATTTCCAAGGCTGTTGGTATGGGCTTCTCGGGGGTCGGCGAGGCCGATGAAGATGGCAAGTACGAGCGGATGAAGGACAAGGTCCACGACGAGCTGAAGAAGCACTTCCGTCCGGAGTTCCTGAACCGTATCGACGAGATTGTGGTCTTCAAGCAGCTGAGCCAGGCTGAGATTGTCCAGATGGTCGACCTTATGCTGGCCCGCGTCAGCGACCAGCTCGACGAGAAGCGCATCACCATGGAGATTTCCGACCGCGCCAAGAACCTGCTGGCCAAGCGTGGCTTTGATCCAGTGCTCGGTGCCCGTCCGCTGCGTCGCACGATCCAGCGCGAGATTGAGGATCAGCTCTCCGAGAAGATTCTCTACGGTGAGGTCGGTCTCGGCGAGACCGTCTTCATCGATGTCGAAGGCTGGGATGGCGAGTCCAAGGACGTCGACAAGGCGAAGTTCACCTTCACCAACAAGGGCAAGGCCGGGAACGTTGATGCCGACGGCGGTGCTCTGGGGGAGTCTGAGGAAGACAAGGACGTTCTCGGCAGCGCTGATGGCACCCTGAGTGTTGAAGCCGACGACATCGAAGGTGCTGCCGACCAGGCCGCTGCCGAGGTCGAATCCGATAACTCCGAGGGAGAGAACTAAATGGGGCTCCAATTTCGCAAGAAGCAGAACCTGGACAAGGACACGTGGCTGAACTACTCGGGTTCGGGAGTCTCTGGTTCTAAGCGTATCGGTCCGGTGACCATTAACAGCCGCGGCGGTTACACCGTCCGACTGGGCAAGGGCCTGACCTTCCGCGGTCGTTGGAAGAAGAAGTAGTTAGTGGCTGATGGCTGTCGGTGAGCATTTCACCGTCAGTACAGCTAGTGCGCTAGCACACTAGTACCCCATTTTCTGATTCACCCACGCAAGCATCTCGTCGTGGGTGAGCACGTAGGCAAGGCCGTGCGTCCCATCACCGAGGTCAGTGTCGACCTCCACGTAGGTGATGTCGGCGCCGGCCTTTTGCCATTTCTGCACAAGTTTGCGTGCCGACGTCACGGGTAACACATCATCCAACGCGTTATGGGTAACGAATACGGGCATACTGGGAGTCTTTGTCCCCAGAGCTTGTTCTTCCACGTGGCGCCGAACGACGGGGGAGAGCTCCGGCGAGCGCAGATTCTCCGCTATCCCCAAGTCGTTGGCCGTAAATGCCTTGGTGTCATTGCGAGGCCAACGTTCGACAGTGGCGCCAATGCATTCATCGGCCGTGAGCTTCAGGAAATCCTGCCCCAGCGGGCTCAGCATGCGCTCGATTGGTTCTTTTGCCTCTGGGTACTCTGCAATCAAGCCGTTCATGAAGTAACCGACGAGCCCCGCCAGCGCCGAGCCGCGAATATGCAGTGCAGTGTCGGTGAGATCGGCCGGAATAGCCCCGGCGTAAACAGCG
The DNA here is from genome assembly GCF_001810555.1 of Corynebacterium sp. HMSC063G05. Lineage (NCBI taxonomy): Bacteria > Bacillati > Actinomycetota > Actinomycetes > Mycobacteriales > Corynebacteriaceae > Corynebacterium > Corynebacterium sp. HMSC063G05. Next base: position 98,266 of record NZ_KV801845.1, on the reverse strand, counting down.
CGGATGTTCAGCTCCGAGGCATACTCATCGGCGAGCTCGGCCGCTGCAGCGGTGGCGCCTCCGCCCTGTGAGTAGCCGAACAGCGCAATGGGAGTGTCTGTAGGCAGTTGTAAAGTTTCAATAGCCGCTCGCGCCATATCGAGCGTGTTATTCCCGGCAACCTCACGGTTGAGATACGGATGTACCCCAGGCGTGCCGAGCCCCTGGTAATCCACGATGGCAACATTCCATCCCTGTGCCAGCAACTGAGGTGCCGGAGGCGTCGGAGGCGCTTCGTAGCGCAGGGCAACCGAACTGGCACAGTTATCAGCCATACCGAGAGTTCCAGGTGCAATTACTGCCAGTGGGCGCGGGGATTTCTCCGACCAGCGGGTATAGGGCTGCAAAATCGTGCCGGACACGGCTGTCTGGCGGTGGTCGCGTGCGCCTGTGGAGGAAAACACGACCCGCTGTGCGCGTGCGGGCGCATTGACCGGAAATGGCGTCTTCGTAATTACCTGACCTGGAGGCAATCGCTTCACCGTAGAAGAGTCAGAATCCGAGGAACCGAAGCCAGTTGCTCCTAGACCATCCACCGCCGAGCAACCACCGAGCGTTCCCACGCTAGAGCTCAGAAGAGCAACTCCAAGTACCATGCTCAGCGCGATTCTGCGTTTACTAGCCCCAAAGAGACAGCGCTGGCGCTGAGGTCGATGGGGCGTGGCATTCATGTTCCCAATTCTAGGCAACGCACTTGTTCGAATCTGGTCTTTACCGGAGCATTGTCTGGGTTCTAACGGGGCAACTGGAAGCGGCCATCGGAGGTTTGCTCCGCAAGTCCGTCGTCAAGCAGGGAAAACAATGCGCGGGAACGCTGATGCGTATCATCCCAGACCGCATCCAGAGCGGTCTGTTCGACGGGGGAGTCGGCGGCGCGGAGCACGTCGAGAAGCAAGCCCCGGACTTGACGGTCGGTGCCTTCGAACTTCTGCACGCGCCGTTTCGCAGCGGCGATTTCGTGGTCTTCGGGTTCGGGGCGACCGGCGGCAATCCAGGCGCAACTGGTGGCGATGGGGCAGGCCTCGCACTCGGGTGTCGTTCGACAGACAGTAGCGCCGAGTTCCATGAGTGCGACAGAGGTCTCGGCCGCAGTCGTGGGGTCGAGTGGTAGGAACTCTTTGACGAGCGTCATGTCTGTGCGTTTGGCGATGCCGGGTAGGTACGTGCCCTGGCGGTGTCGCCGGAGTACGCGGCGCACGTTGATGTCCACCACCGGCGTGCGCGCGCCAAAAGCAAACGCCGCTACTGCCCGAGCTGTGTAGTCTCCTACCCCCGGAAGGGCTAACAGTGTGTTCACGTCGCTTGGTACTTCGCCGTCGTGCTTTTCGACGATCTTTTCTGCGCATTCACGCAGCCGGAGTGCACGTCGGGGGTAGCCGAGTTTTCCCCACATACGTAGGACTTCATCCTTGGGCGCGACTGCCAAATCGGCTGGGGTGGGCCATTTTTCCAGCCAGGCGCGCCAGGAGGGGATGACGCGGGCGACGGGAGTCTGTTGACTCATCACTTCGCTGACGAGCACAGCCCATGGTGAAGTGCCTTCTTCGCGCCAGGGAAGTGGCCGCATGTTGGTGCGATACCAATCACGTAAGGCGGCATCGACGTGTTCGTCGAAGTCGTCGGATTGGTTAATTGCAGAGGTCAATCTACCTTCTCGCTTTCCCATAAACAGCAGAGTCGTTGCACAATATAGCTATGAGCAATTCTGAGAGGACTCCTGAGAGTGTATGGCAATCGATGGTGCGCGGAAACCTCCGCTTCTGCGAGAGCAAGACTGCGCATCCTCGCCAGGACTTGGTTCGTCGTAAGCAGCTGACGCAGGGGCAGAAGCCGAAGGCCGTTGTGCTGGCTTGCTCGGATTCCCGCGCTCCGGTGGAGATTATTTTCGATCAGGGCTTGGGCGATGTATTTGTGATCCGTACTGCCGGTGAGATTACTGACCTGTCGGTGCTGGCTTCGCTGGAATTCGCAGTTGATGGTCTTGGAGTTCCGCTGGTGATTGTTCTCGGTCACGAGTCCTGCGGCGCTGTGGCTGCGGCGAAGAATGCACTGGATGGTGGCGAACTGCCGGGTGGTTTCCAGCGTGTGCTGATTGAAAAGGTCACCCCGTCGCTGCTGGCGGCTCGCAAGGATGGCGAGACTGAAATCGACGAATTTGAGCGTCGCCACGTGCGCGAGATTGTTAATCACATTATTGATCGCTCTCCGGAGATTTCGTCGCGACTGGAGACCGGCGAGGTAGGCGTTGTCGGTATGCGGTACCGCTTGGAGGACGGACGCGCTGAGACCGTCGTTACCCATGGAGTCAGCGAGAACCCGCTAACCTAAATGTGTGACCAATAAGCTGCCTCCAGAAATCTACCGGCGTCGGCGTATCGCCGCGGCGGTGTTGCTCGTTATCATCCTCGTTCTCCTGGGCTGGGGTATTTCCGCACTGGTAAACCGGGACAGCGAGGATTCTGAACCGGTGAATGTCACCAGGGATGACGGGAAAGAGGTGACTCCTCCGGAACAGCCCAAGGAACCTTACGCGCCTAAGTCTGACAAGGACTCGGAGAACGACAAGTCTGACAAGGACGCCAAGAAGGGCGACAAGGAAGGCGAAGACTCCGCGAAGGATGACGCTCAGGCGGCGCTTGCGAGCAAAAAGGACTGTACCCTTGCAGATCTGCAGGTGACGGCCACCTCGGATCAGCCGAACTACGGCGATGAGCAGCCGACTCTGGCGATTACCGTCCACAATCCCACCGGCGGTGAATGCCGCGTGAACCTTGATGAGCAGCAGTTGCGCTTCGAGGTGTACGACCTGGCAACGTATGAGCGAGTCTGGTCGGATGTGGATTGCAATGACTCCGAAGGCCACGGTGAACTGGTATTGGCACCGGGCGAGGAAGTCAACTATGCCGCCACCTGGTCGCGTCTGACCTCGGCGCCGAACAAGTGCTCCGAAGAAGACCGGGTCCCAGTTCCCTCCGGGTCGTACATCTTCTACGGCGTGATTGGTGACAACAACTCTGACGCCTACACGTTCAACATGCGCTAGCGCTTAGCTCCTAACCCAAGCTCAATGGCCTCGGCAACGGTGGCTGCTTCCAGCAGCTGCATCCCTGCCGGGCCTTTTGCGCCTCTGGGCACAATTGCCGTGTCGAAGCCCATTCGATGAGCTTCCTTAAGGCGCCACTCCAAATCGGTCACTCGCCGCACTTCGCCGGCCAACCCCAGTTCGCCGAGTGCAATGGTTTTGTCCTGGAAGGTCCGCTTAGTCATGGATGAGGCCAGTGCCAGCGCAATCGCCAGGTCCGCGGCAGGCTCCGACAGCGTCATTCCGCCGACGGTGGACACGTACATCTCCATGCGGGCCAACTGCTTGAAGTTACCGTGTTCAGTCAGCACGGCCGCGACCATCGGCACGCGCCTCGGGTCGAGACCAGAGACATTGCGTCGTGGATTATGTGCCTCGGTGTTGATTACCAGGCCCTGCACCTCCGCCAGCAGCGGTCTGCGGCCATCCATGGCCACGGTAATTGCAGTTCCCGAGGTCGGTGTTCGGTGATGCAAAAACAGCCCCGAGGGATCCTCAACTTCCGCAATACCGCCCGCGGTCTGCTCGAAGCAGCCCACCTCATCGGTGCTGCCGAAGCGGTTTTTCAGACCCCGCAAGAAGCGTAGCCCCGAGTGTCTATCGCCTTCGAAGTTGAGTACCACATCAACGAGGTGTTCCATCGTGCGCGGGCCGGCCACATTGCCGTCCTTGGTCACGTGCCCTACCAAGAAAATCGCAGTCCCGGTCTCCTTTGCCAACGCCGCCAGGGCAGAGGTTACGGCGCGGGCCTGAGCAACGCCACCGCGAGCACCTTCGACGTCGGCACGCATCGTCTGCACGGAGTCCACAATGAGCAGACCGGGGGAGAGCTCTAGCGTCAGATCGATGACGTCCTCGATATTCGACACCGCCGACAGGTACAGCGAGTCCGACAGCGCGCCAGTGCGCTCGGCACGCAGTCGCACCTGACCGACCGACTCCTCACCTGTGACGTAAAGTGTCGGCCCCAAATCGCCGTCCGCGCAGCGATAGGCCACTTCAAGCAGCAACGTCGACTTACCAACCCCCGGCTCGCCGGCCAAGAGCACCAACGAACCCGGCACAATACCCGAACCGAGCACCCGATCCAGCTCACCGATGCCCGTGCGCACCGCGTGCGCAGCTTTGGCGGAAATCCCGGTAATGGCCGTCAGCTCAGAAGAAGAAGTGGGGATTCGATCTGTTGCGGATGTCTCGGCGAGGAAACGTTCCTCCGCATCGTCGTCAAGCGCGCGCTGTGCTAAACGCTGGCTCTCAGCCGCGACGGAAGTGGAAGATGCTTTACGACGGTCACCTCGCGTGCCGGGCTCCGTTGTGGCAGCACTCCGGCGACGTTGCTTGGCTGCCCGGGTGGCGATTTTGTCCTCAAGGGTGGAGCCGGACTTCCCTCTGCTGGAGCGGATAGTGACCTTCTCCAGTGTGCCCCACTCTTTGCAGTTGGGACATTGACCAACCCATTTCGACACCTGCCAACCGCATGCCGAGCATTCGTAGGCTTCGTCTTTGGTCTTGGCCACGGTGCAACCGCCTTTGCTTCAAACGAGGGGGCGACAGACCCGACAACGTTTGGTGCGGGATGTGCGGGAAATGTCGCTAAAAAATTGCCCCAGATACGCGAGAACGGGCCAGGGCAGAGTCAATGACATGTGTCAAGGACTGACTGTACCGCCGTGGCCCGTATCAAGCGACCAATCGCCCATGCCCGCTCGATGAAGCTCCTCGCGTTATTTGCGGGACAGGACTGCGCTGTACCAGCGCTGATAGTGCGCTGCGCACGAACAGCGCAGGGAACGCGCTGTACTGCGCTTACTTGGTTTCAATCATGCCGTCAGCACCGCGGTTCGGTGCGCCAGCTTCCAGAATGTCAGCGGAGACGGTGATGTCCAGGTCGTAGGTGTTGGTGTTGCCCTGCGGGTCAGTGAACTCGAAGGTGGCCTCGCGGTTCTGGCCAGCAGCGCTGCTCTTGTCGCCAACCAGGGTGGCCGGGTCCAGCTCATTGGTGTAGTACGCGATGCAGCCGGTGTTGTCCTTAGCGGTCTTAGCCAGCGGATCGATGACGGACTTCGGGCCGGCAACAATCTGGCACTCGCGCGGCAAGGAGTTCTCGCCCTTGGCAGCCTTAGCGAAGGAAGGAGTCTCAGCGACCTTCTTCAGCTCAACCTCGCCGATACCTTCAACGGTGACGGACTTCAGCGTGTAGACCGACTCGGTAGCGCGCTGCTGGTTGCTGGCGGAGAACTTCAGACCAGCGGTACCAGCCTCCGGGTCAACCAGGATGTGAGCGTCGCGGATGTTGACGAAGCCAAGAGCCGAGTTGGTGTTCTCAGCACCCTTGCCGGCAGCATCTTCGCCGCCGTTCATCGCACCGTCGACAGCCGGGTGCTGATTTGCGGTCTGCGAAATCTGACCGGCGCCACAGGCAGCAAGTGCAACTGCAGATGCTGCGGAGACGGTGATGAGAGCGCTGCGGCGAAGTACGGACTTGAAGGCCATGACTAGATTTCCTCCAGTAGCTTGAGGATGGGCGATAGGATTTTCAGTATTTAAAGAACACCTTAGTGTCTTCCTAAGATGTTCTCATACTACCCGTAAAATCATGGGGGGACATGATAGGGTGGAAGGCCGTTGGAAAGGGCGTGTGCATTACATGGAATTCAGCATTGGCGATACCGTAGTTTATCCGCACCACGGAGCTGCGAAAATCGAAAACATCATTGAACGAGAGCTTAACGGTGAGACCGTTCAGTACCTTGTACTGCAGATTCTGCAGAGTGATCTGAATATCCAGGTGCCCGCCAAGAATGCCGAGCTGGTCGGTGTCCGCGATGTTGTCGGTGAAGAGGGACTGCTGAAGGTCTTCTCCGTGCTACGTGAGACCGACGTGGAAGAGGCCGGCAACTGGTCTCGTCGCTACAAGGCCAACCAGGAGCGCCTGGGTTCGGGCGACATTAACAAGGTCGCTGAGGTAGTTCGTGACCTGTGGCGCCGCGATCAGGACCGCGGTCTGTCCGCCGGCGAAAAGCGTATGTTGAGCAAGGCTCGCCAGGTTCTCGTCGGTGAGCTCGCGCTTGCCGACGGCGTTGATGAGGCCAAGGTCGAGGAAGTTTTTGCCCGCGTCGATGCCACTATCGAGCGTCACCGCGCGCTGGCACAGGAAGGTGCCGCTGGTGAGAAGAAGGATGAAGCCGACGATAAGCCGGTGGACCTGGACGCAGACGCATAAGTCGAGCCCCCTTATCGGTTTTCCACCCAGTAGGGATTTTCTGCACTTTTCCGGATAACGGCTAGCGCACACACATTGCCCGTGTGCGCTAGCCGTTTTCTCTTTTTCACCCGTATCTATTTCCCCGCTATGCTCGGGGCTGTGACATTTCAAATCTTCGATACCGCAACCCGCCAACTGAAGGATTTTGAGCCTCTCCGCGAGGGGCATGCCTCCATTTACCTGTGCGGTGCGACCCCGCAGGCTCAGCCGCACATTGGCCATGTTCGCTCCGGCGTGGCCTTTGATATCTTGCGCCGTTGGCTGATCGCCAAGGGGTATGACGTCGCCTTTGTGCGCAACGTCACCGATATCGATGACAAGATTTTGAACAAGGCCGCCGAGCACGGCCGTCCTTGGTGGGAGTGGGTCTCTCGCTTTGAGCGCGAATTTACCTGGGCTTACAACCAGCTCGGTGTTCTCCCGCCGAGCGTTGAGCCGCGCGCTACCGGGCATGTCACTCAGATGGTGGAGTATATGCAGCGTCTGATGGATAACGGCTTCGCCTACGCTGTCGATGGCAGCGTCTATTTCGACGTGGATGCCTGGTCCAAGGCTGAAGGCAGCGACTACGGCAGCCTGTCCGGCAACCGCGTCGACGAGATGGAGCAGGGCGAGACCAATACTCCGGGCAAGCGCGGTGCGCACGATTTCGCACTGTGGAAGGCTGCCAAGCCGGGCGAGCCCTCGTGGCCGACGCCGTGGGGCAATGGCCGGCCGGGCTGGCACCTGGAGTGCTCCGCCATGGCCACCTACTACTTGGGCTCGGAGTTCGACATCCACTGTGGCGGCCTCGACCTGCAGTTCCCGCATCATGAAAACGAGATTGCGCAGTCGCACGCAGCCGGCGACGGCTTTGCTCGCTACTGGATGCACAATCACTGGGTCACAATGGCCGGCGAAAAGATGTCGAAGTCGCTCGGCAACGTGTTGTCCGTGCCGCATATCCTGACCATGGTTCGTCCGGTTGAGCTGCGTTACTACCTCGGTAGTGCGCACTACCGCTCCGTGCTGGAGTACTCCGAGGAGGCTCTGCAGGAAGCGGCAGCGGGCTACCGTCGTATCGAGGCGTTTATGCACCGTGCCGTCGATAAGCTCGGCGATATCGAAATCGGTGAGTGGACGCCGGCGTTCGAAGCAGCGCTCGACGACGACCTCGCCGTCCCACGCGCGCTCGCGGAAATCCACAACGCTGTCCGTGGGGGCAATCAGGCGCTTGCCGACGGCGACGAGACCAAGGCCAAGGAGATTGCCGGTGCTGTCCGCGCTATGGCCGCAGTCCTTGGATTCGATCCGCTGAATGAGCAGTGGGCAACCTCCGATTCTGGTTCTGATGCAGCAATGCATGCGCTCGGTGTGCTGGTTGAGCACCAGTTGGAGGAGCGCACCCGGGCTCGTGCCGAGAAGGACTGGGCTACGGCTGATGCTGTGCGCGACCGTCTGAAGGAAGCGGGTATCGAGGTAACTGATACCGCGGATGGTCCAGCATGGTCTGTCGCTGACTAAAGCTAAAGAAAACTATTAACAACAGGAAGCAGGTAGCTATGGCAGGCAACGGTCGTCGTGGTGCGGTGCGCAAGGCAAGCAAGAAGAACGTTGGCGGCTCCGGTGGCCAAAAGCGTGGCTTGCGTGGCAAGGGGCCGACCCCGAAAGCAGAGGACCGCGTTTATCACGCAGCTCATAAGCGGGCGAAAGAGAAGCGCCGCCGTGACTCGGGGCGTCATGAGCGCAAGGGGGATGGCACCGAGCTGGTAGTTGGCCGTAACCCGGTCGTGGAGTGCCTGCATGCAAAGGTGCCAGCGGCAGCGCTGATTGTGGCGCTGGGTACCGACAATGACGAGCGCCTGCAGGAGGCAGTGCGTATTGCTAACTCCCGTGGTATCCCGATTCGCGAGGTACCCCGCCACGAGTTGGACACCATGACCGGCAACACTATGCACCAGGGTATCGGCCTGCAGATTCCGCCGTACAAGTACGCATCTGTCGAAGATCTGATTGATTCGGTGGCCAAGACCGGGGAGCCGGGCCTTATCGTCTGCCTGGATAACATCACCGACCCCCGTAATCTGGGCGCGGTCATTCGCTCGGTGGCGGCCTTTGGCGGTCACGGTGTGGTGATTCCGGAGCGTCGCTCGGCTGCCATTACGGGCGTCGCCTGGCGTACCTCTGCTGGTACTGCTGCGCGTCTGCCGGTTGCGCGGGCGACCAACATGGTGCGCTCGCTCAAGCAGTTCCAGAAGGCTGGTTATCAGGTCGTTGGACTGGATGCCGGTGGCGATCACACTCTGGACACTTACGACGGCACCACCCCGGTGGTTGTGGTCGTCGGCTCTGAGGGCAAGGGGCTTTCGCGCCTGGTGCGCGATACCTGTGACACCATCATGTCCATTCCGATGACTGGCTGGGTTGAGTCTCTCAATGCTTCCGTTGCTGCCGGTGTGACTCTGAGTGAGTTTGCCCGCCAGCGCCGGGCTAAGAGCAGTCAGTAGCGCATTTGATACCCCCGTAGGCGCCATTATCAATTCGTTATAGTAATGGCGTTTACGTGGGGTATTTTGCGTTCTAAATGGCGGCCGGTACTTATGGCTACCCCCAGTAGTTCAGCGCTTTAAAGATAATTCTATTTCCGGCGTGCGCTGCAGAAATGACGGCGTTATTATCACTTCCAACAGAAAATTATCCGTAGTTTCCTGAAGGGGAGGGCGGGCATATCATGCTCCTAGAAATGGGGGCGTAATTGGCCGTAGTTTAGGGAAGCGCACGGACCTAGCGGTGGCTTGTACAGCTAGCTTTGGGTCACTGAGATGTCAGACCACGACATCCTCAGCGTTAGTTTTTCTGTCTGCCGGGGCAACCCATTTCGGCAGTCTCGCAGTCTTAAAAAGAGCTGGGGGTATTGGAGTCTGCTTTTAGAGAATCCAGCAAAAATACGGGCAGCCCCTCGGTGGCGAGAGGGAAGGTGCGCACCTTCTCCGCAATCGTCACTCGAGGGGCTGCCCGATGTTTTTGTTGTTTTAAAAGCCACTCCGAAAAGCGTATGTGTCTATTTGCTCCACTTGGCAGCCTGGACGTCGTCACGCGTTGCCTTGCGCGATTGCACCGTTCCGATGGCGTAGCAGATCAGGTAGATGACAAATGCGATTGTCGTCACTAGAACGCTGACCGGGATGCCCGGTGCGAGTGAGAGAACAATGCCGCCGACGGCCGCGACCTCGGCGAAGATGGTCGACAGGATGATGGCCTTTACAGGAGAGGCGGTGACGAATGCGGCCGCAGCACCAGGGGTGATGATGAGGGCGATGACGAGCAGAGAGCCGACAATCTGTACGCCCTGGGCGGCGACGAGACCGGTGAGAATCGCGAAGTAAATCGATAGCGCCTTCACGTTGACACCACAGGCGGCGGCCATGATGGGGTCGGCGGAGGCGAATAGCAGCGGGCGCCATTTCCAGGTAACGCCGCCGACGACGATGACCGCGACGATGGCCATCGTCCATAGAGAAGTGTCAGTCAGACCAATGATTTGGCCGGTGAGAAGTGAAAACGCGGTACTTGTCCGGCCGGGGTAGAGGTGGATAAACAGCACCGATAAGCCCATGCCGAAGCTCAAGACCACGCCCACGACCGCATCTTGGCGCCCTCGAAGCGACAGTGCCGCCAGGACTATTGCGATGAGCACCGAACCGATAATGGCACCGCTGCTGACACTGACACCAAGTAGTAGGGCCGCGGATGCACCCATAAGTGCCAGCTCGCTGGTGCCGTGGACCGTGAAACTCATCTGTCGCATGACGATCAGGGGCGAAATGATGCCGGAGATTAGCCCGAGTAGAGCTGCCGCGATGAGAGCATTGTGGACGAACCCGACTTGGAGCAGAGCAGCGGTGTCGGAGAAATACTGAGTCAGTAGGGTCATTAGACGATAACCAGCTTTCCCTCGACACGGGCAACCGCAATGTTGGTTTGGTAGAGCTCCGAGAGCGTCTCTGAAGTGATAATTTCCTCGACTGACCCGACCGCATGTCCGTGCGGCGTCAGGTAGAGCACCCGGTCACAGACGCCCAGGATGGGGTTGATGTCGTGGGTGACAAAGACGACTGCCGTGTCGTTTTCCCTCCGATGCCGGTCCAGGCGCTCGACCGTGGTCCGTTGCGCCGCAGGGTCGAGGGAGAGCAGAGGCTCGTCGCAAAGCAAAAAATCTGGTGCCGAAACGAGCGCCTGCGCCTGACGGACAAGCTGCTGCTGACCGCCAGAGAGCGTGCCGACGCGACGGCCTGCAATACCGCCCGCGCCGACAAAGTCCAGCATTTCGTCGGTGGCGGAGCGGTTCTTGCCGGCCGCCAACTCGACGAGGTCGCGAACCCGAATGGGCAGTGAGGGCTCGAACATCCGCTGCTGTGGAATGTAGCCGAGGTTCCCGTCGACTTTTACTGAACCGTGAGTCAGCTGGCGCATGCCAAGGGCAGCGGTCAGCAGCGTGGATTTGCCGACGCCATTGGGGCCCAGGATGGCCAAGAACTCGCCGGGCTCGATATTCAAATTGAGACCGGACCACAGCGGCTCGACGGCTGCGTCAGTAAAAGTCAGTGAGGGCAAAGTTATGCGGACTCCATATCGGAAAGGGTTTTCTTGTAGAGGTCAAAGAACGACTGGTCAGCGCTCGGCGACTCAAAAACATCGACGATTTTAACGCCCTTTGCCTTGGCAGCCTCGACGAGTCGCTGCGAGACCTGGTCGTGGGTCTGCGGTGCGTCGATGAGGTAGTCCAACTCGCCGGACTCAATCAGCTTCAGCATTTCATTGACATCGCTTGCCGACGGCTCGGACTCATTCAGTGTGGACTGACGGTAGCCCTTCGGGGTGATGTCCTCGACCTTCGTGTCCTTCAGGATGTCATCGGCCAGCGGGTGAACCTGAGCAACCTTAGCGGCCTTGAGCTTGCTCTTGGCCTCTTCGATGTCCTTGATTTCCTTATCGACGGCCTTGGTGTCGGCCTTGGCGCCCAGCTTGGTCAGAGCTTCGGCGAGCTGCTCTGCAGTTTCTTCAACCGCATCGGTGTCGTACCAGACGTGTTCGTTGGCTTCGCCGTCATGGTGGTGGTGCTCGTGGCCTTCGTGGTCGTCGTGACCTTCGCCATCATGCTCGTGGCCTTCATGGTCGTGCTCGTGGCCCTCGTGATCATGGTCGTGGTCGTGACCTTCGTGATCATGGTCATGATCGTGGTCGTGGCCTTCTTCCTGCGGTAGCGCAGAGATAATGACCTTGTCCTTTGCGTCACGCAGAGAGGAGGTCAGCCATGCGTCGTAATGCCCGCCACCTGCGACGAGAATATCGGCGTCCTCTACCTTTGCCATGTCGGCTGCGGCCGGTTCGTAGGAGTGAGGGTCGATGTCGTTGGACGCGATAATCGGGTCGATGGAGACCTTCTCGTCGTCGGTGACTGCGTCGGCGACGTCTGCCCAGACCTTGGTGGAGGTGACCACCTTAATGGTGTCTTCGGACTTGCCCGCGGACGTAGCGCTGTCATCATTGCTGGAGCATGCGCCGAGACCTGCGACGAGGCCGGCGCTGGCGACTAGCGCCGCGATGCGCGTGGAAAAGCGTGCCTTCATATATGTATCCAATCCTGTTGCGGGCTGAATTATTCCTTTTATTCAGCTCCTGAGCATTAACCGCTATTGAAAACAGTTGTCTTTTAGTTCAAAGAACATAGTAGGGGCTGCGGAGACCCAGTCACAAGGCGGGCCTCTGCCGGAGTGGCCGAAATGACAGTCGCGCACATTCGTTGGGTAAAGTTGTCCGCGATTAGAAGCGTGTGATGCTCGTTGTAGTTCTTTTCCATAAAATCGAGGTTTTCTACCTGAGGTAGCTGGACGAAGATATCTGAGCGGGCAGTCGCTGTTGGTTTTTCAAGAAGGGTCGGTATTCCGTGCAAAGTCGGCGTCGTCGTGGCACCTTGGCTTCCATCGCTGCAGAACTTGGGGTCTCGCGCACGACCGTATCCAATGCCTACAACCGCCCTGACCAGCTCTCGGAGAAGTTGCGGGAGCACATCTTGGAAACTGCGGAGCGGCTTGGCTATCCCGGGCCGGACCCAATGGCTCGCGGTCTGCGCATGCGCCGGGTTGGCGCCATCGGCGTGCTGTTCACCGAGCACCTCCCGTTCGCTTTTGAAGACCCTGCGTCGGTGGATTTTCTCGCCGGCCTCGCAGAGGAGCTCGGCGAAATGGGCGACTCCATGTTGGTCATTCCAGCTTCCTCCGAGGAGGGTGGGGACGTAGATCTCAATCTGATTCGGCAAGCGGTGGTCGACGGTTTCGTGGTCTACTCCGTCGCGGACAACGATCCGTTCCTCGCTGCCGTGCGCGCCCGTGGCTTGCCGACGGTCGTGTGCGACCAGCCTGCAGATGCGGTGGCTCTACCGTTTGTGGGCATCGATGACCGTGAGGCCATCAAGCCCGCGGTGCGACACCTGACTGAACTGGGACATCGCAAGGTGGGAATCTTGTCAGTGCGATTGTCGCGTACCCCGAACTCGGGATATGTCACGGAGAAGCGGCTGGCAGAAGCTCATCACCAGGTGCAGAAGAACCGCGTCGAAGGTGCGCTGGAAGCGCTTGCCGAGGCCGGTATTCAGCAGGCAGATGTGCCTATCATCGAGCGTCACCTCAATGACCGCGAGAATAACCGCGATGCGGCTCGCCAGCTGCTGACCGACAACCCGGATCTCACGGCGGTGGTCTGTACCACGGATACTCAGGCAATTGCGGTCTTGGAATATGCCAAGGAGAACGGAATTCGTGTTCCGGAGGACCTGTCCATCACAGGCTTTGACGGAATCGAGCGCGCCCTCTTCCACAAGCTGACCACTGTAATTCAGCCGAATAGGCAGAAGGGCATTGCCGTCGGCCGCGCGCTGGCCGAGGAACTTGAGGCCGCACGCGAGGACAGCGGTCGCGCTCCTCGCGTCTTGTTGGAGACTGAGTTTGTCGTTGGAGCGACAACTGCAGCGCCGTCGGCACCGTCAGCCGGGTAGCGGACCGACGAGGGTAACAACATCGTAGCGCTATCGGGGGCTCTTGGGGTGGTAAACCCCACCTCGTCTTTACTGTGTTCGGATTCAGATTAAGGTCTATTACATGACAGATTCAACAAATTCGAGCACCGACCAATCAGCTGCGGCTCTCAATAGTCCGGAAGCTACCCGCGACGACCATGTCGAACTTGGCGGCCCCGTCGAATTGGATGAAATGTCTATCCGTGGCGCGATGAGTGAGTTCACCACAGGCGTGACCATTATCGCCACCGAGGATGAAGGCGAAGCGTACGGTTTCGCCTGCCAGTCTTTTTCCTCGCTGAGTCTCACTCCACCGATGGTTCTGTTTACTGTCATGAAGACCTCGCGGTCTTGGCCGCATATACGGAACGCTGGACGCTTCTCCGTCAATGTGTTGGCCGAGGATCAGGAGGATATCTCGGCAGCCTTCGGCCGCAGTAATGGCGAAAAGTTCAAGACGGGGAAGTGGACCCGCTCTGAGCTGGGCAACCCTTTATTGCACGGCTGCTCCGTGTGGATTGATTGCACCGTCGTCGATGTTTACGAAGGCGGCGATCACTGGATTGTGACGGCGGATATTGTGGCTATCGGCAAGCGTGAAGAAATCAATCCGCTCATTTACCACCGCGGTTCTTACGCACGGGTTTCTCACCCCGGCACCGATGCGCCTGTCGATCAGAAGTGGCGTCAGCGCCCCTCGGTGTAACCCGAGGTTGTCGCAGTCCAGCCACGGCGATCCTCGCCTGGCTTGGGGTCTTTCATCTCTCGCATGCGCAGACCATTGTTGTCCTGCGTGTAGACGAATTCGCCCGCAACAATCTTGTGGAAGCGCTCCGAATAGGTCTGCGCCTGGTCTGAGCAGTCCAAACTGCGAGTCTGCTCCGTGGTACCGAATTCGACCGCCTCGCCCTTCCACTGCAGCGAACCAGAGCCGTTGCCACAGGAATCAGCGAAGGTATACGTTGTTTGCCCCAGCGTAATAGTCGGTGCCTGAGTTCCGTCCGGCACACCGTGGGGCAGGTTTGGGTCATCAAAAATCGCGGTAATCTGCCATTGCTTGCCGACGATCTCCGCTGCCGGCTTTGCCTGGCATGCGGTAGCCGTCATGGACACTGCCGCAACGACAGCTACTGCGGCAACCGCCTTTTTCCCGCTCAGACCCATGCTGCGTGACCCCGTTAGTTAGCTGCCTTCTTGGTTGTCTTCTTAGCAGCCTTCCTCGTCGTCTTCTTAGCGGCCTTCTTGGCAGCCTTCTTCGCCGTCTTACGAGTGGTCTTCTTTGCGGCCTTCTTGGTCGACTTCTTCGCAGTCTTCTTAGTGGACTTGCGTGTGCGCTTTGCGGTCTTCGGAGCGTTTTCCTTCTCGTACTCCTCGTGAACCTTCTTGAAGCTCAGGCCTTCCTTCTCCACTCCGAGCATGCACATCAGAGTGACGGCATCGTAAAAGTCCTCGGCGAAGGTAGCCACAATTCGCCGTGCGCCAGCAGCGGTCTTTTCTTCGACCTTGTGAAGAGCCTCGTTCTGAGCAGTGCGAGTGTCTGTGACCTTCGGTGGCACGAATCCTCCTGGCAAGCATGGCCTTAATTGCGCCCAATACACCTACTTCTGCCAGCCATCTCGCCATATGCTCCCGTCACTGAGCTCAACCGAGTTCAGCGGAGAAGGAATGGGATTGTGATGACGCAGTTTCGGCTTTAAGCGCTACTTACAATTCAAAAACCTAATTCTACCACGTTGTTGATAGGTCGCGCGGTGTGGACAATGCTCCCACGGTACGGCTAGTCCACGCGCGGGTTCATACCGCCCTTGAAGCGGTAGTTGCGTGGACGGCGAGGCTTGTTCCGCGGATTCACAGGACGGATGCGACGCATACCGGCCCGGATTGGACGGGTCAGGCCACTGTCTTCGCGCAGTGCGCGAGGGCGACGGAGCCTGCGCGCCATCCATTCACCGAGGACAATGCCCGCAGCTAGTGCCGTCGCAATGCCCAGCGCTGAGGCCAGCGCCGTAAACCCCTTGGTCGGGTGGTCGTGCAGCAGTGCGTGCATACCGCGGTAGATTGTCATACCCGGAAGCAGTGGGGTTACGCCTGCCACTGCCGTAATTAGCGGCGGGATGGACCAACGTCGTGCCAGCAGGCCACCGATGAGACCAATCAGTGTTGCTGCCGCGCCTGCGCTGGTCACCGGATGAACTCCCAGCGGAGTCAACACGTAGTAGTAGGTCATTGACCCCAGCAGGGCGACCGTTCCGGACACTGCCAACGCGGTGAACCCAGCATTCGAGGCCAACGCAAATGCGATTGAGGCGGTAGTTCCCGCTATCACCCGCACTGTCGCCTGGGCCAGGTTGAGGTCGGAGCCCGCGATGACGTCGGGAAGCGGAATGCCCAGCATTCCAGAAAACTCGATGCCCATCGCGATGCCAGCGACGATGCCGCCGGTCAACAGCATGGTGTCGAAGAAGCGCGCTGAGCCAGTCACTGGCGCGCCGGTGATGCCGTCTTGCAGTGCTTGCACGAGGGTTAGGCCGGCGAGCATCACGATGATTCCCGAGGCAATTAGCCTGGATGGCTGCATTTCAAAGGGAAGGTATGCCTGTGCCGCATTGAGTACAGCAGCGGAGAGTGTGGCGATGAGACCGCCGACTGCGTTTTGGAAGAATGTGGGCAACTCGCGGGCGGCAAGCTCGCCAATCACAATGACAATGGCCAGTGTGACGGCAGCCGCGATGAGAGCGACCTCGAAACCAGAGCCGAGTAGCACTGTCACAGATGAGGCCAGCAACGCCCAGCCAGCGTAGATGACGCGGAGGCGGTATTTTGCGGGCTCACGCTCGACCTTGTCGATAGCCTCAATAGCCTCCTCCAGGCTCAGATGGCCCGCGCGAATTCGGCGGATGACACGGTCCGTGTGGCGCAAGCGCTCGAAGTCGGGCACTGGTGCGGTGACTACGCGCATAGCCGTAATTGGTGTGCGGCGGGCACCGATGAGGTGGTAGACCGTCACCGAGGTCAACGTGATGTCAACCTGGATCTGGGTGAGGCCATAGGCTGAGGTCACGGTCTTAATCTGCAGCTCGGTGTCGCGGTTGCCCGAGCCACATGCCAGCAGCAGTCCTCCGATGCGAGCAGCGAGATCGAGTACGGCCGTAACCTGGCTGGGGTCGGAATAATCAATCGGTGCCAGCGGCAGTGGGGTAGTGGTCGAGTGCACTAGGTCGACAGTTGCCGTTGGGCCGGAAACGAAATCAATCACGCGCTGCTTGAAGGTGGACTGATTGTCGATTGCAGGAAACTGGGTCTGCGGAGTGTCGTCGTAAGAGACAGTGGGGTCAGCGGGGTAAGCGACAGCGGCTTCGGCATCGTAGGCATCATCCTTCGCAGCGGAGTTTTCTTCGGCGTTGGATTTGTTGCCACCATCGAATGGCATGTCGACACTTCCTTTCCCCGATACTGCCTGGGGTGCGTTGCAGCGCTATTGCAAAGACGAGTTCTAGAGGCGTTGCAGCAACATAGCCCCAGTGATTTAGCGATAGTCACACTACCCCGTCGGTGACGGAGAATCTCAATTCGTTTTCGGTGGGGTGAATTTACCTATCTGAGCGGGGCTTTTAGTGTGCAGAAAAGTGTTCAAGAAGTGCGGTTGCAGTATTCCTGTGGTGTCGTTTTTAACTTCTGCTTGCCAACCTGTACAATCGCCTGTCAGCGGCACAGCTGAGTTCGATTCTCAGGTTGACTCTGATTCTTTCGAGCCAGCGACGGCTAACGCCAAAAGGGTCGCTTTAAAG
The DNA here is from genome assembly GCF_001810555.1 of Corynebacterium sp. HMSC063G05. Lineage (NCBI taxonomy): Bacteria > Bacillati > Actinomycetota > Actinomycetes > Mycobacteriales > Corynebacteriaceae > Corynebacterium > Corynebacterium sp. HMSC063G05. The sequence continues at coordinate 81,038 of NZ_KV801845.1, read as the reverse complement.
TTGCCGGGATGGCGCAATTGGTAGCGCAACTGATTTGTAATCAGTAGGTTACGGGTTCGAGTCCCGTTTCCGGCTCCAAAGCCCCAGGTCAGGAAGTTTTCTGGCCTGGGGTTCTTTGGTTTAAACGGTGCTTGCAACGGTGGGTTAAGTAAAGAAAAGTGTGTCTTTTCCGGGCGTGTTGCGGTTATTTGATCCAGCCTTTTTGGATGCCGAGGTTGTGTTGGTAGCTGGTGTCGATGGCGGTGTCGTATTCTGCTGGTGCACCGATGTCATTGGTAGTGGCTGTGGTGTTGTGGGTGATCAGGTCTGTTGCTGTGGAAAGTGCGTCTTGACCCCATCGTTGGTCCCTGGCGATCTTGACCGGATCGTCAGGGACTTCTGTATGTAGATACAGCCACCAATCCATCACTGTGCGTTGATGCGGTAGTGATAGTCCGCGGTGTCTGCGGGCTAGTTCTTTTATGGGGGCGTTGATGCCACCTTCGAGGCTGTTTGTTGTTGCTGCAAGGTTGTCGGGGTCGATGGTTGTTGGTGGGGGTTGCAGGTAGGTAAACAGCAGGTCTCTGCGGTGCAGAGATAGCAATGATTGATAGGCCGCTCGGACGCGTTGGTGGGTGTAGACCTTGGTGTAGGCGCCGGTAGCAGGGTCTTTGATGGTGGTTTTCTCGTTCATCCATTCCCGGTAGGTGTGGTCGAATTCGTGCAGGTGGGCGACCCATGTGGATGCTTGGTCAAGGTCGGTGATGCGAGTGAGTTTCAGGGCTAGGCGGTAGAGGGTTTTGCCGGCATCGGTGCGGGGGTTGCTGGTGGTGTGGCGGCGGACTGTTCGTTGGGCGTGGACGAGGCAGCGTTGGATGCGTGTTGTTGGCCAGCAGTGGTGGATGGCTGATTGGGCACCTTGTCCGCCGTCTGTGACTGCGATTAGTGGTGCGGCAATGGGGCGTAGGAGTTCGGTGTAGGCGGCGGTGGTTTCGTGTCTGGCCCAGGTCCAGTTGATGACGTGGGTTTTACTGGCTGCGATCAGGAGGCATCCGGACTTTAGATAGGTCGCGTCGAGGAAGATTTGGTCATGGATGCGGAATGAGTCGATGGTGGGTGTGGGGATGATCCACCAGCACCATCGGAATCGGTGGTGCATGGTTTGCCTGGTTACGCCATGGTGTGCGGCGAAGGTGGTTAGAGATTGGGTGCCGGTGGCCCATTGGATGAACAAAGCCATGGTGGCGGTGTTTTTGTTGTGGGTTTGGGTGTTGCGGGTAAAGGAGTGTCCGCAGTGGGTGCAGCGCCAACGGGTGGTTGATTTGCTGGTGGTGCCGTTTTTCTTTGTGTTGTTGCCGCATAGTGGGCAGCTGGGGCGGTTGGTGGTCATCCTTTAATCCAACCGGTGTGCGGTTAGCACAAATGTGGCCGGAGGTGCGGGATGGTGTGGGTAATAGCTTTCGGGGAGCTATTCTTTGGTGATTTGTGGTGTGTGGTCTGGGGTTATGGTGGCATGCGGACACACTTTTCTTTACTTAACCCGTCACTGCTGCCGTCTTAAGGTCAGAGCTAGATGTCCACACTTGGCAGGTGCTGGTTATCGGTATTATTGCCGCGGTGCTGGGCGATCAAGTCGGTTACTTCTTAAGCCACTCCTTCGGCCGCAAACTGTTCAGCGACAATGCAAAGGTGCTGCGAACTAATCGTCTGGAAGCGGCCGAGAAGTTCTTTGCCAAGTACGGACCTCTGTCGTTGGTGCTGGGGCGATTTGTTCCCATTGTGCGCACCTACGTTCCGCTGGCTGCGGGCACTGCGAATATGCCCTACGGAAAGTTCATCGGCTGGAATGTCGCCGGTGCGATTGGCTGGGTCGCCAGTATGGTCGCTGTTGGTGTGCTGCTGGGCAACATTCCGGGAATCACCAGTTCCATCGACAAGATCATGTTACTGGTGATTGCAATTTCCGTGCTACCGGTTGTCATTGGTGGTGTGAATGCGCGTCGTAAAGCAGCTGTTGCGAAGCGCTCGGTGTAGGACGGTGCTGTCGTAAGGGCAGAGGCGCCGACAGAAAAACTCCCGCACCAGGTTTTCTTGGTGCGGGAGTTTTTAGTTGCGCTAGCGGCTACCTAGAGGCGCGCACAAGCGCAGATGCACAGCGCGGACGATTAGGAAATCGAAGCCTCGTAGATGCCCTTGACGGACTCAGCCATAGTTGCGTTGAACTCTTCGTCGGACTGCTGAGCGGACAGGCCCTCAGACAGTGCACGGGAGAAGGAAGCAATCATGCCGTGGTTGCGGGACAGGCGCTCGTTGGCGTCCTCGCGCTCGTAGCCACCGGACAGGGCGACAACGCGCATGACCTTCGGGTGCTCAATCAGCGGCTTGTACAGGTCATCCTTGGTCGGGATGGAAACCTTGATCATGACCTTCTGGTCATCAGCCAGGTCATCCAGGCCAGCGAGCAGTTCGCGCAGGACGATGTCCTCAGCCTCTGCCTTGTCAGCAGCGTTGATGTCGACCTCCGGCTCCAGGATCGGAACCAGACCGTGGGACAGAACCTGCTTGCCGAACTCGAACTGCTGGGCAATGTTGGCCTTGATGCCCTCTTCGTTTGCCTCGGCAATGAAGGAACGCATCTTGGTACCGAAGATGCCCTTAGCGACAGCGCGCTCCAGCAGCTCATCCAGGCCCGGGCACGGCTTCATAAGCTGAACGCCGTTTTCCTTGTCAGCCAGGCCCTTGTCAGTCTTCAGGAACGGGACGATGCCCTTCTTTTCCCACAGGTACTGAGCGGTCGGGATTCCCTCAATGTCGCGATCCATGGTCTGCTCGAAGAGAATCGCGCCAATAATCTGCTCAGAGTTGAAGGACGGGGAAGTGATGATGCGGGTACGCATCTCGTGAACCAGGTCGAACATTTCATCTTCGTTCGAGTACTGATCCTCGTTGATGCCGTACAGGCGCAGAGCCTTCGGGGTAGATCCACCGGACTGGTCGAGAGCGGCGATGAAGCCCTTGCCCTCAGTCATCTGACGTGCCTGCTCGATGTTCATTCGAGTCCTTTCGTGAGAATGAAGGAATGTCACCTACTAGGGTAACCAAAACAGTATGAGTGCGCTGTCCACCCATCACTCACATGGGGGAAGTTGAATCCGGCGGGAGTGTGCTGGTGAGGACGTCGGGCGGTGTGTCGGAGTGTGTTCGCACGTGGTTTCTGGAGCTTTCCAACGTTTTCTAGTGCTTTCCGGCGCGCTACTACGCTTAACGACGCTGCCGAGCTCAATCCTTTTTGCTATAGGTGTGGTGTGAATCACGGTCGGGAAATTGAAAAATTTGAAGTTGAGTGGAACAGACTCAAGGCTGAGTGCGTTATGGGTAGTGAATGACAAAGTTGAGTCAAAGGGGCGCAAGTTATGAGTTTTACACCAACAACTAAGACTGGAGAAGTTCTCCAGGAAGCTATGAAGGCCGCGACCAGCGCGGGTAACCCGGATATCCGGCCTGGGCACATTCTGGTAGCACTGCTGGAGCAAAAGGAGGGTATTGCGGCTCCACTGCTTGAAGCAGCGGGCGTTAATCCTTCCGGGGTTTTGACCCGCGCTAAGGAGTTGGTCGCGGGGTACCCGTCGGCAAGCGGGGCGAATATGGCGAACCCACAGTTTAATAGGGACGCCGTTAATGCTCTGAACGCCGCCGAGGAGCTGGCGGGGGAGCTGGGAGACGAGTACGTTTCCACGGAAATTCTGCTTATCGGTGTAGCAACTGGCCAGTCGGAGGCGGCAACTGTGCTGCAGTCGGCGGGTGCTACTGCCGAGGCGTTAAAGGGTGCGCTGACTAGTGTGCGTGGATCGAGGAAGGTAACAACGGAGAATCCAGAAGAGCAGTACCAGGCTCTGGAAAAGTATGCGACGGACTTAACCGCGCGGGCACGTGAGGGCAAGATTGACCCAGTTATTGGCCGCGATGCGGAGATTCGTCGCGTGGTACAGGTCTTGAGTCGTCGTACCAAGAACAATCCGGTGCTCATTGGTGAGCCGGGCGTTGGTAAGACGGCCATTGTAGAGGGGCTGGCACGACGCATTGTTGCAGGTGATGTGCCGGAATCTCTGAAGGGCAAGACGCTGATGAGCCTGGATCTGGGCTCTATGGTCGCCGGTGCGAAGTACCGCGGTGAGTTCGAGGAGCGCCTGAAGGCGGTTCTGGACGAGATTAAGGAGTCCGACGGTCAGATTATTACCTTCATCGATGAGATTCACACCATCGTTGGCGCTGGCGCCACGGGTGATGGCTCGATGGATGCGGGCAATATGATTAAACCGATGCTGGCTCGTGGTGAGCTGCGGCTGGTCGGTGCGACGACCCTGGATGAGTACCGCAAGTACATCGAGAAGGATGCTGCGCTGGAGCGTCGTTTCCAGCAGGTCTTTGTCGGTGAGCCGAGCGTTGAGGACGCCATTGGTATTCTGCGTGGTCTGAAGGAGCGCTACGAGGTCCACCACGGTGTTCGCATCCAGGACTCCGCGCTGGTGGCTGCAGCAACGCTGTCGGACCGCTACATCACATCCCGCTTCCTGCCGGATAAGGCTATCGACCTGGTTGATGAGGCCGCATCGCGTCTGCGTATGGAGATTGACTCCTCGCCGGAGGAAATCGACTCCGCGGAACGCATCGTGCGCCGCCTCGAAATCGAGGAAATGGCCCTGGAGAAGGAAACTGACATCGCGTCGAAGGAACGCCTGGACAAGCTCCGTGAGGAACTTGCAGATGAGCGCGAGAAGCTCAACGCTCTGAAGACTCGCTGGCAGAACGAGAAGTCCTCGATTGATGATGTCCGCTCCGTCCGCGAAGAGCTCGATGCCCTGCGCACTGAGTCCGAAAAGGCTGAGCGCGAAGGTGACTACGGGCGCGTCGCAGAGCTGCGTTACGGACGCATCCCTGAGTTGGAGAAGAAGCTGGAGGCCGCCGAGGAATCGGTCGCTGACGCAGAGGAAAACTCCATGCTCAAGGAGGAGGTCACGCCTCAGGAAGTCGCTGAGGTTGTCTCCGCCTGGACGGGTATCCCGGCTGGCAAGATGATGCAGGGTGAGACCGAGAAGCTGCTCGAAATGGAGCTCAACCTCGGCCGTCGCGTTGTTGGTCAGAATGCCGCTGTGGAGGCTGTCTCCGATGCTGTCCGCCGTTCGCGTGCGGGTGTTGCCGATCCGAACCGTCCGACTGGTTCCTTCCTGTTCCTCGGTCCAACTGGCGTTGGTAAGACAGAGCTGGCCAAGGCGCTGGCGGAGTTCCTCTTCGACGATGAGCGTGCGATGGTGCGCATCGATATGTCCGAGTACGGTGAGAAGCACTCTGTCGCTCGTCTGATTGGTGCTCCTCCTGGATACGTCGGCTACGACGCTGGCGGTCAGCTCACCGAGGCTGTTCGTCGCCGTCCGTACACCGTCGTGCTTTTCGACGAGGTCGAGAAGGCTCACCCGGACGTGTTCGATGTGCTCCTGCAGGTGCTCGATGAGGGTCGCCTGACCGATGGTCAGGGCCGAACCGTGGACTTCCGAAACACGATTCTGATTCTGACCTCCAACCTCGGTGCTGGTGGTACGCATGAGCAGATCATGGATGCGGTCAAGATGGCCTTCAAGCCGGAGTTCATCAACCGTCTCGACGATGTAGTGATCTTCGATCCGCTGACCTCCGAGCAGCTGCGCGGCATTGTGGACATTCAGGTTCGCAACCTGGCAGAACGCCTGGAGGCACGTCGTCTGGTGCTGGATGTCTCCGATGAGGCACTGGATTGGCTGTCGGAGCGCGGCTACGACCCGGCCTACGGCGCCCGTCCGTTGCGTCGTCTGGTGCAGAAGGCAATCGGCGATGAGCTGGCACGTCGACTGCTCGCCGGTGATGTTCGCGATGGTGACCGCGTAGAGGTCACGGTTGCTGACGATAGCGAGTCGCTGAAGGTTGTCGGCTATGACGAGGATGGCGTAGCCCGAATCTAGGGCGCCTGATACTCAGGGCGATAACTGCTGAGCAGGTTGTCTGTTTGTTGGGGCGGTTTGAGAGAGTTTTCTCCTGAACCGCCCCTTTTTTGTGCCTTTATTGTCCGGGTTTATGTGTCTTGTGACCGACCGTGTGGGCTTGTTGCATTCCGGTCAGTCTGGAGTGCGCCGGTATAGTGCGCAAATATGACTAACTTTCAGTGGCGACCAGCGACAGACTCCGACCTCCCCTTCATTGCCTGGATGGACGAACTAACGGAAACATTCGGAGATGAAAGTCAGCCACTGCCGGAAGATTATGTAGTCACGAGGCGTCAATACGTCGACCAGTGGGACGCGAGTCAGGGCGGGGTTATCCTTTTCGCCACTTCGCTTGACGACGCTGACCTCGAGTCGCTCAGTAGCGACATGACCCGCACTGACCCATTTGAACCGAGGGTTTCTCGCGAGGCTACCTACAGTGCGGCCGCCATTAAGACGGAATGGTTGGAGCGCGGGGATTCGTCGTCAAGCGAAGAGCACGAGAGCTATGAAGTGCCGGTGGGGGCGGCCTGGCTGCGTACGTTTACGCAGGACGATCCGGGGTACGGGTTTGTGGAAAATCGGATTCCTGAGGTAGCGATTGCGCTGCGTCCGGGTGTTGTTGGGCGCAGGCTGTCGCAGCCGATGATTGCAGGACTCCTTGAGTATGCGCGTGAGCTGGGGTATCCGGGGGTTAGTCTGGCTGTCCATGATGCCAACCCGCGGGCGGCGAAAGCCTATGTGAAGGCGGGATTTGAGCTAGTGGGGCGCTCGAGCTTCCCGGACCACGATGTGATGGTGGTGCGGTTTTAGGTTTTCGGCGTGCAGTTTTTGGTGGGGGCTGCGCGGGTTGGTGGGGCAGGGCGGATGGTGGGGGGGGACTGCGCGGGTTGGTGGGGTGTTTAGGTCGGGAGCGTGGCAGTTTTTCGGAAAAAGATTCGAAAAGTTGACGTAGGGGGTTGTGGTGTGTCGAATTGGTGTGCGATAATGTGGAGGAGGGAAATTAGTTAGTCCATTTGGGGATTCGGATTGCTAGCGTTTTAAAAGGGGGTGGGGAAATGTCTACATCATCGGCGTCAAACGGCGGTGGACCGCTTTCGACATCGCAGGTTTTAGATGCGGTTGCACAGTTTGAAGCTCTGTCGACAGTCATCGTGGAGAACTTCGAAGTACTTGCACCGGATCATGCGCACGACGCATATAAGTCGATTGAGAAAGCGCGAAAACGACTCGCAGTAATTGATGCGACTTATGTGGAGACAATGAAAGGGCGGATGCCCAGCGCGGAGCACCGAAGGATCGCGTGGCTAGCGCAGGAGATGCGAATCTCGCGAGCAGAAGCGAGGCAGCGTATCAATGTCGTCGGACGTCTGAGTAGGAATGTTGATCCGTTTGCTCCGGCGAATGAGGATGTGCGAATGCCGAACCTTCGTCAGAAAGTTGAGGAAGGTGTTGTCGGTGCGGATGCTGTTGCGAAGATTGACAAAGCCGTTCGGGAGCTGCCGGCAACGGAGCATGCACAGCTGTCTAGGCTGCTGGACAAGCACATTTCAGATTTAGTGGACAAAATCCGTGTTGATGATCTCAATAAATTGCCGAACCGCCTGCGGGCGATGTTGGGGGTTGATGACCCGTATACGGATGAGGACCGCGCTCGGAAACGAAGTCTAAAAATCGGTGCTCAGGGGCCGGACGGCATGAGCCGGTTGAGCGGTGTGGTTACGCCTTCGTTTGCGGCGGTGCTCAAAAGGCTGCAGGCAGATCATGCGCGGCCTGGTGGGTTACTCGAAGAAGGCGCCGATGACCAGCGGAATCCGGAGCAGCGTTTCCATGATGCCGTGGAAGCGGCGGTGAACGGGGGCTTTCAACCAGGCGGTGAGCTTCAGCCGGCGCGGGGGACGACATCGGTGGTCACCGTCGCGCATATCGCAGATGTGGCAGCGTTAGCTGGAGTCTCCCTGCCTGAGGGGAAAGATTTTGTACTTCCTGGATCGGGCAAAGCGGTCTCAGACGCGGGAGTGCGAATTTCCATTAGTCAGGCCGTGCAACAGATGGTTGATAGAAATTCGTTCCTCCAAGTATTGGGGAATGAGGGGCAGACCTTGTATTTTGGTCGGTCCCGCAGGCTGGGGACTTTGCCGCAGTATCTGGCCCTTCTTGGAGAGGAAGGAGGTTCCTCCGCGCCGGGCATGGGCACTCCGGGAGCTATGTGCGATGTTCACCATGTGCAGTCGTGGGCTTCCGGTGGTGGCACTGACCTGGATAATCTCACGTTGGTGGATCCGGGTACGCATCGAAAGATCGACGATGCTCGATGTAATGAAAATACTTGGTGGACGCTCCGGCCGGATGAGGTGGCGGAGATTCTAGGAACTGACGAAGGGGACGGGGTTAGCGGGGAGTGTGAGCAGGCCTCTACTGATCGTGTGGTCTGGGTGCCCCCGAAAGACGAGGAAGGAAACCGGAAAGCGGAATCCAATGAGGACCCCGATACGTTCGATAGCCCGGGGCGCTGGTTGCGTCGTAAAGCGCGAGAGAAACGGGCGGGGGACACAGTGGATGGCAATGACGAGATGGGGCCGGATCCCGGTGGGTAGTCGGATTGGGAGACCGAGGCCTGGCTTAGAGGCTGATCTTCCGTTTCGTAGTCAGCTTTGTGTTAATAAAGCGGTTGAGGAAAGGGGGGTGCCGATGCTGGCGGCATAGTGCAGCAGTTTTTCTGCGGTGGCACAGCCGATTCCATGGCCTGTGCCTGAGATGAAAACGGCCAGGTGAGCAGCGTCTTCATGCACCTTCCCAAGCTCCTAGTTTTAATAACGTACATATCGCGCTACCAAGTCAATCGATTTAGAATCCGGAATTATGACAACATCCATCTCGGTACAAGAGCTTCGTGACAAGATTGCCGGCGGCGGTCGTATCGTCGTCGTTGACGCACGCTGGTCGCGTGCTAAAAAACCATATGACTCCTACGCCACGGCTCACATCCCACTGGCCGTGTTCTGTGATCCCGAGTTGGACCTAGCAGGTGTTCCAAGCCGAGAAGCTGGTCGCAACCCGTTGCCGGATATCGAGCGTGTGCGCGATGCCGTCCGTCGATGGGGAGTCCGCTCGGAGCATCTGGTGATCGTCTACGACGCGGGCGATGGACTGTTCGCGTCACGTGCTTGGTGGATTCTGCGCTGGGCAGGTTTGGAGAATGTGCGTGTCCTCACCGGTGGGTTAGCTGCTTGGGAAGCAGATGGAAACGAGACTGCCTTCGGGCCCGGAAATCTGCCGCGGCCTGGAACGATTGCGGTGAGTGAAGGCAATATGCCTGTTGCCAGCCTCGATGACGTACGCACCTGGTCTGAGCGTGGAATTTTGGTGGATGCGCGTGAGCCCAGCCGTTTTGAAGGTCGTAGTGAGCGCGTCGATCTGCAGGCAGGTCACATCCCGGGTGCCGTGAACCTGGCGGCTCGCAGTCTGCAAAATGCCGACGGCTCCTTCCTGCCTGTTGAGCAGCTCCGTGAGCGCTTTGCCTCCGTCGGTATCGAAGACGGTCGCAATGTAGCGGTCTACTCCGGTTCCGGTCTTCATTCCTCGCTGTTCATTCAGGCTATGGAAGAAGCGGGCATCACGGGCGCCGCTCTGTATGTCGGCGGCTGGTCCCAGTGGGCTGGCGATCCGAGCCTGCCTATCGTCCGCTTCTAAGCGGGCCCGGGCCAGGGCGACCGCCCCAGGGCCCTTGATGTGCCGTCCATGTGGCTTTTGCCCCTCGCCCTTTACCGTCCTAGAGAGTCCCGTACGCTCTCTCCTCGGGCATTGGCATTGCGCCAGACGGGGGACGGCATCTTGTCGCTGACCAAATAGAACTGCTTCTGGCTTAAGCTAGGAGATTAATGATTCCCCTAGTATTCACCCTCGCAGCGATTCTCATCATCGCCGCAGTCGCGCTGTTCGTTGTCGACCGCCGCCGTCGCAGCACAAGTGAGACTGCTGTGGCGTCTCCGTCATCGCCATCGCTTTACGACGAGCCCTCGGACTCCACCGGCGAAGTAACCGGTGTGGCGGCAGAAGATGTTGTGTCCGAACAGTCGGATTCTTCGGAGCAAGGCAGCCCCGAGACAGCTTCTGTGGCGAGACCGAATGTCGCAGCTGATGCTGACTCTGACTCTGAGGTTGTCGCTGAGACTGATGGTGCCGCTGAAGTTGACTCTGAAACTGAGGTTTCGACGACAGAACTGGGGACTTCAGCTGTAGAAAAGACGCCGACGGAGCCTGAATCTGTCTCGGGAATCGAGCCGGTGGCCCCTGCTGAAATGCCCGAAGCAACAGAAGAAGCGGGTGCTCCCGAAACATCGGAAGCAGCAGCTGACCTGAATGCGGGAACGGACATGACTCTCCGAAGCGGCGCGGAGTCCGGCACAGAATCTGGCGCAGGGCCTGGCGCGGAGCCAGCTGAGTCAGTGATTGCTGAAGATACCGATACCGCGGATGAGCCCGAGATAGGTTTAGTGGGCGATGCCGTTGCCACAGGGGCCGACAGCACCACCGCTGCTGACGCTCGCACTGGAACTGTTGACGGTGCAGAATCCGAAGCTGCGTCCGGCGTAAAAGCCGAGACTGACGAAGTGCCGCAATCATCCGATCGTGCGGCGCGCACCCAGGCCACCCCGCCCACTGAGCCCACCCAGCCCGCGCAACCGCAGCGCGCCCAGCAGCAGTCAGTGGCCCCTGTCCGTCGACGTATCAGCGGTCGCCGTGTGCGTCACCTGCGGAAGGCCTGGGCGCAGGAACGTAATTCTGTCTACAACCGTGTGGACCATGAGCTGCCGTCGTACTGGCAGCGTACGCCGGACGGCGATGCCAAGGCCGTGGTCTCCGGTTTCGCTTTTGGCCGGGAAATGCACCTCGCCGATGTCGGCGGCATCACCACCATCGCCATCCGCCGTTCTGTATCCAGCGATGAGGTTTTCGAGTTGCGCCGCAGCGGCGGCACGACGCTGCCTCACGTAGCTACCGAAGCCGGCCTGGTAGTCGCAGCTACCGACCCAGAGCTCATTCATCGCATCTTCGACGACCGTGCAACCCGCATGCTTGCCGACGTACACCCGGCCATTACCCGCATGTGGTCCGAAAACTCCTGGTCCTTGGCTCAGCTGATTGATAATTCAGTGCCAGAGGACTGGGACGGTGCACTGGCATCGCTGTCGGACTTCTCCGACATTGCGCGCAGGTTGCCACCGGCGGAAGGCGAAACCGTCGCTCCGGACACTAATCAGTGGGATCCCACTCGTTTGCAGCTCACCGAGCAGTCCGTTGACTCTGGTTCCTTGATTTCGGATGGAACCGGGCGTGGGCACTTGCACGCGGTACCAGATCAGCGTCGCAACGGTTCTGCTAACCACGAATCGCAGGATCACAGCTCACAGAACGGGCATGCCCAGAGTCACAGCGCGCAGAATAGCAAGGGTGAAGAGCCGCTGGACGTTGAGGAAATTGTTTACGCAGATTCTCCTTCGTCCTCGTCCGCTGCTACCGCGGATGCAACCACGGATGATTCGCAGTGGCCGTCGCAAAGCAATGCACAACCCACGGTGGTGCAGGCGATTGACGGTTCGTCGTGGCGCCCTACGCGGGATATACCGCTGGATCCGACGGCGCTGCCTTCGCGGTCGACGGCACGAAAGATGGGTGCAAACGTTGGCGAGTCGGAGGACATTGGAGATTCTGGCCAGCAGATTCCTGCGCTTGGGGAGGACCCCGAACATAGCCGGATGCGCTCGAGCCAGGGGCGTGTGGTGCGATCAAATGTGAAGCCCGCCAGTATTTTTACCGACGCCGCCCCAGACCTCGACAGCAGCGACGACCCCACCGAATCTATGTCCGAGGACAAGGGCGTAACCCCTGATTCCGCGGACGAGTAGAACCAGACATATCCTTGAGCACACAGTCGTTTATTTAGGAGACAACCTCAGATGAGCATCCACACGAGCAATGTCAATCAGGAGAAGCTGCAGCGTTTGGCCGAGCTGGTCAAGGAGCTGGCGGTTGTTCATGGCAAGGTCACGCTGTCGTCTGGACGTGAGGCTGATTACTACGTTGACCTGCGCCGCGCCACTCTACATCATGAGGCCTCGCGTCTGATTGGTTCTCTGCTACGAGAGCTCACTGGAGACTGGGACTACGCGCACGTCGGTGGTCTGACGCTTGGCGCGGATCCGGTGGCTACCTCTGTCATGCACGCCGAAGGGCGTCCAATTGATGCCTTTGTGGTGCGTAAGGAAGCCAAGAAGCACGGCATGCAGCGCCGCATCGAGGGACCGGACATTGTAGGCAAGAAGGTCCTGGTTGTGGAGGACACCACCACCACGGGCAACTCGCCGCTGACTGCCGTCGCTGCACTACGTGAGGCCGGTGCTGAGGTTGTCGGTGTCGCCACGGTGGTTGACCGCGCGACGGGCGCCGACGAGGTCATCAAGGCTGAAGGCCTGGACTACCGTTACCTGCTCGGTTTGGATGACTTGGGTCTGGCCTAAGAATCTGAGCGCTAGAGCTATCGCCGAGCCTCACCCTGCTCGCCGAGCCTCACCCAGCTCACCGCCCCAACGCAGTCCCACGAAAGAGGAACATCCCCATGACCACCAAGCGCGCAGGACTCCTGTCCAAGCTCACCACGACCAAACTTCCCGGCACCAAGGAAACCGTCGCTGACATGTTTGTGCGTCGCACGGGCGAGGGCCTCGGCGCACTCGTCGGTATCGCCAGCGCAAGCTCCGACACCCGCCGTGCCCCAGAACGTGCCGGCTATATCGCCGCCAGTGCGGTCAACGTTGTCTCCAGTGCCTTCGGCTGGGAGACTCCACGTCGAGTTTCCAAGACTGTCCTCATGCCACTGTTGGCGGCCAATGTTTGGCGCCGTCGCCACGAGACGTCTCGCTTTACGACGACCACCCTGCTCATCGGCCTCGCCGGCGGTTGGCTGGGCGACTTGATTCTCATGCCGAATAAGCCGAACCTGAACCGCGGTTCTGTGCCGTTCGCAGTTAACCAGGTTGCCTACCACGTGCTGCTGTGGCGTGCCGGAGCTCGGATTAGCGCGCTGCGTGCTGCCATTCGCTTCCCACTGTGGGCTGGTTCGGTACCGCTGGTCGGTGCTGTAAAGCCCGAGGCGCTGCCCGCTGCTGTTGGCTACGGTCCGCTGCTGGCTGTGACCTCCGCACTGGCCGATGACCCGGCGCTGCTGGAGGGTGCCGGTGCTGTCGGTACTGATGAGCAGACCGGCCTGCCGATTGCCGATGCCGCCTACGGCCTCGGCCACGGTGGCAACCTGTTCCTCGTCTCCGACACGCTACTGATGGCTCGAAAGATGTTTGCGGAGGAGGGCGCCGTCGGCAAGCTTCTGAATGCGGCAGTGATGGACACCTACACCGTGGCGCAGTTGTTCCTGGTCGAGGGGCTGTTGGCTCTTGACCGCGCCTGAGCCCGGGAAGGGGCCGACGGAATGGTTTGAGGCTCGTGTCGGGGTGGGGCCGTGGGAGCAGGAGCACCCGAACGAACCCCGGCCGACCGGCCCAGAATACGATGAGCAGCTTCTGGATGAGGGCGACCGACGTAATGTCGTCGATGCCTACCGCTACTGGACGATGGAGGCTATCGTCGCGGAGCTGGATAAGCGTCGTCATCCGTTGCATATCGCCATCGAGAATTTTGAGAATGACTCCAACATTGGCACCGTGGTACGCACCGCAAATGCCTTCCTGGTGGAGGCCGTGCACATCGTGGGGCGCAAGCGTTGGAATCGTCGCGGCGCGATGGTGACTGACCGCTACCAGCACTTGCTGCACCACGAGACGGTGTCGGAGGTCATTAGCTGGGCGCGCGAGCATGATTTGGCTGTCGTGGCCGTGGACAATGTGCCGGGCTCCGTACCCATCGAAACCGTTGAGTTGCCCGAGCGTTGTCTTTTGCTCTTCGGCCAGGAGGGGCCGGGAGTGACTGAAGAAGCACAGCAGGCGGCGGATTTGACGGTGTCGATTGCCCAATTTGGCTCGACGCGTTCGATAAATGCGGGGGTAGCGGCGGGTATTGCCATGCACTCTTGGATTCGTACTCATGCAGATATCACCGCGGCCTGGTAATTGTCTGCTTAGGTGTTTTATTTCGAAGGCTGTTTTAGAGCTGTTTCGCAGCCGTTTTAAGGAGAGCCAGTGGTTCTAAAAATGTCGCGTCCGGAGGCCGAAACGTGGGCCTATCGTGCGGACGTGGCTGAACAGGCGATTCGCAACCGTCATGCGGCGAAGCTGTGGGGTCTTCCGGGCACGAATTTGGCAATGGCTTCCTGGCCCGCGCCGCTTCGACATAAGGTCTTCATCAACTGGCATTACTGGTGGCAGGCGCAGTATCTCGACTGCCTGGTAGACGCAGCCAAGCGCGTGCCTTCTAAGGAGAAGTACCGCGCTATCCGCCAGACCACTCGGGGTATCCGCATTCGCAACCTCACGCTGCTGACCAAGAACAAGTACTACGACGATCGCGCGTGGATGGCGTTGGCGCTCGGGCGTGCCGACGCTGTCCTCGGCGCATCGGTGCCCAAGAAGACGACAGCACGGCTGATTTCATGCTTGGGCGATGGTCGGCAGGAGTCCACGGGTGTGCTGCCGTGGCGTGAGCAGGACCTCTTTTTCAACGTCCCCTCGAACGGTCCTGCAGCCATCGCTCTGGCCCGGGCTGGTCGTATCAAGGAGGCAGAGGAACTTATCGATTGGGTTTACGCCAACCTCCTGTCGGACTCAGGGCTGCTCTACGACGGCATTCGCTTGTCCATGGCAGGTGCCGTCGTGCAGAAGGGCATGTTTACGTACAACCAGGGTGTCATGATTGGCGCTTGCCTCGAAGTGGGACTTGCGCTTCGGGCGCACGGCCAGCGTGAACAGGCGACGAAGTATTTCACGCGCGTGCAAAACCTCATCCACGCGGTGGCAAAGGATTTGGCGACCACCGACAATGTTATCGCCGGTGCCGGTGGCGGCGATGGTGGTCTGTTCAACGGCATCCTGGTGCGATACCTCGCCGATGCGGCGGTGCGTTTGCCTGGAGACAATCGCATGAATCGCGCGGCGGCCCGCATTGCCCGCCGATTGGTTCTGGCGTCGGGGGAGAAGTGCTGGTACCACCGCCTCGAGGTCGATGGCCTGCCGCTTTTCCCCGCAGATTGGAACGACAATGCTCAGTTCCCACAGGGCGGCTCGGTTGCGCAATCAGTCGGTGGCGCGGTTCGCGGTTCGGCGATCAAGGAGCGTGACCTCTCTGTCCAGCTGTCGGGTTGGATGCTGATGGAAGCGTGTGCCCGAGTGGCCGATTTTGTTGCGACCAAGCTGGAAAATGGTGAGTCGTTGGATTCGACGAAGCCGAGCTGCCCGGAGTAGTCGGGGAACGCTAGTTGGTCGTCATCTGGCGCTTGCCGACGTTGTACCACCGCGCTGTGCCCGCCGTTGCCAACAGGGAGTCACCTACTGAGCCCCTGCCATCGCCACGTGATGACTGGCACAATAGGACGCATGAAACTCAAT
Organism: Corynebacterium sp. HMSC063G05; assembly: GCF_001810555.1. Classification (NCBI taxonomy): domain Bacteria; kingdom Bacillati; phylum Actinomycetota; class Actinomycetes; order Mycobacteriales; family Corynebacteriaceae; genus Corynebacterium; species Corynebacterium sp. HMSC063G05. The sequence goes on along the minus strand of NZ_KV801845.1, from coordinate 65,491 downwards.
GACATGATGGCTCCTGCTCCCGTGAAGCTCCCCGTTCTTGACGAGGCCGTTGCTGCCCGCAATGGTGGCGCAAGCCCGGAGGCCGTGGTTCGCGCATGCCCGCGCGATTCCCAGGCTTGGGCGGATTTGGCTGAAAGCGCCTTGTCCGAGGGCCAGGAGATTCAGGCCTATGCCTTCGCTCGCACTGGTTACCACCGCGGTCTGGACCTGCTGCGTGGAAACGGCTGGAAGGGGTTCGGAGCCATTCCGTGGGAGCACGAGCCGAATCGTGGTGTGCTCCGCGCCTTCGCAGCGTTGGCTAAGGCTGCTAAGGCTATCGGCGAGGATGATGAATTCGATCGCATGATGGCGTTGCTGCGTGACAGTGATGAATCCGCGTTGCCAGAACTGGGTCTTTAATCGCGCACAGAGATTCAGCGGGCACATAAGAGTGCACAACAGCACAACGGGTACATAAAAAGCGCACAGTTTTTTACATGAGGATGGTGACTTCGGCATGGCTGGCATAGCTGGTGGGGAAGATAAGGATGCCGCAGCTGCCAGGAATCTAGAGGACCTTGCTCCCGCGCATGTCGACGACCTCGTCGAAGCTAAGGAAACGCAATTCGTCGAGGATAATCCGCGCCCGGATTTCCAAGATTTTCGCAATACGTACCTACATCCGGCCTCCCGCGCAGCAAACAAGTTGCGTCAGAAAGTGAGGCCCCGCACGCGTTTCCTCCATGCGATTGACCGTGTGCGCTCCCGTTGGATGCTCATTGTCCAAGCCACGTTAGCCGCTGGGTTGGCCTACTGGTTCGCACTTGAGGTACTGGGGCACCCCAACCCGTTCTTCGCGCCGATGGCCGCTTTCATCAGCCTCAACGTGATGACCGCAGGTCCTCGCTTAAAGCACTCTGTGGAGTTGGTGCTCGGTGCCTCGTTGGGAGTCGGCATTGGTGATGTGATTATCTCCATCCTCGGCTCGGGTATCTGGCAGCTGACCGTCGGTGTGTTCGTCGCCATGGTCATCGGTGTGTTTGTCGGTCGAGGACCGCTTGTGGTCAACCAAGCGGCATCTTCAGCCGTGCTCATCGCCACCATTATTCCGCCGGGCACCGCTGGTTCTTATTACCGAATGATCGATGCTCTCGTCGGTGGTGTGGTGGGCATTATTGTGCTCATGATATTGCCGCGAAGCCCGCTGGCGGGTGCTCGCCGCAAGGTGGCCAAGGTCCTCGACATGGGTGCAGATGTACTTTATGACATCGGCATCGGCATGAAAGAGGGCGACACCGATCGCATCCGCACCGCACTGAGCGTGGTGCGCTCCATGCAGGCGCAAGTCTCGCTGATGGACCGCACTGTCGCCGACGCGGGCGAGCAGGTCCGTATCTCGCCGTTGCTCTGGCGCTCCCGGGATCGAATCCACTCGCTGTCACGTATGGTTCATCCCGTCGACAACGCCATGCGCAACATCCGTGTGCTCGCGCGTCGCGCTATCACAGCACGTGAGGACCACATCGACTTCTCGTCCGAACTGTGCGCACTTGTTCTCGGCGTGTCTGAAGGTACGCGTCTGGTCAGTCATGTGCTTGACGACGAAGCCGCCGTGCGCCGAATCCCAGAGTGGGGCGAGTTGCCTTTCGAGTCCGGCGACATCGCTATCGCTCAGCTTTCCGAGGGATCCGGAGAGGTCAAGCTTGAAGACGTGGTTCGGTACTTGCGTCGTCTAGCGGCGAAAATGCACCCGCGCGTGATCGAGGACGCAACGCTGTCGGAACAGGTTGTGTTTGCGCAGTCCCGCTCCTTGGTGGTGGACCTGTTGCAGGTGTGTGGCCTGTCCAGACGTTCAGCTGTGGCAACGCTGCCGCCGACGACGCCGTTCCCAGCAATGCCACCGGAGGTATGGGACGAGTAGCCGGTGAGGCGTGGGCGAGTAGTGGCTCGCTAGGCGCCAGGCGGTTACTGCCCACGTGCTCCGGCGCACATGCTACTGCCCACGTGCTACTGCAGCGTGCTCTAGTGCGGTACGCGCTTGACCTCGACGCCACCGAAAGCGACGAAGCCGCGCACAATAATCTTCGGAGCCTGTCCTGCGCCAGGAGCAGGAAGGTTACGTCCCGGGTTTCCAGTAACATCCGTGCCTCCGAAGATGGGCAGCACGTCGACATCAACCTGGTAGTGGTCGGGGACAATGACGTCGACTCCGCCGAAGGCGCAGCCAATGTTGACGACAGTGGTTTCCGCGGTCAGGATGGCCTCACGGAAATCCAAGCCAGTCCCGCCGAAGGCCGCCACCGTGGTGTGCGTGGGAGCGCACGTCCAAGGGCCTCTCTTGTCGGTGCCGCCGAAGATACCGATGGAGAGCTTCGAACCAGTTGCCGCGGCGGAGCTATCAATCCGAGCTGGCTGATGATCGTTGGCTGCATTCGGTGCCACTGAATGGTGCTCGTCCGGGACGCTGTGCAGGTTCGGGCGCAGGTTAGGGTTTGGGTGCGCATGTGGAGTCGGCTCGGCCAGGTTCGCGGGCAGCGACAAGTCCTGTGTCAATGTGGGCAACTCATCAATGTACGTTGCCTTTTGGGCTTTCTCGGTGCGCTCCTGCAGTTCCGCAAAGTCAATCTGGCCATCGCGGAATGCCCATTCCAAGCGTTCCAGCGCAGTGTGGCGGGCTTGGTCGCCAGCGCGTAGCCGTGGGGTGTTGTCAGTCATGATGCTGTCCTATCGAGGCAGTGGCGGGCAGGGGCTTTAACACCCAAATGTTATCTGTACTCGAGCTATCGCGCAGGCCACTTTCGCGCAAGCCACTTTCTCACGGGCAGACCGTGGCTATTGCCCCGACGCAGTTAGTGCACAATCTGCAAGTCGCGAAGGTGTCGGTACAGAGTTGTTTTCTCGCGCGGCTTTCGCGACTCCACGCCATCGCGTACGTATCGAAAGCCCAGGCCACCAACTTGAACTGCCCGACCCGTCATCGGACGGTGCAGCTCGCGGGACGGGGCTTCTTTCGCTTTACGACGGCCACCGCGACCCAATCCGAGTCGGCTCAGCAGGCCTTTGTTGCCTCCATCCTCGTTACCGATTTCCGCTTCCGGAGCCGGAACTTCGGCCGCAACGATGCCCGGGGCGTCGGGGGTAGGGCGAATCTGCAGGCCGGTGGATGTGCCGGAGAACATCTGATGCTCGTCGACATAGACCTCGCCAGTAAACCCGTTTGCCGAGGACACTCCGGTAATTCCCGGCTCTGTCAGTAGGACGTAACCAACAATTGCGTGCCCGGTGTCATCGCGGATCAGCGGCACTGGCATCGTCGGGCGTGTGAGCGCGGCCGCCGCATCGAGCCCTTCTCCTCCTTCGATGCCCCAGTTTTTGGCCGCGGTCGAGGGTGCGGTGGGGACATGTGCCAGTTCAATCCACAGGAGGTTCTTGCGCATCAGGTAGGTTGCCACGGCAGCCAGTGCCGCGTCGGTGCCAACGACCACAATTCGCAACGGCTCGCTCGGCTTTTGCGGAGCGGGTTGCGGAGCACCTAAGTGGTCGACCTTTTTCTGCTTGGAGATTTCCTCCGGCGTCGGTGCTGTATCGACAGGCAGTACGTCCTTGGCCAGGTCATCGATGAAAGCCAGCTCCTTGCGGGCGGGGATCATCGCGACGTCGTGAAGCGCATAGGCGGGTGGTGCCGGAGTAGCCGGTGCTGATGGTGCGGACGGTGCTGATGTAGACCATGATTGGCGGAGCAATTGGGAAAACGCGGGTACATCGGGGCCACACTGCAGCACAACAATACGCATAGGACTACACTCTAATGCGTCGTCTGCAATCCCAGGAGTTGAAGTAGGACTATGGCCGCAATCATTATCGTCGGTGCCCAGTGGGGCGACGAGGGCAAGGGCAAAGCAACCGATATTCTCGGTGGCCGCGTCGACTACGTCGTCAAGCCCAACGGTGGCAACAACGCCGGCCACACCGTTGTCGTCGGCGGTGAGAAGTATGAGCTGAAGCTGCTTCCGGCGGGTGTGCTGTCGGAAAACGCGGTGCCGATTATCGGTAACGGCTGTGTGGTCAACCTCGAGGCGCTTTTCGACGAGATTGATGGCCTCGAAGCTCGCGGTGCAAAAGCCTCCCGCCTGCGCGTTTCCGGCAATGCCCACATGGTTGCTCCGTACCACCAGACGCTGGACCGCGTGACCGAGCGCTTCCTGGGTAAGCGCGCTATCGGCACCACTGGCCGCGGTATCGGCCCGACGTATGCCGACAAGGTCGGCCGTACGGGCTTGCGTGTCCAGGACATTCTGGATGAGTCGATTCTGCGCCAGAAGATTGAGTCTTCGCTGGCTCAGAAGAACCAGATTCTGGTCAAGCTGTACAACCGCCGCGCTATCGACCCGGATGAAGTCTTTGATTACTTCATGGGCTTCGCCGATCGTCTGCGCCCGATGATTATCGACTCGGAGTTTGAGCTCAATCAGGCTTTGGATGCCGGCAAGCACGTCCTCATGGAGGGCGGCCAGGCCACCATGCTCGACGTCGACCACGGCACCTACCCGTTCGTGACCTCCTCGAACCCAACCGCTGGTGGTGCCTGCGTGGGCACCGGCATCGGCCCGACGAAGATCACTTCGGTGCTGGGCATCATGAAGGCCTACACCACCCGCGTCGGTGCTGGCCCGTTCCCGACGGAGCTGTTCGACAAGTGGGGCGAGTACCTGCAGACCACCGGCGGTGAGGTCGGAGTCAACACCGGCCGTAAGCGCCGCTGTGGTTGGTACGACTCGGTGCTGGCTCGCTACGCCGCGCGCGTCAACGGTTTCACGGATCTGTTCATCACCAAGCTGGATGTCCTGACTGGTATCGGCGAGATTCCGATTTGTGTCGCTTACGACGTTGATGGCGTGCGTCACGACGAAATGCCACTCACCCAGTCGGAGTTCCACCACGCTGTCCCGATTTACGAGACCATGCCTGCATGGGACGAAGACATCACTGGCTGCCGCACCTTCGATGAGCTGCCGGACAAGGCCAAGGATTACCTGAACCGCCTGGAGGAGCTCTCCGGCGCTCGCATTTCCTACATCGGTGTTGGCCCGGGTCGTGACCAGACCATCGTTGTCCACGATGTGCTGGACAACTAGCGCTGGGCAACTAGCGCTGGGTACTTAGCCTGGGGGGGCAGTGGCGAACTAGCCGGAAAATAGTCCGGCTTTCGACCCGGCTTTATCGAACTGTTAGATAAAAAATCTTCGGTGTCGAAACTGCTGGCTGCTGTAGAAAAGAACATTTGCTAACCACGAGAAGGCTCTGGGAATTGTCAGTTGACACTGGCATCCCAGAGTCATTTTTGTATCGTAGGCCTCACCGCGTGGTCCAACGACAGAAGTCCAAACGACAGAAGGCGTGTGGTTTTCATGCAAAACACAGGACACCGAGTACAACGACTGGCAAGTTCCGCCGTACTTTCCGGCGCGATGGTTTTCTCCGCAGTAGGTGGAGCCGTTGCAGCTCCCGCGGCTCAGGCGGAACCGGCCCCAGTGCCGGCACCGGCTCCGGCGAAGGCAGATAGCTGTACCCCGAACCCGGCAGCACCTGAAATCCAGGAGGCCCTGGATAAGGTCAACAGGGAGCGTCCGAACAACCATGATGGGTGGAAGTACACTGGCACCTCCAACTTCAGCCCGTGTAGCGATTTGAGCTTTGCTCTCGCAGATCAGGCCAAGCAGGGCAACGCTCAGTCCTCCACTGTGCTGTTGATGTTCCACAAGGGTGAGTTCATTGGTACGGACTCTGACCGGCCTCAGCACATCAACAAGGTGACGCCGACCCCTGATGGTAAGAACATCTCGGTCATCTACCACGACTGGGAGGCCCAGGAGGCCGCAGGTGCGCCGAACGCTGATGCGGCCAAGTTCACCTCTAATGTTCACTTCTTCTGGAACGGCGATCACGTCGTCCACGAGGGCAAGATTCCCGGCGGGGCGAAGCCCGCTTCCTAAGGACTCCCGAGAATTTTCGAGAGCTTTCGAGAATTCTTGGACACTCCCGGGGTCTCTTGAATTTTCCCAAGTAAACTCAATTCAGAGTCGGACATGAGAAAGTAATGCTCCGTCGTAGCTCAGTGCTTGAGAAAACTTGAGAGAACAGAAGAGGTTCCAGCCATGAGTGGTCATTCAGTTCGTCGCGGGTCGATGCTGGTTAGCGCGGCGGTCGCAGGTGTAGTGGCTTTGTCCGGTTGCTCCACTGATGAGACCGCAGCACCGACCTCTGCTTCTCAGGTAGATCAAGAAACGACGACCATCACTACGACCACCACTGTCGAGGATGACAGTGAAAGTGCAGATACCCCCAATCCGGATGTCGATGACAACGACCCCGATGGGGGTTCTTCTGCGCCAACCCAGGAAGAGGCTTTCGAAGAAGCGGTTGCCGACCTGAACTCAATGGAAGGTGGCAATGGCAGCGGTTGGACAGTCACGGACGATACGAACTGGGATACCACCAGCGAGTTGACCTTTGCCTCAGCAGTACAGAATGAAATTACGCATTCAACTACCGCTGGTGCAGTGCTGCTGTTTCATAAGGGCGAGTACGTGGGGACCGCCGGTGGTCCGCAGACAATCAACTCGGTCGAGGGTGATGGCAAAACTGTGACCGTCAATTTCTTCGATGTCAATAAAATGATCGAAGACGGCGGTGCCTTCGCCTTTAAAGACCAGTACAACGCTCCCGTTACGTACTCCTGGGATGGGTCAGAGGTCGCTCAAGAAGGCGAGATTCCAAAAGCAGAGGGAAATTAAACGCTCACCCCGCACTCTCTCCAGATGCGAGTGCTGTCAGGCCGTTTTAAAGTAGTGGCGCGCCACACAGTTTTCATCTAGATTTCTGTGTTCCGTAAACCTCCGACGGTAGTTTGTCGACACTGTGTTGTCGGTACTGCGCCGTCGCTATGAAGTCGCTAATACTACGCCCAAAGAGGAAAATCACCGGCCATGTCTTCTCGCAACTCATCTGACTCCATGTTTGACGAACGGACCAAGCAGAGCGAGCAGCCTCAGAATTCACGCGTCCACGGCACGCGCCGCGCAATCGCGGCCATCGCTATGGGCGCGTTTGCTATTTCTCCTATTGCAGCCTGCAGCAATGATGGGGACAACGACGCGGCATCGTCGTCAAGCAGTGCAAGCGCGGTTAGCACTACGTCGAGCGAAGAGAAGACCTTTGAAAAGCAGCAGGTTGCTGAGCTGAATGCGGCCGCGAATGTGCGGCCGGCTGCGATGGCTAAGCTGCCGGAGGGTTTTGATCTGCAGTCGCACCGTGGTGGTCGCGGTGAGTGGACGGAGGAGTCCAAGCAGGCGATGATCAACTCGTTGGAGCTGGGCGTTACGACGTTGGAGCTGGACATCGTCCTGACGAAGGATGGCGTGCCTATGGTCTGGCACGATCCGGAGATCCAAGACGACAAGTGCTCGGACACTGAGCCAGTGACGGAGGGGGACCCGCAGTACCCGTACGTCGGCAAGCTCGTACATGATCTCACCTATGAGCAGGTACAAACTCTAGTCTGCGACAAGAAGCTCGAGGACTTCCCGGATGCGGAGCCAATCAAGGGCAATCGGATGATGACCCTGCCGGAGCTGTTCGAGCTGACTAAGGACAACCAGGACATCCACTTCAACATTGAGACCAAGATCGAGGGCGAAAAGCGCGCTGACTCGGCAGAACCGCAGGAGTTCGTCGATGTGATTCTCGACGAGATTGACCGCGCGGGTGTGGCTGATCGTGTGATGATTCAGTCCTTCGATTGGCGCTCGCTGCCGCTGGTCGCGGAAAGGAACCCGGAGATTCCGCTGGTCATGCTGTGGGACGAAACCACCTGGAAGAAGGATTCTCCTTGGATTGGCGATGTCAATTACGACGAGGTTGATGGCGACATCATCGAGGCCGCCAAACAGCTTGGCGTGCAGGTGCTCTCACCGACGCACAGCATTCCTTACGGCAAGACACCGTCGGATTCTGACTACCACCCGGTCGCCACGCCGGAGCTAATCTCCCGTGCACATGAGGCCGGCATGAAGGTGGTGCCGTGGACGGTGAACGAAAAGGAGACCATGCGCGAGCAGATTGCCGCTGGTGTCGATGGCATCATCACCGACTACCCGACGCGACTGCGCGAGGTCTTGGCCGAGCTGAAAATGCCGCTGCCGGAGTCCGCTCCGGTGGGTGATGCAGCGATGTCGACGAACTAGTAAACCCGGCCAGCACCAGCGGAAACTCGTCTGTATCCCTGTTTTGCCCATGTTTAGCTCTGCGGGCCGAGCATGTTTCGTGTCACACTTGACCTTATGACGCGTTTGAAAGTGCTTGCCGACGTTGACACGGGTATCGATGACAGTCTTGCTCTCGTCTACCTCGCGGGGTTGCATACCGCAGGCGAGATCGAGCTGGTGGGTGTGACCTGCGCAGGTGGTAACACCACTGCGGCATGGTCCGCTCGCAACACCAAGTACATGTTGAATTTCTGCGGTTGTCCGGAGGTTCCGGTTGTCAGCGGTTTCGAGGGGCCCGCTGACCGTGAACTGACCACCACGCCTGAGACTCATGGCCCGTACGGGCTGGGCTACAACCTGGCACCACCGGCCGTCATCTACGAACCGGGGCGCTCAGGAGCGGCGGATCCGCTGGCGCTGTGGCGACGAGTCATCGAGCAGGCACGGTCGACGGGGGAGAAGGTGCACCTGCTGGTCACTGGCCCTATGACCACCTACGTGGCCGCTTTGAAGAAATACCCAGAACTCATGCGGGAGCTCGACGGCGTGACCATTATGGGCGGTGCTGTGGACTACCACGGTAACGTCACCGAGTTTGCGGAATGGAACTTCTGGGTCGACCCCACCGCGGTCACCGAGGTGTTCGGCACCGCAGGTGCTGTGGCCGTCGAGCGCCCGGAGGATGCCGTGCGCAGCATCGCCACCGCCGCAGGCGCGCCGGTGCCGACGCTGGTTCCGCTCAATGTCACCGAGACCATCACCATTAGTGATACTGAGATTGAATCCTGGCGAGATGCCGGTATGAACTCGGAGCTGCTGCGTGTTCTGCGCCGCTCGCTGAAGTTCTACTTTGAGTTCCACCAGGGAGTTGGAGTCGGTTACAAGGCGCAGGTTCATGACCTCTTCGCTGCGATGGTGGCCGTCGGTGCGGTGACCGGGGAAGTGGAGAAGATGCGCCTCGTGGGCGTCGATAGGCGAACTTTTGCAGATGAGCCTGCGCGGCGCGGACAGGTGGTGGAAGATCCTGCCGGTTCGGTGGCGAATGTTGTCCTGGCCGCTGACCGTGAGGTGGCGCTGGCTGAGTTCCAGCGGGTGTTCCCGCGCTAGGTTCCCCGCCCGTGCCCGCCGCGGTGAATCCGCTCGCTGTCGTATGCTGGAGACAATCAATTTCACAGCTGCTGGTTGTGCAGCGTACGTGCCGTAGACGAAAGCGAGTTTATCTCGATGTTCACCCCTGAAGTCACCGGAACCCCGTACCAGCCGGAAGCAACGCGAGTTCTGCTGCTCGGCTCTGGCGAGCTCGGCAAGGAGGTGACCATTGCTTTCCAACGTCTTGGCGTTGAGGTGCACGCTGCCGATCGCTACGAGCATGCACCGGCACACCAGGTCGCTCACCACGCCTACGTCTTGAATATGTCGGATTCCAGTGCACTGCGGGATCTGATTCTCCAGGTCAAGCCCCACTTCATCGTCCCCGAGATCGAGGCCCTGGCAACCGAGGTGCTGGAAGAGGTTGAGGAAGACGAGACGCTGGACGTCACCGTTATTCCAACCGCACGGGCGACTCAGCTGACCATGAACCGAGAGGGTATTCGCCGTCTGGCTGCGGAAGAGGTTGGGCTGCCGACTTCCCGCTATCACTTCGCCTCCAGCTTTGATGAATTCACCGCAGCTGTCGATGAGATTGGCTTCCCGTGTGTGGTCAAGCCGGTCATGAGTTCCTCGGGCAAGGGGCAGTCCACGCTGCGTTCGCCGGAGGATGTCCAGGCCGCGTGGGATTATGCCATGAGTGGCGGCCGCGTCGAGTCCGGCCGCGTCATTGTGGAGGGCTTCGTCGATTTCGACTACGAGATCACGCTGCTGACCGTGCGCTCCGTTGATCCGGAGACCGGCGAGGGGGCAACGTGGTTCTGTGAGCCCATTGGGCACCGTCAGCAGGACGGCGACTACGTTGAGTCATGGCAGCCGGCTGCCATGAGTGAAAACGCCCTGGACAATGCGCGCTCTGTCGCCGCGCGCATCACCAACGCGCTGGGCGGTCGCGGTATCTTCGGCGTCGAGCTGTTTGTCCGCGGCGATGAGGTGTGGTTCTCCGAGGTCAGCCCGCGTCCGCACGACACCGGCATGGTCACCATGGGCACCCAGCGTTTCTCTGAGTTCGAGCTGCACGCGCGTGCAGTGTTGGGTCTGCCTATCGACGTCACGCTGGTGTCCCCGGGAGCCTCCGCTGTGGTCTACGGCGGTGCTGACATCGAGCAGCCGGGTTACACCGGGCTGACGGAGGCCATGGCTATTCCGGAGACTGATATTCGTATCTTTGGTAAGCCGGTCGCTGGCCCGCGTCGCCGCATGGGCGTTGCTGTTTCAACCGCGGATTCTGTCGATGCTGCTCGTGAGCGTGCATCGGAGGCGGCATCAAAGATTAAGGTCGTCGAACTGGGCTAGTTCGACGACCTAGTGTGCGCTGCGGTACGGCCATAACCGGCCCCGCAGCGCACTTTTTTGTTTGCCCGCTATGGTGCGTAAGCTACTTGATCTACTTGGACTTCTGTACCGGTGGCTCGGCCGACCAGGGGAAGACGATCCAGTCATCGGTGTGCTTCCAGACATAGTCCGGTGCAATCTCCGAGCGGGACTTGCCGTAGAGCACAGCGGAGCGTACTTCCGCACCGTGGGTCTTAAGCAGATCGAGCACCAGGTGCAGCGTGCGACCGGAGTCTGCGACATCGTCAACGACCAGCAGACGGCGGTCGGAAATCGACTCGATGTCCAGCAGCGGTTCCAACAAAACCGGATCCGGTAGGGTCTCCGCCACGTCGGTGTAGAACTCGACGTTAATGGCGTCAGAGAGCTTGACGCCCATGGTGTAGCTGAGTGCACCTGCAGGTAGAAGACCACCGCGGGCCACGGCGATAATGATCTCCGGCTCGTAGCCCGAATCGACAATCTGCTGTGCCAGTTCACGGGAGGCGACGCCGAAGCCTTCCCAGGTCAGAACTTCCTTGACGTCCAGGTTGGATGAGTCTGCATGATAAGCCATGTATTAACTCTAATCCGAAGACCGACTGACGTGCACAATCAACTGCCCGGTTAGACCCGACGCGCTAGCTGGCGACAGTCTCCACAACCGCTTCGTGTACAGCTTCGGCCACGTCATCGGCATCTGGCTGCTTTGCGACGACCGTGGAGGCCGCAACCATGTCGGCCCACTCGACCAGCTTCTTGCGCTCGCGGCCTTCGGCTTCGCCCGCTGCACGTTCGGCGGCGTCGAGTGCGTGCCAGCCCTCCCAGGTGGTGACCTGGAGGCCCTTGTTGGCCAGGAACTCGTCGACGTCGTTATGCGTGGGCTTTGCAGGTGCGACCAGGCGGCCTGCCTCCCAGTCGGCGATGAGGTTGCCGACAGTTTCGTTGGCGTCGCCCTTGGTGTTACCGATTAGCCCGACCGGGCCACGGCGAATCCAGCCGGTGGTGTACAGACCCTGGATGTGGTTGCCGTCGACGTCGTCAAGCACGCGTCCGCCGGCATCTGGGATGGTGTGGGTGCCGGTGTCGAACGGTACGCCGGTGACTGCGTCGGAGCGGTAGCCGACTGCACGGTAGACCGCACCGACCGGCCATTCGGTGAACGTGCCGGTGCCACGGACGCCACCCTCGCCGTCGAGTTCAGTGCGTTCGGTGCGGATAGCGCTGACATGCTGTACTCCATCCTCACCGGTCTCGCCGATGATTTCGACCGGGGACTCGAAGAAGTGGATGAAGAGCTTGTGCGGGGCGCCCTTTGGCTCGCGGATGGCGTAGTTTTCCAGAATCGTACAGACCTGATCGGTGATCTTGGACTCGCGACGGGACGTTTCGGAGGCGGCATCGTACTGGATGTCCTCCGGATTCACGACAACCTCAATGGTGTCAGAGTGGTCCAGTTCCTTCAGCTCCAGTGGAGTGAACTTTGCCTGAGCCGGACCGCGACGGCCAAAGACATGGACTTCGCGGGCGGCATTCTTTGCCAGGCCGTCGTAGACGTTGTCGGCGATTTCGGTGACGTGCAGCTCATCGGCAGTCTTGGCGAGAATACGGGCGACGTCGAGGCCCACGTTACCGACGCCGATCACAGCGACCGACTCAGCAGAGAGGTCCCATTCGCGAGCAAACTCCGGGTGGGAGTCGTAGAAACCTACGAACTCACCGGCGCCGTAGTGCTCCGGCAGGTCCGAGCCCGGGATGTTCAGATCACGGTCGCCGGTCGCGCCAGTGGCGAAGATGATGGCGTCGTAGAACTGGCGCAGTTCATCAACGCTGACCTGCTTGCCGACGTCCACGTTGCCCAGTAGTCGAACCTGCGGCTTGTCCAGCACTCGGTGGAGGGACTTAATGATGCCCTTGATTCGCGGGTGGTCTGGCGCAACACCGTAGCGGATGAGGCCGAACGGCACTGGAAGGCGCTCGTAGAGGTCGATGGCGACATCGCGGCCGGACTTCATCAGCGCGTCGGAGGCGTAGATACCGGCCGGACCCGAGCCAACCACGGCTACACGCAGCGGCGTGGTGGAGTTGGCGAGATCGGGCAGTGAGGAAGCGGCCGTGTTCTGGGCTGCAGTCTGGTCGTTGGTCATTGGGTGGAATCCTTTTTCTACGTTTTCTTTGTCGCGATTGCTTATCGTAGACCAATCGGTCTATGCTTGCTGAAACAGAATATAGACAAACTGGTCTACAAAAAGCAAACACAAAACACCGCAAGAATCACTGCTTTGGCTTGAGAGGGTTTTGCTGCGTATTGCTTCTGCTGAACGAGGTCTAAAAGAGCTTGTCGTGCGGACGTCGTGGCAACGGCAGGCTCTGGTTGGGTAAGCGGGGAAGGGCTTGTCATGGAAAAACTCATAGTCTTCGTGCTAATCGGCCTTGGCGCGCAATTAGTCGATGGCACTCTGGGGATGGCTTTCGGTGTCACCGCTACTTCGCTGTTTATTGTCGCTGGTAGTAGTGCTGCCACTGCGTCGGCGGTGGTTCACGTAGCAGAGGTGGGTACGACACTGGCCTCCGGTATTTCACACTGGCGATTCGGCAATGTCGACTGGCGACGCGCGCTGAGTCTTGGCGTGCCGGGTGCTATCGGTGCCTTTATTGGTGCGACCTTTTTGGCGAATCTCGACGGTGATGCTGCGACGCCTGTGACCTCGACAATCTTGCTTTTCCTCGGTCTGTGGGTGATTATCCGCTTCGCCTTTTTGGCCAGTGTTAAGCGCAAGAAGAAGGCCTGGGGGCCGAAGAAGCTCGCTCCGCTGGGGCTCTTTGGTGGCCTGCTTGATTCCACTGGAGGTGGTGGTTGGGGGCCTGTTACCACCTCAACTTTGCTCGGCGCTGAGGCTGACCAGCCGCGCAAGATTATCGGTACTGTCTCTGCGGCGGAATTTCTCGTTGCCTCGGCGGCTGTACTGGGCTTTTTGCCCAAGCTGCGGGAGGAATTCACCCAGCATGCTGCACCGGTAATTGGTTTGTTGTGTGGTGGTGTGATTGCGGCCCCCTTGGCTGCGTACCTGGTGGGGCGCATTAATCCGCGGCTGCTTGGAATTGCGATCGGCGGCGTGTTGGTGGGGCTGAATATTCGCACTCTGTTTTCGTCGCTGGTTTCTGGGGGCGTGCTGGCAACGGTGCTGCTTGTGTGGGCTTTTGTTGTCGTCGCGCTGGTGCTGTGGGCGCGTTCGCACGACACTCTTCCGGGTTTTCGTCAGCGGATCCAGCTTGAGCCGACTTCTCAGTCTTCCTCGGCTGATGTGCCTAGTTCTGGATCTCCATCACCCGCTTCGGTTGATGCCGGGGCCGAGGATGCTTCTGAAGGTGTCAAAGTGGGTGCGAAAAACGGTGTCCGCGTGGGCGAAGCGGGGGTCCGCTAGGTATCCGAGCGTGTCCCGGCTTGCACTAGCCAGACTGGTCGGTCTAATGTTGCCTGCAATGCAACGTAGACCAAACGGTCTATAAAGATTAGAAACTAATTCGGTCAACGAGAACAAAACGAAAGTGATTCGGTAGATTCCCCATGAGCTCTCCTACGAAAACCGCCGAGCGTCCAGCTTCCGCAGCGGCTACCCGACGTAAGAAGCGCGCACCGAAGCCACAGGGGCAGTGGCTTATCGACGGCCGCGAGCCACTTAACGACGACGAGCGCATTAAGAAAGAAGATGCTGGCATCGCCGTTAAGCAGCGTGTTATCGACATCTACTCCAAGCAGGGGTTTGACTCCATCCCCGCGGAGGACCTAGCGCCTCGCTTTAAGTGGATTGGCCTCTACACCCAGCGCAAGCAGGGGCTTAGCGGTGAGCACACCGGCGTGAAGACCAACGCCGAGCTGCAGGACAAGTACTTTATGCTCCGCGTCCGCCTCGACGGTGGCCAGACCACCACCGAGGGCATTCGCACCATCGGCGAGATTTCCCGCGACTTCGCCCGCGACACTGCGGACTTCTCCGACCGCCAGAACGTCCAGCTGCACTGGATTCGCGTCGAAGATATGCCGGAGATCTGGGACCGCCTTGAGCGAGTTGGTCTCGACACCAACTTTGGCTGCGGCGACGTTCCCCGCGTTATTCTAGGCAGCCCGGTTGCCGGTGTTGCGGCCGATGAAATTGTCGACGGCACCAACGCCATCCGCCGCATCAAGGAGGAGTACCTCTCCGGCGACGAGTTCTCCAACCTACCGCGTAAGTTTAAGTCGGCAGTTTCCGGTTCCCCGCGTCTCGATGTCACCCACGAGGTCCAGGACGTTGCCTTCGTCGGTGTCAATCATCCAGAGCACGGCCCCGGTTTCGACGTTTGGGTCGGTGGTGGTCTCTCCACCAACCCGATGCTCGCCCAGCGTCTCGGCGCCTGGATCCCAGAGGACGAGGTTCCCGAGGTATGGGCGGGTGTGTGCCGCATCTTCCGGGACTACGGCTACCGTCGCCTGCGCAATCGTGCGCGTCTGAAGTTCCTCGTTGCCGAATGGGGCGCGGAGAAGTTCCGCCAGGTACTCGAAGACGACTACCTCAACCGCAAGCTTATCGACGGCCCCGCACCCGAACCTTTCGAGGGCGACCGGGACCACATCGGCGTGCACAAGCAGGCCGACGGTCTCAACTACGTCGGTGTTAAGCCCGCTGTTGGCCGTGTTCCGGGCTCTGACCTGGTCAAGCTCGCCGACATCGCCGAGCGCCACGGTGTTTCCCGCGTCCGCACCACCGTGATGAAGGAGCTCATTCTCCTCGACGTCGCCGACGACCAGGTCGACTCCCTGCTCGCAGAACTCGACGAAATTGGCCTGTCTGCCAAGCCTTCTGCTTTCCGACGGGGCATCCTGGCCTGCACCGGCCTAGAGTTCTGCAAGCTCGCACTTGTCACCACGCGCCAGCGCGCAATTGATTTGGTGGGCGACTTGGAGGAACGCCTCGGTGACCTCGACGTCCCAATCACCATTGCGCTCAATGGCTGCCCGAATGCCTGCGCCCGCACGCAGATTGCCGACATCGGACTCAAGGGGCAGATTGTCACCGACGACGAGGGCAACCGTGTCGAGGGTTTCCAGGTTCACCTCGGTGGTTCGCTGGGGCTCGATGCCAACTTCGGCCGCAAGGTTCGCGGACACAAGGTCACCTCGGCAGAACTGGGTGACTACATCGAGCGCGTCGTCAATCACTTCAAGGAGCAGCGCCACGAGGGTGAACAGTTCCGCGAGTGGATTGTCCGCGCTGATGAGGAGGACCTGAAGTGAGTGAATCTCCCAATGGGGTTCGGTCGCAGGGGCCGTCGTCAAGCGAAAAAGACGAGACGCCAGCGCGACTGGGAATCGGTGGCCGAAGCGCACACCCCAATCCGAACCGGGGTGCGGTGATGCATTGCCCTTACTGCGGCGGTGATGATCTGTGGCCCGACCTGGAAACCGATTACGCCTGGCAATGCCGCGAATGCTGCCGGGTATTCACAGTGAAACTGCACGGACATATCGATAGAAAGGTGGCGTCATGAGCACGGGACTGAAAACCGCTGAGGTCATTAAGACTCAGGAGGCGCTCGCGCGTGAAGACGCGCTGGACAACCCGGAAACTGCTCGCCGTCTGATTGAGCTCGCACTGGAGTGGGGTTCCAAGCTGGAGACCGCCACTGCTGGGGAAGTACTGGAATGGGGTGCGGAGCACCTGCACACGCCACTGGCTGTGACCCTGTCGATGCAGGACACAGTGTTGGCGGAACTGGCTGCTCGGCACGCGCCGGAGGCAGATCTGATTTTCCTGGATACCGGTTACCACTTCCCGGAGACCCTCGACGTGGCAGAGCAGGTCGCACAGCGTTACGACAACCGACTGCTGTCGATTGAGCCGAAGCGCACCCGCGCCGAGCAGGACGCCGAAGAGGGCGTTGATCTGTACAAGACCGACCCGACGCGATGCTGCGCATTGCGGAAGGTCGAGCCGCTGTCTGCCGTGAAGCGCCCCTACGAGGGCTGGGTCACAGGTCTGAAGCGCGTCGACGCGCCGACCCGCGCACACACGCCGGTACTGGAGATCGACAAGACTGGTCGCATCAAGCTCAACCCGTTGGCCACCTGGACAGATGAGGATGTTGCCCAGTACATCGAGGACAACGACCTCATTGTGCATCCGCTGACGCAACAGGGGTTCCCGTCGATTGGCTGCGCGACATGCACCGCGCGAGTGGCAGAGGGTGCGGATCCGCGCTCGGGTCGCTGGGCGGGCTCCGAGAAGACTGAGTGCGGATTGCACCTCTAGTTCGAGCGGCTAGCAGACAGCTACTTGCCGCCAGCCACTAGCCGCCCGCCGATAACCGATATCAGCTAAAACAGCGCAGTTACAACAGCCAACACAGCCCAACAGAAAGAACCCCCATGACTAGCTCAACCACCGTTTCCGTACAAAACCGCCTCGACCCGCGGCTTGCCGAGCTCGAAGCCGAGGCCATCGACATTATTCGCCAGACCGCCGGTCAGTTCGACCGTCCGGCACTACTTTTCTCCGGCGGAAAGGATTCCGTCGTCGTGCTCGAGCTGGCCAAGCGCGCCTTCGCACCGGCGGGTATCCCGCTGGAGCTGCTCCACGTCGACACCGGCCACAACTTCCCCGAAGTTATTGAATTCCGCGACAAGATTGCCGCTCAGCCGGGCATCAAGCTGCACGTAGCCAAGGTCCAAGACTGGATCGACAGCGGCGTGCTCACCGAGCGTGCCGACGGCACCCGTAACCCCTTGCAGACAGTGCCGCTGGTGGAGACCATTGCCAACCGTGGTTACGATGCCGTTCTCGGTGGCGCCCGCCGCGATGAGGAGAAGGCCCGCGCCAAGGAGCGCGTGTTCTCCGTCCGAGACTCCTTCGGTGGTTGGGATCCACGCCGTCAGCGCCCTGAGTTGTGGGGTCTCTACAACGGTCGCCACGCCGCCGGAGAGAACGTTCGCGTTTTCCCAATCTCGAACTGGACCGAGGCCGACGTCTGGGCCTACATCGAAGCCCGTGACATCGAACTGCCGCCCATCTACTTTGCCCACGAGCGTGAGGTGTTCAACCGCGGCGGTATGTGGTTGGCGCCGGGCGAGTGGGGTGGCCCCCGCGACGGCGAGACCCTCGAGGTTCGCACTGTCCGCTACCGCACTGTCGGTGACATGAGCTGCACCGGCGCTGTCGAATCGACTGCCACCACTATTGCGGAGGTCATGGAGGAACTTCGCACATCCAAGCTCACCGAGCGCGGCGCTACCCGCGCAGATGACAAGTTGTCCGAATCCTCCATGGAAGACCGCAAGAAGGAAGGTTACTTCTGATGAGCCAGCCAAATTCCCCAGCTACCCTGATTACCGCTGACCGCGCCACTCGCGCTCGTCGCACTCTTCGCCTGTGCACCGCTGGCTCCGTGGACGACGGTAAGTCCACCTTCGTCGGTCGCCTGCTGCACGACACGAAGAACATCCTCGCTGACCAGTACGAGGCCGTCGTCGCCTCCTCACAGGCGCGCGGTCAGGAAAACCCTGACCTGTCGCTGCTGGTCGACGGTCTGCGGGCCGAGCGCGAGCAGGGCATCACCATCGACGTCGCCTACCGCTACTTCGCCACCGACGTCCGCTCGTTCATCCTCGCTGACTGCCCTGGTCACGAGCAGTACACCCGAAACACCATCACTGGTATGTCCACCGCCGAGGCCGTCGTTTTGCTTATCGACGCGCGCAACGGCGTCGTGACGCAGACCAAGCGTCACGCAACGGTGGCCGGTCTGCTGGGTGTTCGCCACGTAATCTTTGCTGTCAACAAGATTGACTTGCTGGACTACAGCGAAGAGGCCTTCCGCAAGATTGAGTCGGATGTGGCAGCACTAGCAGAGCGCCTGGGTCTGCAGAACACCTTCGTTGTTCCAGTGTCGGCTCTGGTCGGCGACAACATTGTCGATTCTTCTGAGCACACTCCGTGGTACGAGGGTCCGACCGTGCTGGAGCTGCTGGAAAACCTCAACATCGGTGCCGACCTGGAAACCGATGCCGAGGCTGACCTGCGCCTGCCCATCGACTATGTCATTCGCGATCACGCCACTGAATACCGTGGTTACGCCGGCCGTATCGCCGCAGGTAGCGTGCGTGTGGGCGATGTTGTCTCCGTAGACGCCAACCGTCAGGCTACGGTCACGAAGATCACCGTGGCAGCTGAGGATGTCACTGAGGCCGTGGCCGGCCAGTCGGTGGCCATCAGCCTGGATGCCGAGTTCGACCTAGCCCGTGGCGACCTCATCAGTGGCACGCGCCCGGAAGACGTGCGCCGTTTCTCCGCCGTGGCCGTCCACCTTGCAGACAAGCCGTTGGCAGTCGGTCGCGTCGTAGAGGTGCGCTACGGTGCCGCGCTGGTGCGTGGTCGTATCGCTTCCGTCGATGCGCTCATCGACATCGAAACCGGTGAGCCCACCGGTGTGGCTGATCAGCTTGCAGTCAACGACGTCGCTGAGATCACCGTCGAGGTCGCACAGCCGCTGCCGGTCGATGTCTACCGCGTCGGTGGTCGTGTCGGTGCGTTCCTGCTCATCGAGCCGGGCACCGGTGACACCCTCACCGCAGGCCTCGTGCGTGGCGCTGCCCAGTAGAGCTGCCAGGTAGAGAAACCAGAAAGCACAGCTAGCGAGCCTGAGGAGACCATCGATGACCGCACTGATTCTGCTTGCGCACGGTTCTCGGCACTCAGAGACCAAACCGGTGCTCGAAGACGTGGTCGCGCTCGTGCGCGAGAAGATGCCGCTCACCCGTCTGGATGCGCCCTCTCAGATTCGCCTCGCCTGGCTGGACCTCGACGAGCCCTCACTGGATACCGTCTGTGCCGAGCTCGCCGCTGCCGGCGAGACTCAGGCACTGGCCGTACCGCTGCTGTTCACCGATGCGTTCCACTCGCGAGTCGACGTTCCCGAGCAGGTTCGACTCTGCGATCGGCATGGTGTTGACATCACAGTGGCTGAAGGACTCGGGCTTGGCGACGGCACGAAGCGCGCCGTCGTAAAGCGAATCATCGAAGCGGCGGAGAATGCATCTTTTTCCTGGCCGGTCGATGCGCTGGTGATGGGGGTCGGCTCCTCTGATGAGGATGCCAATGCGGCGGTGCACCAGTTTGCGGCAAACCTTGGCGGGATGCTGCCGGGACATGTGAGCGCGGCATTCGTGGTCGGTCCTGAGAAAATCAAGGGAGCCGATGCTGTGGCCGCGGCGCAGGAGCGCGCGGCCAAGCGCGGACGCGGACTCGTAGTGGTGCCGCTGTTTACCGCGCCGGGCCTATTGTGGGATCGAGTCATCGATGCAGGCGCTGCCGACGGTGCTGGTCAGGTGGCTTTTGGTGAGCCATTGGCCGAGCTGTTGGCGCCGATTGTGTGCTGCCGCTGGGACTCGCGCGCCGCGTACACGGACGTGAAGGTAGTGGCGTAGCCGACGCTTTTTATCCGTCCTAGTTACTCGCCGTTACTCGCCCTTGGAGTGGGTGACCATCTCATCCCACTCGACGTACTTCTTGCGTTCGCGACCCTCGGCCTCGCCGGCGGTGCGTTCGGCAGCATCGAGCTTGTGCCAACCTTCCCAGTCCAGGTAGTCGATACCCTTGGACTCCAGCAGCTCGTTGACAGCGGACAACTCCGGCTTCGACGGGTTGAATTTCTTGCCCTCGGCGGCATCGGCCAGCAGATTGGCTACGGCCTCGTTGGCATCGCCCTTGGTATTACCAATCAGGCCGACCGGTCCGCGGCGAACCCAACCGGTGGTGTAGAGGCCAGTGATGGCCTCGGCTGCTTCATCCTCGGTGTTATCGGATTCGATGACTCGACCACCGACGTTGGAAATGACATTCTTCACGTTGTCGAACGGGATACCCGGCAGCGCATCAGAGCGGTAGCCCACGGCGGAGTAGACAGCGCCGACCTTCCAGTCGGTGGTCTCGCCGGTCGGCCGCAGCCCGCCAGCACCGTCGTATTCCATGCGCTGAGTGCGCAAGCCTGTCACATGCTGCTGGCCGTCGGTACCCTCCTCGCTGAGGATTTCCACTGGCGACTCGAAGAAGTGAATGTAGAGCTTGTGCGGTGCGTTCTTTGGCTCACGGATGGCGTAGTTCTCCAGGATGGTGCAGACCTGGTCAGTGATCTTGGAGTTGCGACGCATAATCTCGGATGCGGAGTCGTAATCAATATCGCGCGGATCGACAACGACCTCGACGTTCGGTGAGTAGTCGAGCTCCTTGAGCTCCAGCGGAGTGAACTTTGCCTGTGCCGGGCCGCGGCGGCCGAAGACGTGGACTTCCTTGGCCTTATTTGTCTTCAGAACCTCGTAGACATTGTCCGGAATCTCTGTGACGTGCAGTTCCTCACCGGTCTTCGCCAGGATTCGAGAGACATCCAGCGCGACGTTGCCGACACCGACGACGGCCACGGACTCCGCCGAAAGGTCCCAGGTGCGCTCAAAGAGTGGATTGCCGTCGTAGAAGCCCACGAATTCGCCTGCGCCGAAGTGCTCCGGCAGGTCCGCTCCCGGCGTTGGCAGTGCGCGGTCGCCGACGGCACCGGTGGCGAAGATGACGGCGTCGTAATGCTCCTTTAATTCGTCGAGTGTGATGTCCTTGCCGAACTCAACGTTGGAAAATAGGCGCAGCTCCGGCTTTTCCATCACGCGGTGCAAGGCCATGATGATGCCCTTGATGCGTGGGTGGTCGGGGGCGACGCCGTAGCGGATTAGACCGAATGGAGCCGGCATCTTTTCAAACAGATCGACTTCCACGTCAGTACTGGATTTCATCAGTGCATCGGAAGCATAAACACCGGCCGGGCCAGAGCCAATTACGGCAACGCGGAGCGGGCGATTCATGAAGTGTGTCCTTCTTTCTCTAATGCTTTACGACGGCCACGAGGCCGCGGCGTAAGTAGCTGCCAGCGGTGACCTCGTGGGGGAAAGGAGTTATTGGTGAGCTATCGGTTTATTCGACATTCCCAATGGTAGCGCCCCCAATCGTAGCGATAACTTACGAAAAATCGAGAGGCGAGCATCACATCATCGGTGAGATGCTTTTGAAGGCATACAAAACTAAATGTGACCTTAGTCACGTCTAATGTGGGAATTTGGGCTAGTTCACTAGAAAAACCGCATAAAACCCGCGATTATGCGGGAAAATTGTTGGAATCTGCGGGGAAAAGTGTGGCTACCAGGGGTAACCAAAGAGGTTTGAGTCCGCCGTGAGATGTAAGGTGACTCACAATAAGATGAAAATAATGATTTGGGACTCAGCGGGATTAGATTCAGCAGGATTAGAAGCTCAGCATGATCTTGAGCCTCCGGCAGTCCAACGGCTCGAGCCAAGTCAACGTTTAAATAAGTCAACGATTAAGCGCAGTGCGAGAAAGGAACGTCGGTGAGCGATAAGAACGCCCAAGCGTCCACCAACAACTCCGCAGTCCTGATTACTTCAGTGGACCGCGCAGACAATCTGCAAGATGTCATTACGGCATTGTCTGAGGCACTGGGTGGGGCACGTTGCCTCCACACTGTCGGTGGGGCGCACGGCGCCACCGTGGATCAGGTTGTTGTGGATCCGGAATTCGCGCTTGACACCATCGTCAGTGCTGTTGAGGCTGACCGCGCTGCTAACGAGGGGGCGGCTGTTCTGACCGGCTCCGGCAACCTCGGTTTTGACTTCCGCATTGCCACCGTCGCCGGCGCCGGTGTCATCGTTGTCGCTGGCGGCGAGGGCTGCCACACAGAGGCCGCAAAGGCTCGCGTTCGTTTGGCTCTCAGCAGTGCAGCTCAGCGTCACAGCGAGGTACTCGCAGTTGTCCTTACAGGGGAGGAGGCAGCTGAGGCTGCTAAGACTCTCGAGCTCGACGTTCCCGTTGTTGCCGTTGACGATGCTGAGGGGCTGCGCAAGGTCGTAAGCCGCGAGGTCACCGCAGTGATGACTCCACAGCGTTTCCAGTGGTGGCTATTGCAGCGCGCCAAGGCTGATAAACGCCACATTGTGCTGCCAGAGGGGGACGATGACCGCATTCTTGAAGCCGCTGATTACCTCCTGCGCGAGGACATCTGTGAGCTCACTATCCTCGGCGACCCGGATGCGATGAAGGCACGCGCCGCCGAACTGGGTTTTGACATCGACGCCGCCCATCTCTGGAACCCGCAGACCTCCGAATATGTTGAGCAGTTCGCGGAACAGTTCGCAGAGATGCGCAAGGCCAAGGGGGTCACGCTGGAGCAGGCCCGTGAGACGATGCGGGACATCTCCTACTTCGCGACGATGATGATTCACAATGGGCTTGTCGACGGCATGGTGTCCGGTGCAGCCCACACAACTGCGCACACCATTCGTCCGTCCTTGCAAATCATTAAGACCAAGCCGTCGGCTTCCACGGTGTCGTCACTGTTCCTCATGGTTATGGACAACTCGCTGTGGGGTTTTGCGGACTGTGCGGTGCTGCCGAAGCCTGCTCCGGAACAGCTGGGTGAAATCGCGGTGGTATCCGCCGAGACTGCAGCTTCCTTCGGCATCGATGCCCGCGTCGCCATGCTGAGCTACTCCACTGGAGTATCCGGCACAGGTGAGGATGTGGACCGTGTGAAGGCGGGTCTGGCCAAGGCCAAGGAGCTGGCTCCGGAGCTCGCTGTCGATGGTCCGCTGCAGTTCGATGCTGCTATTGACCCGTCTGTGGCTGCGAAGAAGATGCCGGATTCCTCCGTTGCGGGTAAGGCAACTGTTTTCGTGTTCCCGGATCTGGACGCCGGTAACATCGGTTACAAGATTGCCCAGCGCTGTGGTGGTGCATTGGCAATCGGCCCGATTCTGCAGGGCTTGAACAAGCCGGTCAACGACCTTTCCCGTGGCGCCACGGTGCCGGACATCATCAACACGGTTGCAATTACCGCTATTCAGGCTGGAGGAAACTAATTATTATGTCCCGTCACGTACTTGTTTTGAACTCCGGTTCCTCCTCTATCAAGTTTCAGCTGGTAGATCCGGAGAAGGACTCAACGCAGCCGCCGTATGTCTCCGGTCTGGTGGAGCGCATTGGTGAAGAAGACGGCATTATTAATCTGAAGTTCTCCGGACAGAAGATTGAAATCACTGAGCCGATCGCTGACCACGCCAGTGGTCTTGACCGCGCGTTCGAGCTGATGGATGAGCACGGTGTTGGTCCGGAGTCGGTGGATATTGCGGCCGTCGGTCACCGCGTCGTTCACGGTGGTCGCCTGTTCTCTGGACCGGAGCTGATTACCGACGAAATCGTCGGCATGATCCGCGACCTTATTCCGCTGGCGCCGCTGCACAACCCGGCCAATATCGTAGGCATCGAGGAGTCTCGCAAGCTGCTTTCGGACGTGCCTCACGTCGCCGTCTTCGACACTGGTTTCTTCCACACCATGCCGCCAGCTGCTGCTCTGTACCCGCTCAACGCAGAGGTCGCATCGAAGTTTGATATCCGTCGTTACGGCTTCCACGGCACCTCGCATGAGTTTGTTTCCAAGCAGGTGCCGGACCTTCTGAATAAGCCGGCAGAGGAAATCAACCAGATTACGCTGCACCTGGGTAATGGTGCGTCGTGTGCGGCTATCCGAGGTGGCCAGGCGGTGGATACCTCGATGGGGCTGACCCCGCTGGCTGGTCTGATGATGGGCACTCGTACCGGTGACATTGACCCGGGCGTCATCTTCCACCTCTACCGCAACGGCATGAGCATCGACGAGATCGACAATCTGTGCAACCGCCAGTCCGGTCTGAAGGGTGTCTCTGGTGTCAATGACTTCCGGGTTCTGCAGGAGCGCATGGATGACCACGACCCGGATGCTTGGGCTGCATACCAGATGTATGTCCACCAGCTGCGCCGCTACATTGGTTCTTACATGCTGATTCTCGGCCGCCTCGATGCCATCACCTTCACCGCAGGTGTCGGTGAGAACCATGTCGGTATTCGCCGTGATTCGATGGCTGAGCTTGAGAACTTCGGTATCAAGATTGATGACGAGCTCAACTCCCAGCCGAATGACGGCCCGCGTCTGATTTCGGCGGAGGACTCGAAGGTCAAGGTCTTCGTGGTACCGACCAATGAGGAACTGGCCATTGCTCGCTACGCAATGAGCTTCGTGGAGTAGGTTTTGAGGCAGGGGCACTGACGAGTAGGCAGGGGCTCCTGTAACCCTCCGTAATCGACGGCTGCTAGATGCCCCATCTGTTGAATCGGCAGCTGTAACTCAACAAAAATGAGCTCGCTCCCACTGCCTTCCAAACTGGAAGAACCTAGTGGGGCGAGCTCATTTTTCACCGCCGGGGCGACTGCGCCTATGCCTCAACAGGCTCAGTCACCCGGTCATCGTTTCAACGCATCAGCGCAGCTAACTACCAGATGTAGACGCCGTCGCCGACCTGCAGGGTATCGAAGTACTTCACAGCATCATCGTGGTTCAGGTGGATGCAGCCGTGGGACATCTGATTAACAGAGCCCTCGTGGAAAGCTTCGCCGTCGTTGGTGAAGTACACCGAGAACGGCATCGGACCGTTGTAAGGACGGGACCACTCATCGCGGACCTTGCGGGTAACGCTCAGGTGGCCGCGGGTGGTTTCGTAACCCGGCATACCGGAGGACATTGGCACCGGACCGTAGGTGATGTTGCCATTTTCCTGCAGCCAGGTCTTCTGGTTAGCCAGGTCAACGCATGCGCGGGCGCTCGGCGGGCACGGGTTGTTTGGCTCTGGGCGTGGTTCAGGGCGTGGCTTCTGCTCTGGCTGTGGAGCAGGGGCAGGCGCCGGCTCAGGCTGCGACGGCTCGTCCTGGCCCCCCAGCAAACCGAAAATCTCGTTGACGACGCGGGTGGCTTCGGCCTTCTGTGCAGCTGGCAACGGCAGGCTGTCGATGGCGTTCAGCAGCTGAGTTTTGACCTTGTCCGCCACCTGCTTGTTGTTTTCAGCGAACTTGAAGTTTTCATTAATCAGAGCGACGACCGAATCCGGCAGCTTCACCGAAGAGGAATCCAGTACCTCAGAGAGCTCAGGGGCAAGGTCGCCCGAATTCAGAGTCGAGATCTCCGGCAGCTTGAGGTCCCGAACACTCTGGCTAAGCGACTGCAGGTCTGGAGAAACCGGCAGGGCAACGGCAGTGCCGGCCCCAATACCAAAGGCGGTGGTGAGGGCTGCAGCGCTGATAATTACGCGCTTAGCGCTGCGGAGAGAGGATTTCGAAGAGGCAAACATAGAGGATATCTTAAACCACGAAAGGCAATTCTCTCTTTATTCACCAATTCTGGGGTGGCGCTCAGGCCCACAACAGCATGTTTGACCAGGTTCGGTAAGGAGCTGTTAGAGAGCTAACGCCAAGTCCGTGGCCGAATGAGATTTGCGATATCCACCAAGTTGTAGCGGTGTCGCGGAAACTGCGAAGAGCGTGCCAGCATCCGTAAGTCTTTTTCCAATCCTTCACGCAGGCCGGCCACGGTAAAGGGCGCATCGAAAAGACCATTGGAGCTAGCTGCATGGTCGAGGTTCGAGCTGCGCAACCAGTTCAGCGCGGACGCCATCACGGCGATGCGCAGCTGTGGCATGCGCGGTTCATTCGTCGGCAGCTCCACCAGACGACGCGCAGCACGGCGAATTCTCGATTCAGTTAACTCGGAGGGCATCCCTGAGGTGAGCATCAGAATCGTCGTCAAACGTGCCATGCGATGGTGACGGGAGTTACCGGGTACGCGGTCAAGCTGGGAGATAGCCATTTCGTGTTGGCGCTCAGAGGCCAGCTGACGAGCTAGCCCGAAGGCGGAGGATACCGTCGTCGGGTTGGCCGCCCACACGACGGCGTAGAGACGCAGGGTGTTGAAACGAATCGTCTGAGGCGACAGGGACTCGCTGGCCCAGGCGGGGGAGAAGATCTCGGGCGTATCGGCAGCGACATTATCCAGCGCGCTGCTCAAGTTCGCGGCGGCGCGGGCGACAGCGGGCTCGAGGAGAGATGCGTTGGCGATGCCCAAGCGCTGTTGAATCAACTCGAGAGTCGCTGCCAGCGCCAACTTCGGGGCGGGCTCGCCGGGCAGCATCGTCAGCACGTGGTGGAACGAGGCGAGGGCATCGTTGAATTGGTCGAGAAGCAAATAAGTCACGCCCTCGTACCAGTGGTAACGCCAATCGCGCTGCAAACGTTCAGAGACATCGCGGAGGCTGTCGCGGGCCTCATCAATTAATCCGAGGTCCAGTTTCGCACGCACGATGCCCAGTGGAATTTCCACGGAAGAGCCATACTCGGGTTCGGACAGCGCATTGGTCAGTGTTTCGATAAGTTCGTTGGGCTCTGTAAACGACGAGGCACTCAAGATGCGCGCACCCGGATCTGTCGGGTTAATCAGTGGTACAGGCAGCGCGAAGGTCACTTCTTGCGGAGTGATTTCCACGCCGCGGGTGATGCCGTCGACAAGCTGATCGGTGCGGAACACCAGGTGCTTGGTGCCGTACGTGGAACGCTGCGGCGAGAAATTCGACACCGCCTGCGGGAATTGCACGCCGTCGCGCACCGCCAGAATCTCGCGCAATACGCCGATGAGCTGCACACTCATCTCTTCGGCAGAACCGAAGCGAGCCTCCGGGTTCTCGTGGCAAGCGCGTAGTAGGAAGCGGTAGAGCGAGTAAAAACGGCGGAATAGAGGCTCTTCGACAGGTGAGGGTAGCCCCGGGTCGTAGACGCCGTTGGTCGCCGGCAACTTCAGAATCAGGGAGGCCAGCGTGCGGCCGACTGTGTAGATATCGCTGGCAATCGTCGGTCCCGTCGTGGCAATCTCCGGCGCCTGGAAACCGGGCGTGCCGTAGATATGGCCGTAGGCGCCGATGCCGGTGACCGCGCCAACGTCGATAAGCGTGACGTGGTCTTCGCTGAGCAGCACGTTGTCCGGCTTCAAATCGTTGTAGACAACGCCGCGCGAGTGCAGGTAATCCAGCGCGGGGAGCAGCTCCAGGATGTAGCCAATCGCTAGGTCACAGGGCATGACGCCGTCTGGGTAGCTCCGTCGCTGCTTGCGTAACGACGGGCCGCCGACGTACTCCATCACAATGAAGCCGGTGGCGCTGTTGGCGTCCGTCTCATCGATGAAGTTGATGATCTTCACAATTCCCGGATGCGAGATTTCCGCGAGGAACTCGCGTTCCGCCTGGACTACGGCGAAATCCTTCTCGTTTTTCGCTGCCATCATGCCCTTGAGCACGACCCAACGATCCGAGACATTGTGGTCAATCGCCAGATAGATCCAGCCGAGACCACCGTGGGCAATCGGTCCCACAATCTCGTACTGATCCGCCACGATATCGCCGGCTTTCAGGCTCGGCGCTGGCTTATTCGTCGCTCGAATCTTCTCATCACTCATTACTGCATCGCGCGGATCCTGCGTTGTGATGTACGGCAGGTGTACCATGCCGTCGGCGACAGTGCGTCCGCGGTGTGCATTCGATCGCCTCCGGCGGAAGTCCTCCAACGCTTTCCGGTGCGAGGCCATCGACGGATCTGGCGTCTGGGTGCCGGGTTGGGTCGTCGCGCTTGACGACGAGCCCCCGCGCCCCAACAATTCGGCGATATCGAACTCTTCGTCATCGTCATCATCGTCCGCAAAAGGGTCGAAGGCGACAGCGGCAGTGCCGGGCTCTTGTTCGTCGTCTTCATCGGCGAATGGGTCGAAGGCGACGGCCTGAGTGGCAGCTGCCTCTGCCTCTGCGTGAGCATCCTCCTGGGGCTCCGGCGTGTACTGGGGATGCTGGGCTTGCTCGGAGTACTGGTTTTCGTCGCTCATCGGTTTTCCACCTCGCCTTCTGGAGCAGCTTCCGGTGTGGGGGAGATTCCAAGTATGTCTTCGTCGTCGCCGTACTGCGGCGATGGCTGTGTACCGCTTGGCAGGAAGGGGCCGAACCAAGTGTCGTAGAGGGACTGCCAGGTGCCGTCGCTCGCCATACGCTCCAGGGTCGCGTTGATTTGGCGAACTAGGCCTGGGTTCCCCTTGGATACACCGGCCGCGTAGCTTTCCTCGTTCAAGCCCCGCTGGACAATGGCGGTGGCCGGATCTTGGTCGTTGATACCAGCGAGAATGGTGTCATCGGCAACGACAATCTCTGCCTGGCTGTTTTGAAGTGAAATGAGGCAATCCGACCAGTTACCGACCAACAGCAGCGTATTGTTCGGCGAGAGCCGTCGAATCAAATCCTCGGTAGTGGATCCCCGGGAAACGCAGATGCGACCGTCCTCGACGTCCTCGGGGGAAGCATCGCCACCCGGCGAAGAGACTAGAACTCCAGCTCGTGCTGTCAAATACGGTGCGGAGAACAGCACCCTTTCGCGCCGGGCATCGGTGACCGTCATAGTGCGCAAAACGACATCGACAGTGCCGTCTTCGAGTGCGGCAGTGCGTTCGTTGCTGTCGACGAACCGAAACTCGACAGCATCGGGATTGTCAAAGATGTCCCGGGCAATCTCTTGTGCCAGGGATACTTCAAACCCCGAGAGCTCTCCAGTGCTGAAGTCGCGGAAGCTGAGCAGGTTCAATGATTGGTCAACACCAACGATGATGCGGCCGCGCTGGTAAATCTCCGGGATTCGCTCTTCCGGTGTTTGGTCATCGGGGGCGAGTGTGGACAGATCTGGGGCGTTGGCTTCTGCCGCAGGCTTCCTCGAGGAGGCTTTGTCGTAGAACGCGCCCGGTGGCAGGGGGAAGTCACCGGTGGCCTCCAGGATTGTGCGCGAGTAGGGATCGTCGGCAAGCGAATCGGTCGCGCAGGCACTGACGGTGAGCCCGGCGATGGCGAGTGCACCAAGGACGGCCCTGCGCCGCCAACCGGCGAGACTGTGGAGCGACGGGGAGAACGAAACGATCATAGGTACTCCAGAAGCCGGTGTCGGAAGCCGAAAACAACCAGAACTGCCGCGATGACGGTCAGCGTAACCGTGGCGAGGGACAGTGCCGCGATAGCGCGACGGGATTGGTCGAGGTTCTCACGGGCGGTCAGGCGGGACTCGGCGATGGAATTCTGTAGCGACTCATCGACCTGGTTGAACGCAGTCGCCGACGAGCTGGCATTATCCACATCGGTCGCGATGCGAACCGCACCGGCGTAGTCTCCTGAACTCAAGTGCCCCATCATCAGGTTGTGGCCGGACTCCCAGCTGTAGATACCGTGGATGGCGGCTCTGACATCGTCGTCCGGCGCGTTGGCGTCCACTCTTTCCAGCTCGCCGACCAGGGTGCGCACCGACTGCGAGAAGGACTCCGCATCCGCGGGCTGACGGCGCACTAAGCCGAGGGTTTCGCTGGCGCGTAGCTGCTGGGCATCAATGCGTACTTGGGTTAGGGCATGAACGTCCGGGCGCTGCTCTCCGAAGAGGGAGTTAGACTGCCACGGCTGAGTGGTGGCGATTCCCACACCGACAAGTGCGATGGCCATCAGCATGGTTGCACCAAACAGGCCGACGTTGAATAGTCGACCGGTGCGGCGAGTCAGCCACCACTGTGTGATTAGCAGCATCAAAATTGCCGCTGCCAGGCCTGACATCGGGAAAAGAGGTGGTTTCGATAGTTCGCGCTGCTCCTCATTAGTGGTGGTACTGGTGCGTTCGTAGAGCGATTTTGCAGCTGGCAGAATCTGGACCTGCATCAAGTTTGAGGCAGAGGCGAGGTACGCGACACTGACGGGGTTGCCCTGGCGCGCATTCGCGCGAGCTGTCTCGACCATGCCGGTGTAGACCGGCAACAGTCGCTGTACAGTCGCGACATCCTTCATCTCTGGATCATCGACGTTTTCAATGCCCGTAGCTGCGCGGGTAGCGGACATGGATGCTTGTGCGATGACATCGTCGAAGTTGCTGACCAAGTCCTGGCTGCTGTTGAGCGTGCCGCGGGAAAAAGCGGTGTTGGCCGACGCATCGGCAATCGTCAGCGAGGCATAGAGATTCTGCGAGGCATTGGCCATCGGCTCGCTCAGTTGTGAAATTCGGGTGAGCTGCTGCTGGCGTTGCGAGGTTGTTTGCCACATGGATAGGCCGGCTGCCAGGATAGCGACGATGAGGATGAGGGCGACTATGGTCAATCGGCCCGGTGACGTTATCAAAAATGACGCTGACCGGCGCACATACGTGGCCGACGGGCCGAGTTTGTCGTAGAGGCGCTCACCGAGAAAACGTGTCAATCTCCGGTTGCGCGGGCCAATCTCCAGGGCATCCACGCGCAAGTCTGTATCGCGCGGAGAGTCTGCCAGGGCTGTTGGGGTTGCGGCCGTTGCTGGGGCATTAGCCGAGGACTCTGTAGTGTCCAGAGCAGTTGATGGTGCCGCGCTCTCGGGAGCCGGGGTGGAGGCGGGAGTATCTTTCGATTCCTTTGCCGCCTGAGCCGCAGTGTGTGTGTCTAAGCTTTCGCCGCCGGGAGTGGTGCGACCGCTGAAACGAGTTCGGCGTGGAGCGCGATTCTTGCGGTGGAATGGGTTTCGGCTTTTGTCGTGGGCGCGGGAATGAGGCGCACTTGAAGTGGTTTCACCCATGTGCACGTGTCCTTCCGACGTGACCGAAGTCGCCTGCGACAATCTCTCCGCTCAGAGCAACGTTAGTTCCTTGCAAATCTTAGTCGCTCGGGCTTGTGACGGAAAACACAAGGGTATCTGGCGTAGGGTGGAGACATGCTTCAGGATGGAAATGGTTGGGCAGCCGGCCCCAACGGTACGCGCTGCTGGGGACGCTTCGGAGCTGCAGGGCTGCTGATTGTGAGCCCTCAGCGCACGGTGCTTATGCAGTATCGAGCTGACTGGACATCGTTCCCCCTAACGTGGGGTGTTCCTGGTGGGGCTTGTGATTCTCATGAGACTCCTGAGGCGACCGCGCTGCGTGAAACGGCTGAGGAAACTGGGCTGCTGGAGCATCAGCTTCGCATCCTCGACACGCAGGTCACCACCGGCCCCTTCCCGGCCGATCCGGACCGCCCCGAGCTCGCCGGCGGCTGGAAGTACCACACGGTTTACGCACTAGCTGCCGAAGAGCTGGAGACGCATCCGAACGAAGAGTCTCTAGAGCTGCGCTGGATTCCGCTTGACGACGTCGACAGCCTCGATCTGCTGCCGCCTTTCGTGGAATCGTGGCCCCGGGTGCGCGCGCACCTCGAGAAATTGCTGGAGGCCCTTGACTAGGTGGCTAAGGTCTGAGGTTAACACCGACCATTGAGGCTGCACGCTGAGATTGGCACACCAAAGCCGCTCCCCGGTGTGACTTTTAAGTCGGGAGAGCGGCTTGTCTACTTGTTGCTTACTTGGAGTCGGCAACTGCTGCTGCGCCAGCAGCCAGCGCGGTGACGGTCAGGACGGACGGCCATGCGCCAATCTTCTTGGCCAGCGGGTGTGAGAGGCCGAAAGCGCCGAGGTAGGCGGCCACCAGACCAGTGGCTCCCAGGGCGCCGGTCTTTGCGTTCCAGGTGCGTGCTGCATATGCGCCGGCGGCGCCCAAGATGACGCCACCGAGCGGGCGAATGCCTGTTTCGCGAGCGGTGAGCCAGCCGCCGATGAGGCCGGTGGCCACCAATGGAGCGGTCTTTACGTTTTTTGCCTTCTTCAAAGTAATAGCCATGAGCATCATCGTACCTAGTAAGAAGGGTTTAGCGGCGCGCTTTTAGAACGGCTCCTGGCGGCGCTGGTGCTCCTCAACATAGCTTTCCGAGTGCTCCGCCAGCTTCAGCAGCGAAGGCAGTGCCTTAATTAGCGCACGCACGTCCTTTTGCGACATCGTCCGCACAATTTCGTACACCAGCGCACCCCAGTGGTCGATAAGTTGCTCCAGCAGGGTCTCGCCATCGCTGGAGACATAGAGGTTCTGCGCACGGCGATCCTTTGCATTGTTCTCGCGTTCAATCAGCCCGTTGTCGAGTAGACGGCGGACTGTTGCCGAAACGTTGGACGGGCGCAGGAAACGCAGGCGTGCAATGTCGGATACGCCGCAGCCCGGGTGGGTCGAAATAAAGTGCAGTACTTCCATTTCCGACTGGGAAATGTCCATCCTGGCATTCGGGCGCTCACCGAGGCGGCGAGTCGACGCAAGGAAGTCATACAGGCCGATGGAAATCTTCTGCACGCTTTCGCGCAGGGATTCATCGGACTCAGTTGAGTCATCCGCGGTGGGGAAGCCGCTCGCTGGCTCCGGGGTGGTGGTGCGCTGAGGGGAGCGTGCAGAAGTCATGATCTTCCTTCCCGACGTAATGAATTGATGTTCTGAATAAACACCTTATATCGTCGAAATAACTTTCTGTGGTGAAAATTTGTAGATTGAACAAAAAGTTAGACTCATAAGTGTTGTGCGGGTGCTTTATCGCACATTTCTGCCCCTGATTTTAGGGGCTGGCAGCAAGGACTCCGCTTTACGACGGCCCCAGCGACACCCCCTAGTAGGAACTAGGCCTACGCGCTTTTCCGCCGCGTTTATCTACACTTCGTAATCCACAATCACCGGAGCATGGTCGGATGCGCCTTTGCCCTGACGCTCTTCGATGTCGATGAATCCGGCGGACGCCTTTGCCGCGAGGGCGGGGGAGGCGAGCTGGAAGTCGATGCGCATGCCCTCATCCTTGAAAAAGCGGCCAGCCTTGTAATCCCAGTAGGTCCACTGGTTTGGAGTGAATTGGCGAGTTACTTCCTTCATACCCGCCTGCTCCAGCGCATAGAAAGCTGCGCGTTCAGGTGGTGTGACATGTGTTTTCCCCGCGAAGGCTGCCATTGACCAGACATCGCCGTCGGTCGGGGCGATGTTGAAGTCGCCGCCCATCATGAAGGTGGCCTCCGGGTCGTCGTCAAGCGTGGCGATGATGTGCTGACGGAGCCGCTCCAAAAATTCGAGCTTGTACTCGAAGTGCGGGTCGGTGATGTCGCGGCCGTTCGGGATGTAGAGGCTGTTGATGCGCACGCCACCGCAGGTAGCAGCGATATGGCGGGCCTCCAATGCGGGAGTTGCGTCGGGGTCCTTGTTGAAACCGGGCTGACCGGGGAACCCTGCCTGGATGTCCTCAAGGCCGACGCGGGAGATGATGGCAACGCCATTCCACTGATTCAGGCCGTGGTGGGCGACTTGGTATCCCAGCTCTTCAAAAGCAGCGGTGGGAAATTGGTCGTCCCTGCACTTGGTTTCCTGGACGGCCAGGACATCAATGTCATTCCGGCGCAGCATTTCCACCATTCGGTCGAGGCGGGTTCGAGCCGAATTGACGTTCCAGACACAGATTCGCATATCAACGATTGTAAAAGGGGAACGAAACGGCGGCCTCATGCGTTGAATAAAGCAGTGACAAAATAGGCGGACAAAAGCGGACTAGATGGGCGGAAGCCCGGTAGGAAAGGGAGTTTCGAGGTTGGCTAACTGGGACGATCGCCGTTACGGCGGCGAGTACAGTCCGGCGGATTACCTGAGTAGTAGCGGCAGGAATGCTTATCGGGAGCACGACACATATGCGGCGTACGGTGCGGCAATGCCGTATCAGGAAGTGCCATATCCGGTAGCAAACATTCCGGTCGGCTATGAAAGCGGGTACCCCGCTAGCTACGGGGTGTCTTCCTTCGGTGAGCTCAGCACTAACCCCAAAGTTGCACCGCTGACCGCTCAAATGGCAGTACACCTGGGCTTCGACCCCAATCTGGCCAATGCCCCTGTGGTGCGTCGTGGTGGTGCGCTGCTGGTGGATTCTGTCATCTACACTGCGTTGATTGCCTCTATTGCAGTTCTCGCTAGCATCGCGGGGACATCCGACAGCGGCGTAATGGTGATGCTGATCAGCCTCTTCCTCGGTCCCGGTGGTTTTTACCTCTACCGCGTGGCGGGAGACTCCATCTTCGACGGTTCTCCGGGTAAGCACGCCATGGGCATGAAAATTGAAGGTGCACACGGGATGCCAGTTTCAGCCCGCGATGGTTTTGTGCGCAATGCCTGGATTCTGCCGTCGATGATTCCGGTCGCCGGTTGGTTTGTCTCTGCGGGCCTGGCTGGCTGGATTGCGATGGCTGCCTCACGCGATCCGCTGGGGAGAGGTCGTCATGAACTCTCGGTTCGCACTCGAGTGGTGGAAAAGCCGGAGACGCGCGAGCTGCAGCGCGGACAGCGCCGCATGGACAATCGCATGGGCAGCAAAGAGCAGCAGGGCAACCAGCTGAAGCGGACTAAACGGGTTAAGCGCGGGAAGTAGCGCGATCATCAGGGTGAGCGGGGAAGGGGCGAAACGTGAGCCCCCGGCCCCTAAGCCCCTGTCAGCTCCGCGTAGCGGTGCCGGTGGTGCTCGGTAAAACCGAGCGTCCGGTACAGCGCAATGCCAGCCTCATTCGAGCCCAATACCTGCAGATATGCAGAATCTGCCCCGTGCTGCGCACCCCAGTGCATCATCTGAATTCCCAGTAGGGTGCCAAGTCCTCGGCGGCGCATATCGGCTGCGACTTCCACGGCAGAGAATCCGAGCCACACGCGGCCGTCCTCCGATTCGGTCAGCGTGCCGCGTGTAATAGCTACTGTGCGCATACCCTCAGACGCACTGTCATCAGGGACTTGGAGCCGGCCGAAACACATGCGGCCATCAATTTCATTGCGCAGGAACTGCAGCGCATGCTCGGGCAGCGTAGTGCCGCGGAAGTGGTAGAGCTCCAGCCAATCGTCGTCAGGCTGATCAGCGATGTCCACCTGCACGTCTGCCAGCTCGGCGCTGTTCGTTTCAGTTGCCAATTCAACGGGCGGCAAGTCCCCATCGAGGGAGCGCGTCATAACCACAATGTCCGGCCCGACCGTCCACTCTGACCCAGCGACCAGTGCCTGTGCAGGCTTGGCGATCCGATCCGGAACCGCAATCCGCACCGGCAAATCGTGGGAATCGTAAAACGACTTAATCTTCTCCAGCGGCACCGGCTGAGTGCTGGCTCCGGGCTCGAGCGGCAGCGCGGAGTTGGAACGCTCTGTAATACCATCGCCCGCACGCAGCAGCCAGCCCGACTCCACCACGTGCGCGATACCCGGGAAGGCCTTCGCTGTCGCAGTTTCCACGGCGCGAATGTCCGAATTGCGCACCGGATGATCCGGCAGGGCCTTCACAATCAAAATGTGCTTATCGCTAAAGTCCACCGCTGCCACGGACTCGTCGGCACGCACGCCAGCACGAACCTGTGGACGCACGACGAACGGATCCATGCTGAGCACATGCCCAATGACGTCCGTAGTCTTCTTGCCGCTGGCCAGCGCCTCTTCATCGGTTAGCGCGCGCCGCACAATGACACGACGTCCCACCGCTACCTCACCGACACCCCAACGGGAAATCGGTAGCTTCTGGGCTGCATTTTCGCTTGCCGACGACTCCAATTGCCTATCCGTCACGATTTAATCCTCGTGGCCGAACGGATCCGGATCCACGCCCGGCATCCAGGTCAGGCCGCCCTCGGTCCAACCGGCGCGCTTGATTTCCTTCTTGGCCATGCGCTTCCAACGGCCCGTGAGGCAGTCGGTGTAGAGGAACCCATCCAGGTGGCCGACTTCGTGCTGCATGCAGCGGGCGAAGAAACCGGTGGCCTCGATGCGGACCTCTTCGCCGTTTTCATCCAGGCCGGTGACAACAGCCTTCTCCGCACGGTTGGTGGGGAAGGACAGGCCGGGCACAGAGAGGCAACCTTCGTCATCGGAGCCGTCGTCGTTAGGCATAGTCTTCGGGATTTCACTGGTGGTCAGCACCGGATTGATGACGCAGCCGCGGTGCCAGACATCGTCGTCATCGGGGCAGTTGTAGACGAACAGACGCTTGCCGACACCCACCTGGTTGGCAGCCAGCCCCACACCGTGGGCGCGGTCCATGGTTTCGTACATGTCCTCGATGAGCTCACGCAGCTCGGAGATGTCCTCGGTCACCGGCTGGGTAGGAGTGTGGAGAACGGGGTCTCCGGCAATCACAATGGGACGGATAGTCATGTCGCTGATTCTACTCGGCGTCCATCTTTTCTAAATCGCCTGGTGATGTCTGAGTTGTGTCAGGGAGTTGTAGGTGGGGCGTAGGTGAGGTGGGGGCTGGGCCTTACTATGTATCTTCACTAAGTATCTGCATAGGCAGTGTCGTGCAGAATAGAGGATCAGCGCGAGTGAGAAGGAAAGCGGGGTGCGGAAAGTGGTGAGCAAGAAGCCCATAGGTGGCAGCCACGAACCTGAGGCCGAGCGGCGGCTTGACTCATCCGAACATCTCGGACTCGTGGGTGATACCAGCGGCATTGAACCCGTTTTGGCTCAGAAAATGCTGGATTTTGAGAAGGAATGGCTGAAAGTTGCCCGCCGTGGGCCGCGTATGGCCGGTGCGCGGCAGGAGGCAATTCGGCGTCGCTTTGCCGAGGACTTCGGCAACAACACAATCCGTTACCACCAGGTACTTTCGCGACTTCTCGATTCTCCGGCAGCCGAAGCGGCCGAACCCGTGTTGGTTCATCGGCTGCGCGCCGTGCGGGACAACCACGACGCATAAGGTTCAAGTTTCACTTCACGGTTCGGCGGCAGAACATATAGGATGTGGGATGTGTCTGACCAACTAAACCCTCAGAATTCGCCGCGTCCGGGCCGTCATCGACTCGATGACGACTTCGACGACTTCGATGAGTACAGCGATTACGCGGAGGCTCCCGCCGCTGGCGGCGCCCATGCGTACTCCGAGCCGTCGGATGCTCAACACACAGCGCCAAGATCTGCGGCTCCCGCCGCTGGTGCAGCTGCTGCTGGTGCCACCGCCGCCTCTACCGGTGCCAGCGCTGGGACTGCTAGCAATTCCGCAGCTGCTGATGGTGTTGATGACGGCGACATCGGCGACGGTGCCGGTGATGGCCGCTACATGCGCGTTCTCGCTATCGTGCTGCTCGCTATCGGCGTGTGCCTGGTCGCCTACGGTGCCTATGCACTCAGCACACGTGGCGACGATGCCGAGAACACCGGCCAGAATGACACCTCGGCATCCGCTCCGGTTGACTCTGGTGCGCCTGCTGACTCGGCCAACGGCAGTGATCCGGCAAAGGATGGTGCTGCTGGAGATGGTGACGGCGAGGTTCCGCCGCCGCCACCGGCAAATGAGCCAGGCAAACCGGTTCCTCCCGCTGAGAATCCGCCGGCACAGGATGAGGCCAACGAAGCGCCCCAGATTGACCGCAAGACTGTCAAGGTCAGTGTCCTGAATAACTCTGAGGTCGTGGGCCTCGCCGATGACCTGTCCAAGCAGATGGGCGAGCAGGGCTGGGGCGCCGGCGAGACCGGCAATGCTCCTGAAGAGAAGATGGGTGTGTGGGAGAAGACCACCGTCTACTTCGACCCGAGGAACGAAGAGGAAAAGGCCGCCGCTGAGCAGATCGCGCATGACAACGGTTGGGAAGCCGCACCTCGCGATGACCGCCTCCGGGACGCTCCGGCGGGAATCGTCGTGGTCGCCACTGACCCGGCTCACTAGACTCCCGGCCCACCAGGCTTTGGTCTCTCACTAAGGTTTGCGGCCTAAGCGTCAAAACCTGCCGCCGTGGTGCGAAGCCCCATAGCTTTCCAAGTCCCGCGTAAGCCACACATTTCATGGCTTAGGCGGGGCTTTTGCATATTTTGCAGTCTCAAACAGATCACGGCTGAAAAAGGGGTACTAGTATTCTGCTAGTAGCCAGTGAGGTCTGTGAGGTTTTTATGTTCGCCGTAAAGCGTCGTCGTGTTGCTGTCGCCACCGCGTTGGGTTGTGCTGCAACACTGTTGGTGTCCTGCTCGGGGGTTGAATCCAGCAGCGACAAGGACGGGAACGCAGGCGCGTCGACAAGCACTGCGCCAGTGAGCGTAGATCCGGCTGCACCGAAGCTGACCGAGCGAGTCAGCGCCTATAACTTCATCCGAACAAACGACGACGGATCAATGAAAATGCTGGCAACTGTACAGGTCATGAGCGCCAAGGGATGGATGGGCCTTTCCGACGAAAAAGGTCAGTTCACTACCTTGGATAAGGGCAAGTACACAGTGCAGGCGCGTGGTGCATCTGGCTGCAGTGGCATCGGCAGCCCCGCAACCGAAGGGTTGGGTGTCATCGGCGAAGTGCACGTCGATGACAAACGGAATGCAGATGTCTGGAACGTTCCGTCCAAGGTGGATGAAGACAGTTTCACCACAGTTGCGCTTGTCGATTCCAACGGTGACCTTGCCTCGTGCGCAAAAACCGTCACCTGGACGGAGCCAACTGAGGAAAACGACTCCTAGTGTGAAAAAATAGCGGTATGACTGAGCAATTTTCCGGATCGGCGCAGCCATCTCTGGGAGTGGAATGGGAAGTGGCGTTCGTTGACCGACGAACGCGCGACACCGCCCCCGCTGCCGCCGAGGTGCTCGACATCATCGATGCGGAGCATCCCGGACATGGGCTCCAGCGAGAGTTCCTCGCCAACACCGTGGAGCTCGTCACCGGTGTGCACATGAACGTGCCCGATGCCGTAGCGGAGCTCCAAAGCCAGCTGGACATGGTTCTCGATGCCGCTGACCGCGTTGGGGTGGATGTGTGGTCATCGGGCTCGCATCCGTTCGCCCGCGGTACTGCTCAGCAGGTCAGTGCCAAGGGGCACTACTCCGAAATTATCAACCGCACTCAGTGGTGGGGGAACCAGATGATTATCTGGGGAGTCCACGTCCACGTAGGCATTAAAGACTCCGAACGCGTTTGGCCGATTATTCAGGCTCTGGCAACGAAGCTGCCGCACATGTTGGCGCTGTCTGCCTCCTCACCGGCCTGGAACGGCGAGGACATGGGTTACGCTTCCAACCGAAGCCTGCTCTACCAGCAGCTTCCCACCGCGGGTCAGCCGCCGGCGATTTACACGTGGCCCGAGTGGGAGTCCTACATGCACGACCAGTCCCGCTCCGGCGTCATCAATCACACCGGCTCGATGCACTTGGACATTCGCCCGGCATCAAAGTACGGCACCATTGAGATTCGTGTCGCTGACGCTACCTCTAACCTGCAGGAACTCGCCGCTATCGTGGCATTGACGCACTGTCTGACGGTTTACTACGACCGCATGTGGGAGGCTGGCGAGGAGCTACCGTCGCTGCAGTCCTGGCACATCGCCGAAAACAAGTGGCGCGCCGCCCGCTACGGCATGGACGCGCTGGTCATCGTCAATCGCGATACCGACGAGCGGTGGGTTCGCGACGAACTCCGTGAACTTGTGGTTCAACTCGCCCCGCTTGCCGACGAACTGGGTTGCCGAGCCGAACTGGAATTCGTCAACAACATCGTGGAAATGGGCGCGGCATACGAGCGGCAGCGCACTGTGGCGGATGCGGCCGGGGCGCTGCCGTCCATGGCTACCGAGGACGACGTACGGGCGAACGAAGAGCGCATTGGCCACACCCCGTGGCGTGCCGCCGTGGATCTTGCGGTGCAGGAACTGCGCGCCGGGCATCCGATAGCGCCTGCAGATTTCCACGAGCAAGTAGACGACTAGCCGTCGTTAAGCGGTGTGTTCCTAGACAAAAATAGTGACTAGGCTTATAGCACTTTTGAGGTGCATAAACCTAGTCACTTTGTCATAAACCCAGTCAGTAACTTAAGGCCATTGTCCTCTCGTTATTCTCGGCTGTCATCGCGGGCCAGGCTGTCCTCGTCGACGAGCCTCTCCTTGAACGCCTCGTGGCCAACGCGGTTACTAACAATCGGCGATGTTCCCAGAGCAAACAGGATAATCAGGGTCAATAGAGCCAAGTCACTGCTAGTAGTTGTGTGAGCTGACGCGTGCGTGGCGACGTGTACAAGCGAGCCCGACAGCGTCAAAATTAGCCCCAGTGTTTGTGGCTTGGAGGATGCGTGCATCCGACTGATGGTGTCGCGGAAGCGTATCAATCCCACGGACGCTGCAACGCACAGTAGCATTCCGGTGAGAATGAGTGTGATGGCGATAATGTCTGCCACGAGAATCATTTGGACTCTCCCTTCGCTGTTTTCGGAGCCGTTGTCGGTGTTGCCTTAGGCGCCGCTTTCTGTGCGGTTTTCTTTGTGGCGACCTTTCCGGCCGCTTTCGTCGCACCCTTCCGGGAGCTCTTTGCGGGCTGCTTTCCGTCATCCGGAACACGGAACTTGGCGACCGCCAGCGAAGACAGGAAACCGAGCAGCGCAATGATGAGCATCGGGTAGACCACCGAGGTGTCCAAGCTCCAGGCCATGAACGCAGCGAGCATGCCCTGCAGCATTGCAGTCGTCGACTCCAGCGCCACCAGGCGGTCCAGCGAGTTTGGGCCTGCGATCATGTGTCCGAGGGTAATCATCACCGCAATGAAATAGCCTGCGGCAGCCACTCCGAGCAGAGTGTTAAAAACTTCCGGGTTCATCGGCTACTCCTTTCGCTGCTCTTCTCGCTGCTCTTGTCGCTGCTCACCTGGTTGTCACTTGGCACCGACTTGGTCGGTTGCTCGTTGACATCGCGGTTTTCAAACGCCCGAATAACCCGACGCTCGATTCGAGTCAGCTGGTTGATTTGCTCGGCTACCTTGCTCGTCGACGACGCGTCGAGAATGTGCATGGTCAGCGTCTTTTCCCGCTTGTCGATGTCCACGATGATTCCGCCCGGCTGCAAGTTAATCAGTGCCATTGCAGTCGTGAGCGAAATATCGTCATTGGTGCGCATAGGGACCTTGATAATGGCAGTCGGTGGCGGATCATCTCGTCGGATGGCCAGCCAGGCGACACTGATAGAGGCCTTCACAAAGTCGATTGTCCAAGAACCGAACAGTCGCACCATGCCACCGAAGTTGATATCCAGCGCGCTGTTTGGCGGGATAGGCATGGCGAGGTTCAGCAACGTGGCTACCAGGATTCCCGAGAGCACATTGGCAAATGTCACCTCGCCCCACAGCATGACCCAAATAATCACTGTGAATAAAAAGAGCAGGATTGAAATACGTGGTGGTCGCTTTGCAGCCACCTTGGCGCGCGTTTTACTCATCAGCTTTCACCTGCTCCTTCCAGCGTGCTGGTGGCACGTTCGGTCGCCGAATCCGACTTCCATGGGCTCTTGGTGCGGCCTGGGTTTTCCAGCTGCTCCAGGCCCTTGTCATCGGCCGAGTCGATACCGAGGACCGCTGCGCGGTACTCATCAACATTCGCGACGTTGCTTGCCGCTTCGGTAGCCACATTGGACAGTGGCCCGGCCAGAACGGTAACCCCCACAGAAGCAATCACCAGCAGAGCCGTCGGCATCACCATGCCGAGTGGCATCTTGCCGACGTCGTCACGCTCTGCGATAGCAACCATCTGAGTCCTTTCCCGGAGCGCGGCTGGCTGCGCAAGCACAGTGTCGCCCTCGGGGGCGTCGGAACGGTCGCGCCAGAAGGCCTTCGACCAGACGAGAATCATGGTGTAGAGGGTCAGCAGGCTGGTGATGATAGATCCCGCAACCAGAATCCATGCGGTGGCGGATCCGTTCTGTGCGCCGGCCTCGATGAGCATGACCTTGCCCAGGAAGCCTGAGAACGGTGGG
The DNA here is from genome assembly GCF_001810555.1 of Corynebacterium sp. HMSC063G05. Lineage (NCBI taxonomy): Bacteria > Bacillati > Actinomycetota > Actinomycetes > Mycobacteriales > Corynebacteriaceae > Corynebacterium > Corynebacterium sp. HMSC063G05. The sequence goes on along the minus strand of NZ_KV801845.1, from coordinate 23,259 downwards.
ATACCACCGAGGTTGAGCGCGGGCACGAGGTATAGCAACGCCAGCAGCGGCGACGTCTTGGCCAGGCTACCGAGGCTGCGCAGGGAGGACGAGCCCGCCTGGCGCTCGATAAGCCCGACCACCAGGAACAATGCCGTCTGCACCAGAATGTGGTGGACGATGTAGAAAATCGCGCCGCCGAGTCCCAGCGTATTGCCGACGGCAATACCGAAGATCATGTATCCGATGTGGGATACCAGCGTAAAAGACAAGAGACGTTTAATGTCATTTTGGGCCATGGCACCGAGAATGCCCATGAGCATTGTCGCTAGGCCAGCCCACATCAGGACGTCGTCAAGCCTGCCGTCTGGGAAAACGACACTGCGCGTGCGGATGATCGCGTAGACACCCACCTTCGTCAGCAGCCCCGCGAAGACCGCGGTAACCATCGACGGTGCGGTGGGGTAGGAGTCTGGCAACCACGCCGACAGCGGGAACACCGCCGCCTTCACTGCGAAGGCGACGAGCAGCACTGCGAAGATCGCGGTGCGGGTGCCATCGGGGATGTCCTCCATGCGCAGGGAAATGTGTGCGAAGTTCACCGTGCCGACCGCTTGATAAACCAGGCCAATCGCCAGCAGGAACACCATCGAGGACAACATGTTGACCATCACATACGACACGCCTGCGCGAATGCGTGACGACGATGCCCCCAGCGTGAGCAACACGTAGGAGGCTACGAGCAGAACCTCGAAGCCGACGTACATGTTGAACAGATCGCCGGCCAGGAAGGCCATGGAGACGCCCATGTTGAGCAGCATGTACGTCGGAACGAAGACGGAGATCGGCTCATCTTCGTCACCATCGCTAATACCCTGGCCGATGCCGAACCACATCACGGCAAAGAGGACCAGCTGAGAGACGGTGATCATCAACACTGCGAGGTTGTCGGCTACGAGCGTGATGCCGATTGGTGCGTCCCAGCCGCCCACCTGGACCGTGTGGACGCCGTGCGCGTAGATGAGATACACCAAGGCGCTGGCGACTCCCAGCAGGCTGCCGAGCGAGATTAGCGCGATCGCCTGCTGTGCTTTGGGAAAACGTGCCAGCAGCAGAGCAATTGCGGCGGTGGCGGCGGGGACGATGATAGGCAGCGGAATTAGTGCCAGAATTATTTGCTCAGTCGTCATCGTCGTCACCTCCTGGGGAGTTTGATGGCGGGGTCACGGGCTTTTCGAAACTGGCCGGACCGAAGCTATCGCCGGCCTCTGTGGGACGACCGGTGGTGGGATCGTCGGACTTGTCGTGGTCCGGAGCAGCTGATGGGTCGCTGGCCCGACGCATTGCCAGGCTGCGGTCCTCGTGGTCATCTTGCACGTGATCGCCGATGCGGTAGCGGTGCTGGCGATAGAGCAGAGCCAACAGGAATGCGGTCATGCCCATGGAAATAACAATTGCGGTGAGGATAAAGGCCTGGGGCAGTGAGTCTGCCTGAGCATCGCTGACCAGCGATTCCCTATCCCAAATTGGTGGCCGTCCCGGCGAACCAGAGCCAAGCAGGATGAGCAGGTTGATACCGTTGCCCATCAGCAACAGTCCCATGAGCATCCTGGTCAACGAACGATCGAGGAACAGGTACACCCCTGTAGCAATCAGCGTGCCGACAGTTGCTAGCAGAACAAAATTGAGAATCACGGGTGTGTGTCCTTTCCTTCGGTCCTAGCTGGGGCTGTCGGTTCTGAAGCCTCTGAGGTGGCTGTGTTGGCAGAGTCTGCGGGTTTAGTGCCGGCAGGTTTAACGCTTGCGGGATTAGCGCCTGCGGACTTAACACCTGCGGGCTTAGCCGCCGCCAACTTGCTGCGCAGCTGGCGGGACTGGCCGAGTGCGGCTCGATTCACACGACGTGAACGATCACGCTCAGCGCGAAGGTTTATCTGAGCGTCGATGCCACCGCCCAAACTGCGCAGGATGTAGACAATCGTGCTAACCACGATCATGTATACGCCCAGGTCAAAGAGCATCGGGGAGACAACAGTGACATCTCCGAGCAGCGGAATTTCCCGCGAGCCATACGTAGAAGTTAGCGGTGCCCACCCCACAAACAGTGGCCACAACGCGCTGAGTGCCGACACCAGCAAACCGCCGCCGAGAAGTACCTCGGTAGGAATTGGCAGAGTTGCTGCCAGTTCACGATGCCCACCGATGAGATAACGCATGGTCAGTGCCAGCGCAGCCACGAGGCCACCTGCGAAGCCACCACCGACATCGTTGTGGCCGGCGAAGAAGAGGTAGATGGAAACCACCATCATGGCGGGGAAGAGCGCGCGCGATGCCACCAGAACCATGATTGGGTAGCGCAACCGCTCGGCTTCACCGGACTCATCGATGGTGTTCAACCAGCGGGTGTTGCGGCGAGCACGATTCCGCTGTGGCTTAATCTTTGAGCGCATGTGCATCGTGTGCGTGCGGAATACCAGCGAGGTAATCCCCAGCGCCACCATCACCAGCACGGTGATTTCACCGAAGGTATCCCAGGCGCGGATATCGACAAGAAGTACGTTGACCGCATTCTGGCCGTGCCCAATGTCGTGAGCCAGCGGCGGAATGTCGCCGGAGATTGGCTCAGTACGACGGGAGCCCATAGCGTAGGCGGCCAACACTGGGACAGTGACACCGACTGCGATGGCCAGCCATGCACGGTGTCGTATCCACCTCGGATTTGATGCCGGTGCCCGCGGCGAGAGCGTGCGCAGCACCAACACGAAAACAATCATTGAGACCGTCTCAACCAGCAGCTGCGTCAGAGCCAAATCAGGTGCACCGTACATGGCGAAGATAATGGCCAAGCCGTAGCCGGTCACACCTACCAGGATGACACCGGAGAGCCTGTTTTTCTGTTGGGTGGCGGCCAAAGCCGCGATGATCATAATCAACGCGACCGCGCCCTGCGGTGCAGAGTCCCACAGTTCCATCCGGAGCTCATCACGCTCACCGAGCAACAAGGCACCGATGGACAGCACGATGAGGGTCAGCAAAATGACCGCCTCATTCAACGGAAGGGAACCACGCTGGGTCGCAGCAGTGGCACGGAGAGAAAGACGGCGGGCCAAGTCCAGGATGCCGTCGTAAAGCGCATCGGCACTACCGAGAGCCGGCTGTTCAAACTGTAGCTGACGCACCAGTTTGCGCTGCCAGTGCATGATGCCACCTGTGATCAGAATTGTGGCTGTCAGCGCCAGAGGAAGGGTGAAACCGTGCCAGAGAGCCAGGTGCGATTCTGCTTCCGCATTCGGGTAGGCATTGGTGAGGTAGGGCGAGATAGTCGAGTCGAGGACGCGGGGAACCAGGCCGAAAACCAAACCTGCCAGCGCCAACAGCCAAGCCGGGCCAATCTGATCCCACGTCGGGGAATCCATCTCTGCCACGGCAGGGGAAGTGCCACCGCCGCTGGCGTGGGTGCTGGACTTGGTCGCAAACGCGGCGCGCAGCAGGTACAGCGAGTACGCTACGGTCAGAATCGAACCCACGACGAGGCCAATGGTGGTAAACACCGACGGCATCCCATGCAGCGGATCAGCATTGAGCGTGGCCTCCAGCGCAGCTTCCTTGGCGACGAAGCCGAAGAATGGCGGCACACCCATCATCGATGCAGCGGCGAGAATCGAAATCACCAGCAACTGCGGCGACTTTCTACCGAGCCCAGAGAGCTCACGGATATCGCGCGTACCAGTCAGCCTGTCAATTGTGCCCGCGACCATAAACAGCGCGGCCTTGAACATGGCATGGCCGAGCGTCAGTGCCAGGGCTGCCAGCATCGTCGCACGCGTGCCTATCGACGCGACTGTGATGATGAATCCCAACTGGCTGACAGTGCCATACGCCATAATCAGCTTGAGATCCTTCTGGCGCAGGGCCATCCAGCCGGCCATGATCATGGTCAAGAGGCCGAGCGGGATGATGATTGGCTGCCACGCGTTGGTGTCATTGAAGGTCGGCGCGAGCCGGGCAACCAGGAACACACCGGCTTTGACCATCGCTGCCGAATGCAGGAAGGAAGAAACCGGGGTAGGGGCGGCCATTGCACCGGGTAGCCAGAAGTGGAAGGGCGCGATAGCGGACTTCGACAGCGCACCAACGACCAGCAGGATTGCGGCCGTGGATACTGCCGTGGAGTCCAGCTGTGCCGCTGTCAGAGCGCCAGGCGCGGTGAGTTCGGAGAAGTTCCAGAAACCGGTGGTCACTCCCATCAGAACGATACCGACCAGCATGATGAGGCCACCCAGCGTCGTGACCAGGAGCGCCTGGCCTGCTGCGCGACGGGAGGAGGCGCGCTCGGCGTAGTAGCCCACCAGGAGGAAGGACAGAACCGAGGTAATTTCCCAGAAGACGAACATCAGCATGATGCTGTCGCTGATGACCAGGCCGTACATCGCCGCAGCGAAGGCGATCATTTGGGCTGCGAAGGAACCTACGCGGCGACGTTTGCCGAGTGGCGGGTTGATGAAGTAACCGGAGCAGTACACCAGTACGAGAAAGCCGATGGTCAAAACCAGCGTGCCGAAGAGCGATTCAATAGGACCTAATCGCAGGTTTACATCCAAGTGGATAATGGGCATCCACGAAAAATGCGTGACGGCGGGTTGCGTGAGTGCGGAAGTTTCCCCGTTGCCATTGTCTAGAGCTAAGCGAACGAGATGGGTGCCGGTGTAGATGGCACCGCCTGCCAGCGGGAGGCTGAGTACGAGGAACCCGCGGGTTCCGAGCCACTTAATCGTCCATGGTGCAAGCGCTGCCGTAACGAACAGGATGCACAGGAGAGAAGTCACTATTCCATAATGATTGGAACACGCCAGTTCATGCAACCCCGTTTTAGGGACTTAAGCATTTGAAGCGGTGTTAACCGAGTGTGTGAAAACGGTCAATTGTTTCTGGGAAAGTGAAAATTTGGGGGTGAGTTGTGGGGGGGGCGGAAGTTGGGCATTTTTTGGGGCTTGAGCGGCTGACTGCTCAAGCCCCAAATCAGTGCCATTACTGCCCCCAACACCACCCCACCCCAAAGGTCAATACATTGAACTTGGTGATTCATTGAACTGACCACTATTCTTGGCTGCCATGAGTATTAGCGTCCAGAACTTGAGCGTGAGCTACGGCGCGAACACCGCGATTCGGAACATCAGCTTCACCCTCGACTCCCCCGGCATGCACGGCATCATCGGCCCCAACGGCTCAGGCAAATCCACCCTCATGAAGGCGATGCTCCAGATCCTGGACAAACACAACGTCCACGGCACAGGCCCCACCGGCGCCCCTGCCGGCTACCCCGTCACCCTCGACGGCAAGGCCCCCGCCGAGCAGCGCCGCGCAATCGCTTATATCGAGCAGCGCTCTGACCTCGACCGCAACTTCCCCACCAGCGTCTTCGACACCGTCCTGATGGGCACTTACCCGCGCCTGGGTCTTTTCCACCGCCCCGGCAAGGCCGAACGCGAAGCAGCCACCCAGGCTCTCAAGGACGTCGACATGTGGGACTTTCGCCACCGCCACATCAGCGAACTCTCGGGCGGACAGTTCCAGCGCGTCCTCTTTGCCCGCGCCATCGTCCAGGACGCGGAGTACATCTTCCTGGACGAGCCCTTCGTCGGCATCGACGTCCCCAGCGAGAAGACGATCGTGACCCTGCTGCGGCAGATGGCGGACGCGGGCAAGCACGTCGTCGTCGTGCACCACGACATGAACACGGTGCGCGGCTACTACAACGACCTCATCGTCCTCAACGGCGAGCTCGTCGCGGCGGGTCCCACCGAGGAGGTCTTCGTCCCCGACGTGCTGCAGAAGGCCTTCGGCGCGCTCGTCATCCGCGAGCCGTCAGCACCAGCCCACCCCACGCCACGGCAGGCAGCCCTCCAGGAGGAGACAGCATGATCGCGGAGTTCCTCGACTCACTACTCAGCCACGGCTACCTGCAAAAAGCGCTGATCACCTCGGTGATCGTGGGCGTGGCCTGCGGCATCGTCGGCAGCTTCATCGTGCTGCGCGGCATGGCCCTGATCGGCGACGCCATCTCGCACGCCGTACTACCGGGGGTCGCGGCCTCCTACCTGCTCGGCACGAACCTCTTCCTCGGGGCGGTGGTCGCGGGTCTACTCGCCACACTGGCGATCGGGCTGATCAGCGAACGCTCCACTGTGAAGAACGATTCGGCGATCGGCATCGTCTTTTCCACCTTCTTCGCGATCGGCGTGCTGCTCATGGCGAAAGCGCAGACGGCGACGGATCTGACGGAGATCCTCTTCGGCAACGTCCTGACCGTTCAGGACGCCGACCGCAACCTCTCGATCGGTATTGCCGCTGCCGTGCTGATTCTCACGCTGGTCTTTTACAAGGAGCTCAAGCTCAGCACCTTCGACCCCGTCATGGCGCAGTCGGCTGGCGTGCCCGTGCGGGCAATCCACTACGGGCTGATGGTGGTGCTCACGCTGGTGACGGTCATTTCCCTGCAGACGGTGGGCGTGATCCTGGTGGTCTCCCTGCTGATCACTCCGGCGTCGGCGGCGTACCTGCTGACGAACCGGCTGGGAGTGATGATCGGGTTTTCAGTGGCGATCTCGGCGCTCAGCTCCGTAGTGGGGCTGTTCCTGAGCTATAGCTACAACGTGTCCTCCGGCGTGACGATCGTGCTGACCGCCAGCGCGCTGTTCCTGCTGGCTTTCCTCTTCGCGCCAGGCAAGGGACTGATTGCTCGCTCGCTGGGCAATAAGCCACTGGCCGCGCTGTTGGCCCTCCTGGTGGGCGGTGCCCTCGTGTTCGGGGCCGTGACCTTCTCGACGGAGGAGAAGGCAGACGGTGAGCAGCTGAACGTCGTCACCACCTTCACGCTGCTGGCGGACCTGGTGGAGGAGATCGGCGGCGAGGCGGTGGACGTCCATAACCTCGTGCCGACCGGCACGGACCCGCACGACTACGACCCCCTGCCCGCGGACCTGGATGCGACGAGCGACGCCGACCTGCTGTTCTACAACGGGCTGAACCTCGAGGGCGGTGAGCACGGCTGGCTCGCGAAACTGAAAAACACCGCGGGCCTGGACGATTCCCAGATGGTCGAGGCCACCAAGGGCGTGGAACCGAAGTACCTCAAGGACGAAAAGGGCAATCAGGAGATCAACCCGCACGCCTTCCTGGACCCGACCGTCGGCATCGCGATGGCCGAGAACGTGACCGCGGCGCTGGCCGAGGCCCTGCCCGAGCGTGCCGAGCACATCGAGGAGAAGGGGGCGGAGTACAAGGCCATGCTGGAGAGCATCGACGCCGACTACCGCGAGCAGATCGGTGCGCTGCCGAAGGAGGATCGTGTGCTCGTGGCCAGTGAACATGCCTTCCAATACATGGTCGACACCTACGGCATGGAGCAGCTGTATATCTGGCAGATCGACACGGATGAAAACGGCTCCCCCGCGCAGATCGGACACCTCGTGCGCCAGCTGAAGGACAAGCGCCCGAAGCACCTGTTCGTGGAGTCGAACGTGGATACGCGCCCCATGAAGACCGTCTCGAAGGAGGCCGGGATTCCGATCTTCGACGAGCCACTGCACTCCGATGAGCTCGGCAAGCCGGGCACGGTCGCGGGAACCTACGAGGATTTCCTGCGCAGCAACTTGAAGACCATGATCGCGGGGCTGAAGCGCTAAAACGCGAATGCTCGAGGCCCACATGCGTTGGGCTTCCCCGGTCGCATTCCCGTTACCTTGTGAGTGTCCCCGATAATGGGGATAGTCGCTGGTCCCGGTATGGCTTACCTGCCCTGTAGTTTCCATAATCCGGGGGGGGTGTTGCCGCCGGGTGCCAGGACTTTCGATGACAGCTGATAGGGACACGGCCAGTTTTAAACTAGGTCTCTTTGTAACGTGGGTGCTTGCAACGAAGGTCATGACACCAGCGACTGGAACAACGCCATACCCATCTCGTTTTCTAGGAGCTCATCATGTCTCCGGAGCATTCCATCGACATATTCCTTGGGTTAGACGTCGGCAAATCTGAACACCACGCCTGCGCCTTAGACCGTGATGGCAACAAGGTCTTCGACAAACCGTTGCCTCAACTCGAATCCGAACTAGCAGGCGTTTTTCACCAGCTTCAGAAGCTTGGCACCGTGCTCGTGATCGTCGACCAACCCAACACCATCGGCGCACTACCGATTGCTGTAGCCCGGGACTGCGGTTGCGAAGTCGGATACCTGCCAGGTCTTGCGATGCGCAAAGCTGCAGATCTCTATCCGGGACGTGCAAAAACAGACAAACGCGACGCATTCATCATCGCCGACACCGCCCGCACAATGCCCCACACGCTACGTGCCGTCGACCGCAATGATGAGGTACTCTCCGCCCTAAAGATGCTGTCCGGCTTCGATGATGACATCGCCCGCGATTGCACTCGCACTGTCAATCGGCTTCGCAGTGTCCTCACCCAGATCTACCCCAGCCTGGAACGAGTTTTTGCTGGTAGCACCCTGACTCGCACGCCGATCCTGGAATTATTGATCCATTACAAGGGACCGCAGGGGCTAAAAAGAGCCGGATACCAACGAGTGTTGAACTGGATGATCAAGCGCACACGTAAAGACCCCACCCCGCTGGTAGACGACATTTTTACAGCGCTGAAAGCTCAAACAGTCACCGTGCCTGGAAGCGATGCCGCCGAGTTAGTAATTCCTCAACTGGCTGCAAACATCCAGGCCCTCAAAGAGCAACGAAACACCATTGCTGAGCAGGTTGAAGAGATGCTCGCTGATTTCCCTCTTTGTGAGGTCTTGATGAGTATGCCCGGAGTCGGCATCAAGACCGCAGCGCAGATCCTTCTTGCGATCGGTGATGGCTCCGACTTCGCTAGTGCTGGCCACTTAGCTGCTTATGCTGGAATAGCACCCGTGACTAGACGATCCGGTTCGTCGATCAGAGGTGAATTCCCGGCACGGTCAGGCAATAAACGACTGAAAAACGCCTTGTTCTACTCCGCATTCGCAGTTATCCGCAGCCACGAACCGTCACGGCGGTATTACGAACGCAAACGCGCTGAAGGAAAACGCCACAACGCAGCAGTCATCTGCCTGGCACGACGCCGATGCAATGTCATCTACGCGATGCTGAAAAACAAGGAGTTCTTCCGCGAAATCCCGCCACGCCCCGTCGCCGCATAAAGCCCCAAAGACGAAGCCGACCAGCACACGCTGGCCGGCTCCTAGGCACGCCTAAGAAACTACTCCCAAGACTGTGCTCGTCAACATCGGTCTGGCACTTGACAAAAACATAGGGACACCCCCCCCGTTTACTAAACGAGCAGCATCCGCGTCCTACCCATGCAGGCGGTTAGCAGCGCAGACCAAAGCGGAGAGCACGGAAGCCTCCGGAGTCTGGCCGAAGCCCATGGTCCACACATGGTCATTGTTGTGACCTGCATAGACAAAGGTAGCGGTAGCTTCGAAGATTTCGAACTGGTGGAATTCCACGATTTCCACGCGGTAACCTGCATCAGCCAGCAGATTAGTGCAAGCCGACACCGGCCCCATAGCGGTAATCTCCTGGGTGAAGGTGTGGGTGTGGTCGTCCTTGTCGGTCAGTGTTAAGTCAGCGTTGAAATTCCAGCGCCCCAGGGTGCCGCGGGTTGCCTCGAAATTCTTGATCTGAACCGGGCCGCTCGTGGGGGAGTAGGTGTCCTTGAACTTCTGCCAGTTCATGCCACGAGCTTCTTGCCTTAAGCCTCGAGGCAGGCGATGTCCGAATCGAGCCCTAAATGGATCGTCGGAATAAGTTCGCACATTGCCGTCGTCCTGGTGCTCCAACGAAGGGCGCTTGCCCGTGAACGTCGTCGAAGTGGACATGTTCTTCTGGGTGCGAGTGGGAAACATTCTTTTCTGGTCCTTTGCTTAGTTGCTTTTGCTGTGAGTGGCGGACCAACCAAGTGCTTTGAGAAGTTGCGGCCAGAGACCCCGTGTGGAGGGGTCAGTCCTGTCGGCCTCCACCGGGGTTCGTAGCCTTCGCTACTCGAATAAGAATGTTCTGCTGCATGGGTGGAACCTTACTACAGGTAAAAGATGTGACACAAGTCATTCAATCAATATCTTTGGTGGATTCTTTGCTGTCCCCGTTAAATTCCGTTGACAGAGGCCAGGAAAACCGCCTCGCCAATAGCGATGTCGCGAATCTCGTTCGGGTCGACCGATTCATCAGCCGAGTGAATGCGGGCCTGTGGCTCTTCCACACCGTAGAGTGCGATGTCAGCACCTGGTACGGCCTCCAGCAAAGTGGCGCACAGCGGAATCGAGGCTCCCTCGCCCATGCTTGCCGTCTCCTTGCCGTAGGCGGCCGACAGGCTGTCGGCAACCAGCTGCACAACCTTGCCCTCAACATTGGCCCGGAATGGGTTCGCTAGCTCGTCGCGCTCGACCGTCACCTTCACGCCCCACGGAGCATGCGCGCGCAGGTGATTCTCCAGTGCCTCCTGTGCTTCGGCCGGGTCGACGCCGCTTGGGATGCGGAAGTTGATGTGCGCCATAGCAGTCGATGAAATTGCGTTGACAGCATTGGTCGCTGGTGGGCAGTCGATTCCGGTCACAATCACAGACGGGCGAGCCCAGGTCAGGTCAGAGACGGAAGCGTCCTCGTTGCTAATTAGGTCCACGCCGTCGAGTACACCTGCGTCGGCGCGGAAAGTCTCTGGCGCGTAGTCCAGCCCCTCCCAGCGCTGCGAGCAGTCCAGGCCGTCAATAGAGGTAAAGCCATTTTCATCGCGCAGGCTGTCGAGCATACGAATCAACGCCGCCAGTGCATCCGGAGCTGCGCCGCCGAACATGCCCGAGTGCACCGGCTGCTCCAGCGCATCGACGCGAACTTCCACATCGGCGGTGCCGCGCAGGGTGGTCACGAGTGTCGGCTGGCCAACCTCGGCATTGCCGACATCCGCAATGAGGATGACGTCGGCGTCGAAAAGCTCCGGCTGCGTGGCGATGAGGTTGTTCAGGCCCGCCGATCCGCGCTCCTCGGAGCCTTCCACGATGAGCTTGATGTTTGGCATGTCGACGCGGCCCGCAAGCGCGTCGTCACGCAGCGCGCGCAGCGCAGCTAGGTGCATGACCACGTTGCCCTTGCAGTCGGCAGTACCGCGTCCGTACCAGCGACCGTCGCGCTCATCGAGCGTCCACGGATCCGCGGTCCAAGCGGATTCGTCGCCCGCCGGCTGGACGTCGTAATGGGAGTAGAGCAGTACGGTCTTCGCGCTTTCCGACGACCCGGGGACGAAACCCGACAGTGCAATCGAGCCGTCGACGGTGTGGTGCGCCTCCAGTTCGATGCCCAGCTCTGCGTACATGTCGGTAACCGCCTTAACTGCGTCAATGCAGGCCTGCTTGGTTTCTTCGGTGCCGTGTACGGAGGGGAAGGCCACCAGCTCGGTCAGCTGGGTGCGGATGGTCTCGCGTTGGCTGGAGATGTGGTCTCGCAGGGTCTCCGTGAGTTCCTTATTAATAATGCTCATGTGCGACAGTGTAGGCGCACAACCATGATGGCGTTGGAAGTGGCATAAGGAGTGACGCCAGGAGTGACAATGCTTAACCTTGCACTCGATGGGGTTGAGTGCTAGAAAAGTGAATTAGCACTTGCTCTAATTGAGTGCTAATAAAAACAACTTCACACCTTGTGTATGCGTGTGCTGAAACAAGTGTTGAAAAGTCGTTAAAAAGTACAGTGTTGACTCCGGTGATGGAGAGGGCGGCGCTTCCCTCGAATCACATGCCGTCGCGGGCGCCTGGGTCAACTTCCAATGTAAGTGCCACATAAATAGACGGAGGATTCTTCAAACCTCATGGCTAAGATGATTGCATTTGACGAGGAGGCCCGCCGCGGTCTCGAAACGGGTCTGAATACCCTGGCAGACGCTGTCAAGGTTACGCTGGGCCCGAAGGGTCGCAACGTAGTCCTCGAGCGCAAGTGGGGCGCACCGCTAATCACCAATGACGGTGTCTCCATTGCACGTGAAATCGAACTTGAGGATCCTTACGAGAAGATCGGCGCTGAGCTGGTCAAGGAAGTTGCCAAGAAGACCGACGACGTCGCTGGTGACGGTACTACTACCGCTACCGTTCTGGCTCAGGCTCTGGTTTCCGAGGGTCTGCGCAACGTTGCTGCTGGCTCCAACCCGATGGGCATCAAGCGCGGCATCGAGAAGGCTGTCGCGGCTGTTACCGAGAAGCTGCTGGAGTCCGCTAAGGACATCGAGACCAAGGAGCAGATTGCTGCTACCGCTGGTATCTCCGCTGCTGACCCGGCTATCGGTGAGCTGATTGCCACCGCTATGGACAAGGTCGGCAAGGAAGGCGTCATTACCGTGGAAGAGGCCAACACCTTTGGTCTCGACCTGGAGCTGACCGAGGGTATGCGCTTCGACAAGGGCTACATCTCCGGTTACTTCGCCACCGACATGGAGCGCCAGGAGGCCGTTCTGGAGGATCCGTACATCCTCCTGGTTTCCGGCAAGATCTCCAACATCAAGGACCTGCTGCCGCTGCTGGAGAAGGTCATGCAGTCCGGCAAGCCGCTGCTGATTATTGCTGAGGACGTCGAGGGTGAGGCTCTGTCCACCCTGGTCGTCAACAAGATCCGCGGCACCTTCAAGTCTGTCGCTGTGAAGGCTCCGGGCTTCGGCGACCGCCGTAAGGCAATGCTGCAGGACATGGCTATCCTGACCGATGGCCAGGTCATCTCTGAGGAGGTCGGACTGTCGCTCGAGACCGCTGACCTGCCGCTGCTGGGTCGCGCTCGCAAGGTCGTCGTCACCAAGGACGAGACCACCATCGTCGAGGGCGCTGGCGAGCAGTCCGCTATCGAGGGCCGTGTCAACCAGATCCGCGCTGAGATCGAGAACTCCGACTCCGACTACGACAAGGAGAAGCTGCAGGAGCGTCTGGCTAAGCTCGCCGGCGGTGTTGCAGTTATCAAGGCTGGCGCCGCAACTGAGGTCGAGCTCAAGGAGCGCAAGCACCGCATCGAGGATGCCGTCCGCAACGCAAAGGCTGCTGTGGAGGAGGGCATCGTCGCTGGTGGCGGTTCCGCACTGCTGCAGGTTTCGCACGTGCTTGACGACGAGCTGGGTCTGACCGGCGACGAGGCAACCGGTGTCCGCATCGTGCGTGCGGCTCTCGCAGCTCCGCTGCGCCAGATTGCTCTGAACGCTGGCCTTGAGGCCGGCGTCGTCACCGAGAAGGTTGCTTCCCTGCCGCAGGGCGAGGGCCTGAACGCTGCTACCGGCGAGTACATCGACCTGATGGAAGCTGGCATCAACGATCCGGTGAAGGTTACCCGCTCCGCACTGCAGAACGCTGCTTCCATTGCGGCTCTGTTCCTGACCACCGAGGCTGTTGTCGCTGACAAGCCGGAACCGGCTATGCCGGCAATGCCGGGTGGCGACGAGATGGGCGGCATGGGCTTCTAAAAGAGGTCCCAACTGCTTGAGTTAGCCTTAAAAATCGCCGCTGAGGGGTGTCCCTCAGCGGCGATTTTGCTCTGTAACTTGAGAAAGTTTAAGTCCCCGAACCCACCCTCGTCGCATCAGATGCCTCAGCGCTTGGTAGTGAAAAATAACCGATGATCTGTACCCATGTACGCAATGCCGAGGACTGTCTGTTATTAATCCTGCTGCCTCAGTACAGAGGTGAGATCCTTGGAGTCCCTTTAAGGCCAGGGACAGGCCGTCGCGCTCGCCGACAATCTGGATGCAACTACCGACTTATCAAAGTGTGAAATTCTTCTGGTCTCGCTACCGAACCCTGCCACTTTGCTATTCGGCCGGCTTATTCGCGGCCTCGATAAGCTCGGTTGACCAGTTCGCCTGCTGAATACGGGTATCCAAGTCCCGGTATTCCTTCGCCGCCTTGTCGGCTTTCTGGCGCAGCGACCGGATATCCACAGTGGCGACATAGCGAATCTCCGAAGCTGAGTATCGATCCCGCCGACCCGAGCCCTGATCGGCTGCGGAGGTGTAGAACCGCCGCCGTGTTAGCAGGTGGTCGCGCTTCGCAAGTGCGTCGCTAAGCGTTCCGTCCTCGAAGGCAGTAGCGGAATTCGTTGCGTTAATCGAGCGCACCAGCCATTCGAAGCGCGCCATCAGACGCTCGGCTTCGGCAATAAGCGCTTGCGGATCTTCATCAGGCGTATCGCCTTCCTGCACCTGCGCCACCAGCGCGAGACGGCGATTAATCTCAGCCAGCCGGTCGGAAACTTCGGATCGTGCGGCAAGAGCCTCGGATAACAACATGGCATTTATTGTACGCGCAGTGCTTATCGACGGTCGCTGCGTGCAGTCCCACCCCTCAATTTCGGGGAGATTCTTAAACAGTGAGCACAAGCGAATTTCATGGCGAACGCAAAAGCGGCCATTCAGGAAGCAAGAACTGGCCGACTTCGTCGCAGTAGAAAGCGTGCGCGCTTCTTAACTACACGGAGATAACACTGAGATTCAGGCAAGTTTGAGTTACAACACACAAATCTTCAGATTCGCACATCACGATAATGGTTTCGCAGATTCACCTGGTTAATGGTGGAGGGTAAGTGCACGATGATAAGAGCAAGTATTTTCTATTGGAGAGTATCGGAATCTGAGAACTACTGTTAATTCTATTGTGTTTACTTTCGCTATTGTAATTATTACATATGTTGTCTACTTGACTAAGCCTCGGTTAAAAAATTCAAAGACAGCTGACCCCACCATTGAGAATGAACTTCAGAAAAAAGATAATGGTTGGCAATGGCCAGAGGAATAAAACTGTAAAATAGCAGATCGGATGGGGGAAGGCACGAAGGGTCCCCTGAAATGTATTTAGCCGCCGAACCCAAACATCATTACAGAAGTGGGCTCAGTCTTGGGTAGAGAAAAATAACGAACAATTTGTTCCCATGTGCACTGCCTTTAGAACGTTCTGAAAGAATTATTGTTGTCTTAGTGCAGGCGATTTTTAGGATATCTCACGATGCCCCGGAACGGGCTGCTATGATTGCTGACGAACTGCCTGTAGCTGCCGAGATATTTAACACTACTTGGGTTGTTGCAGTTTGAAATTTGTTGACCGCAGTAAGCAATTTAGCCTGTATGACAATTTTCTGCTCGATTCAATCAGTGAATCAATTGACTTGCTGGATACGCGTCTAGAATGCGGTATTCCTTCGCCAATTAGTTGGTCATATTGCCGTAGCGATAAGAGAAGTTCACAGTTGAGACCAGCTGAATTCTAAGGTTGGGTAACGGGTGCACCGGTGTGAATCGTAGTTGGCTAGGCGGTATGCAACCGGTGCATCCAATGATGGATGTACTTCCCAAGTGGGTGGCTAAGAGTAGTACCGTCGAAGACAATAGCGGAACAGGGGACATTTATGGTTCATACTAGCTATTCACAGAGGGACTTCAGGCGCACGGAATCTGAGATGAGAGCCTGCGAATCTCATGAGAAGCGTCGTTCTCCAGAATCGGGCTTTGAAGTTCCGGCTCGATTAGTACCCTTTCCTAGCCGTTCGGAAACCATTAACTTCACTGCGAGAGCTGTGGACAACAAACGGGGTGAAATTTAATGACAATGGAAGAGAATCATAGAAGAATGGTTGGCAATTGGAGACTACAGAACACACAGAGGGTTCTGAATTATTACGATAATTCGATTGCTCTAGTTCGAGTCATAGGCAAAGTACTCCCATTCCCAGTGGCCACTCGACTCATCGGTCGAGATTTTTTGCGTTCTTTTCCAAATATAGCCCTGAGAATTCAAATATTGATGCCAGGGAACGGGATCGTTGGTTTGAGTACGGGTTGCATATGAGACGCCAAATGCTTTCGAACCATCATCCGACTCACTGACATAGACATTTTCTGAATCCATGCCTACGAAATAGAAGGAGGGAACTGCATCGCGATCTTCAGAGCTTAAGCTGTAAACCTCTTCTCCGGTAGTCACATCATAAATATGATTTCCATTTATCCCCGTTTCAATCAACACGTAGTTACCAGATGTGTGCATTTCGGGTTGAAGGGCCGCAGAGTATTCATAGCTAGCTTCAGGTACCTTAGTAATTTCGTTAAAAGTACCCGTACTCGAATCGAAAAGGACGAGAGTAATATCTGATAGTCTATAAGCTACAAGTCCAGCGGGAGTTTCTTTGACATCTGCGGCGCTTTCTTTAAACGTTCTAGTGTAACCGTCCTCCATGGGGTAGTTAAAGTTACTCACAGAAGTATACGATTCAATTTCGTGATAGGTTCCATCAACCAAGTTCACTATTCCATTATGGTAAATATCTTCTTCGCCGTCTTCAATAGGATTGACCCTTGTGTATGGAATTGAGTGGTCGTAAAGAGGTAAAGAGTGTTTGTGGGATGCCTTAGGGGTGAAGGGGAACTTAGGAGTGATGAATTCACCCGTTTCTGCATCTAGAATTGCAATTCCAGTCGGAGAATCAAATGTGAAACTAATTCGATTGTCAGAAATGGTCATTGGTCTGATGATTTTATCGCCCGATATATCTCCGTGTGATGGAAGGCTAAAGCTCTTTTCATCAATGATTGTTTCGGAAATCGCATCGATATAGTCGACATAAAGTGTTGTCGCCGTGCCATTGAGGGCTTGCTCTTCCGTTTTCGAACTGCTAAGCCGAATGAGAGTTGGCTTATTCTCGATAGGCGCATATGCAATGCCAAAGAATTCTCCGCTATGTGAGGGTGTGGGCAAGGAGACATTAAGTGGTGCAATTCCAGGTTCGGTTGCAATCGTAACCTCACTTTGGAGTCCATCCCCGGTTGAAAACTCGCCGTTGGGCATTAGATTAGCGACTCGCAGGCCGTTTTTAGCGATGTCGGAAGCGGCATATTCAATATCCGAGCCTACTAATCTTTCTTTGTCCCACTTGGCACCTGCAAAGATTGAAGCGCTCGTTGAGTCGGTTTGTGACTTCGCAACATTTATTAAGGTAATTGATGTGGCAAGTATTAATGCTAAAAGTATTGTAAGAGCCACTGTTTGGCGTGGGTTATTTTTGAGAGTTGTAGTTGTTCGGTGCCAAAATGCTCCAAATTTACTTGTTGGAAAAGAAGAAGTTGTGGTCTTTTGCGGTGATGGGTAATTATAGTTATAGTGATTTATCTGAGAAGCGTAATTCTTTGTAGGGGGTAGAGTTGATTGTGTGGCAGACAGTCCGGCAGTATTGTTCATTTGCAAATCGCGGTTTGCCAGCCAGCGGAGCGATTCCAGTGTTATGTCGCCCGATTGGTGGTCAGTTAGTCGCTGATCGTAAATGCGTTTTTTTGAGGGGTTAGTTAGTATCTTTTCAGCAATGGCTAGAAGTTCTGAATTTGCCTCGTCTTCAGTATTTATTTCCCATCTCTTTCGATTTAGGTCTACTCTAATCTCGTCAATCGACTTATTATCGTTGATGGAAAGCTGTTCATAAAGGTTTAAATGGCCCATTGCTAATAGTCTCCTTAATGTGATTGCAATATTATTACGTTTTTCAACTCTATTATTGAGCTGTTGGTGGATGTGATTTGAGGATAATCTTAGCATTGCTTGTATCCGGGGGGGGAGAGGTGCCATTTTTCAGCTCACCCGTCTGGGGTGCTTTTAATAATTGGCTTGCCTGGGGGGCGGTACTTTTGGGGGCTAAGCATGAGTTTTCGGGTTATCATGTAGATATGGCTGACAAGAATGAAGAGGAATTCCACATCGTCGATTTGGCGAAGACCGAAGGTTACGTCGTCGATGACTCTGATGAGGACGATCCAGTACTGGTCACTCCAGACGGCGAGCGGGTTGATACCTGGCGCGATGGCTACCCGTACGAGGAGCGCATGACTCGTAAGGAATATGAGTCCATTAAGAGGAAGCTGCAGATTGAGCTTCTGAAGTGGCAGAACTGGACCAAGGAAACTGGTCAGAAGCACATCATCCTCTTCGAAGGCCGTGACGCCGCTGGTAAGGGCGGCACCATTAAGCGCTTCAATGAGCACCTGAATCCGCGTGGTGCTCGTACTGTGGCTCTGGAAAAGCCGTCGCCGCGTGAGTCCACCTCGTGGTACTTCCAGCGCTACATTCAGCACTTTCCGTGCGCTGGCGAGATCGTCTTCTTCGACCGTTCTTGGTACAACCGTTCGGGCGTTGAGCGCGTGATGGGTTTCTGTACTGAGTCTCAGCACGCAGAGTTCCTGCGTGAGGTTCCGATGCTGGAGAACATGATTTTGGGCTCCGGTATTTCGCTGACCAAGCTGTGGTTCTCTGTGACTCAGAAGGAGCAGCGCACTCGCTTCGCGATTCGCCAGGTTGACCCGGTACGTCAGTGGAAGCTCTCTCCGATGGACCTCGCTTCGCTGGATCGTTGGGGTGACTACACCCGTGCGAAGGAAGAGCAATTCCGCTACACGGATACCGATGAGTCCCCATGGATTACCATTAAGTCCAACGACAAGAAGCGTGCCCGCATCAACGCAATGCGTTATGTGCTGAGTAAGTTCGAGTACACGGAGAAGGACCACGAGCTGGTTGGTACTCCGGACCCGAAGATTGTTAAGCGTGGTCGTGACCAGATTGGTGACTAATTCGGTGGTCCGTGACTGACAAAGTTCTTGTCTAGAAGTAACGCCCGCAGGAGCGCTAGGCACTCCTGCGGGCGTTTTCTTATGGCTGGCGGGCGGTGGCGCTGACAGGCGATGACGTGGTCACGGCTTGCGGCTACGAGCAGGCAGCCGGCGTCGGCGTAGGTGCCGTCGATGAAGATTTGGTCGTAGATTCGGTTGGGGGCTGGGGTATTGGGGACATCGATGAGCCACAACGAGGTGAACCGGCGGTCGAGCGTGCGCCGGGAGACGTGCAAGGTGTCGGCGACCTCGGTTAAAGAAGCAGTGCCGGTGACGTAGGCGTGAAACGCTTTGAAATCCCGGGTCTGGGTCTGATCGAGGCGGCGGTGTGTGGTGGAGGTTCCACAGTCAGGGTTCTTACACCGCCACCTGGTTGTCCCTTTGGTTGTGGTGCCGTTTTTCTTCATTTGCCCAGTGCATACGGGGCATCGGGGTCTGTCACTTAACCCTGGGTTGGAGTGGGGCTTGGGTTGAAGCAGGGGCAGGTTGTTGGCTTGTCCGGCACTTATGGCCAGTTTTCGGGGACTTATCGATGTATTCCCCTGACTTATCGATGGTTTTTCGGCACTTATGCGCAAGCTGCGGGCCAGGCCCTCTCACTTGTCGATGCGCTATTCACTTGTGGCCACGCTGCAGCGCATCGATAGGTGAATAGCGTGGCCACAAGTCGTCGGATGCGTCGGCCAGCTAGCATTGCAGCCGCTACCCCTCAATCAACTCCTGTCCCCAGTAAGAATCAGGGGTAGTGCCAGGGGCGATCCAATACACAGCGGAGCCGATGTGACGGTTCCACTCATTGAGCAAATCGCCGCGATCCAAACGGGCCTGGATTGCACTGAATTGGTTGTCCGGGTTCTTCTGGAATGCAACCCAGACCAGGCCAACGTTCGGTCCTTCGAACGGGAAGGCCGGCTCACCGGGCTGGTCTTCGTAGGCATAGGCGCGGCGACGCAGGGCGTCGTCAGGCTGACCATCCTGCTCACGGGAAAGCGCCAAGTGAGACTGGCGGTGGATGAGATACTCGCCCTGGTCATCGACGGCGTCCATGTCCTCTTCATCGAACTCGTCATTGCCGCCGGAAAGAGGAGCGCCGGTGTGGAAGTCACGACCGATAACGATGGAGCGTTCGTCGGTGCTGAGCTCATCCCAATTGTTCAAGTCGAGCGCAATACGGCGAACAACCATCACGCAGGAGTTGTTAATCGCCTTGTCCTTGGAGTCAATCCACACCTGTTCGGACCATTCCTCCGGAGTGGACGGGTTGACGGTGCCGTCGAGCTGACCCAGCGGGTTGCGTGGGGTAGCGCCGTGAGGCTGCGAACCCCAGGCGTAGGAAAAGCCCTTCTGGAACCACTTCACGCGAGCCCACGGAGCCGCCTTCTTTTCCAGTAGACGGGACGCGGCCGAAACGGTGACGAGATCATCACCGCACAACTGCAGAGCGAAGTCAGACTGACCCCACTCAGGGCGGAGCATGTCATGCTGGAATGACGGGATATCGTGCAGACCAGCCGGCTTGCGCTCTGGTTTGCCGAGGACATCGAAGATGCGCTCACCGAAACCTGCGGTAATGGTCAGGTTTGCAGTGGCTGCAACCATTTCCGGTTCCAGATACCCCTCGATGTCCTGGCCTTGGGTGAGGCGGCGGGCAACGTCGGTAAGCGAGGAGAACAGTGCCTTCAGATCTGCTGCGTCGACGCCGTCCTTCAAATCGAATGCGACGAGGCGGAGATGTGCTTGGCCGGGCTGTTCAACGCCTGACTGGACCGGGCCATCGAACGGAATCTTGGCGCCCCTCAGGGAAGTTTCGGAAGCCTGTGTCAATCGAGGTCACTCCTTGAAAGCGGTGGAATGAATAGCTTTTATGACTACGAGCTTAATCGCATTGGCCCCAGCAGGAGAGCACTAAAGCGAAGGCTCGGGGAGGGGCTAAGTGAATGACATATTTGTATATTGCGATATACTTCACATCCACAGCCGCCTCGAAGGTGTTCATAAAGGAAAGTGCTGCATATCGCACGTTTTCCGCGCAAGGTGTGTTTTGAGCCTAGCGCGCATGAGGCCCTCGAGTTATGCAGGGGAATCCCGGTGCAAGTCCGGAACTGTCCCGCAACGGTAAGCATCACTGCCAGAGCTTTGGTTTATCCGACGAGTTGATAACCAATCTTGCAGTGATGACAAGTCCGAATGCCTGCCGGTTGTGCAATTTCATATCCGATGCTGATCACGACTGACGAGGAAATCACGAGATCATGGCAATTCACGCAACCCTCGCGGGCATTCCGCGGATAGGGCGTAATCGTGAGCTCAAAAAAGCTCTGGAAAACTACTGGCGCGACCCGGCGACCGGCGGCCTGTTGGCCGCGACGGCGCGCAACACTGTCAATAGCTACATTGGCGCAGCGTTGAAGGTAGGAATCGACTCGGTTCCGACAATTGGGCGCTCGTTCTACGACTCCATGCTGGATACATCGGCGCTGCTCGGAGTGCTTCCAGCTCGCTTTCAGGATGTCCCGAAAACGGACGGTTCCAACCTGCCGGAATGGATCAACCACTACTTCGCCACCGCTCGCGGTACGAAGACGCAACCGGCATCCGCAATGACCAAGTGGTTCGACACTAATTACCACTACATCGTTCCGGAGCTGTCAGCCGATACTGAATTTACCTCTGACCTCACTGACTGGTTGGATGATTCCTGCAGCTTGAACAATGGCGCCACAACGATGCTGCGCCCTCATTTGATTGGTCCTGTGACCTACTTGAGCCTGTCGCGTACCGACGATGATTCGAACCCACTTGGCCTATTGGAAAAGTTGACCGATGCGTACGCGGAAATCATCGCTCAACTGGGGGATAAGGGCTTTGAGTGGATTCAGCTCGATGAGCCAGTATTGGTCACTGACCTCGATGAAGTGACTCTTGCTAGGACTCGCCAGGCCTACGAGAAGTTGGCCGGCGTGGCGGAGTCTGCGAATACCAAGTTGTGGGTGCAGACCTACTTTGGTGATGGTGATCAGGCGCTGGAAACCCTTTCTGGCACAGGCGTGCAGGCCATTGGTTGCGACCTGGTAGCAGGTAGCTTTGAGTTGCCGCATTGGACCGGCAAGGAACTGCTGGTTGCGGGCATTGTTGATGGGCGTAATGTGTGGCGCACCGACTTGGATGCAGCCCTGGCGACGCTGGAGAAGCTGGCAGTCCGAGGCCCCATCGCGGTGTCGACTAGCTGTTCGCTGCTACACGTCCCGTACTCCCTGGCCTCGGAAAACCCGAGCGAAGAAGATGCCGAGGTGCTGCAGTGGCTGGCCTTCGGGGATGAGAAAATCGGCGAGGTGACCCTCTTGGCGAGAGCGCTTGATGCCAGGTTGAATGACCGCCAACTCGATGCCGCGGATTTGAAGGCGTTGAGGGAGTCCCGGGCAGCACTGGCATCAAGGGCAGAATCGAAGCGGATTGTTAAGCCTGAAGTTCGTGAAGCTTTGGCAGCAATCGAGGAGAGCGACCGGACTCGTTCCTCGTTTGCAGCTCGCCAGGCGGCTCAGGCTGAGGCCCTTAACCTGCCTCCGCTGCCGACCACCACAATCGGTTCCTTCCCGCAGACCAATAGCATTCGTCGTGCACGTGCGCAGTTGCGCGCGGGAGAGCTCACCCCAGTCGACTACGAATCAGCAATGCTCGCTGAAATTCGATGCTCCATTGAGCAGCAGGAAGAATTGGGACTCGATGTGCTCGTTCACGGCGAACCTGAGCGCAATGACATGGTGCAGTACTTCTCGGAGCAGCTGGACGGCTACCTCGCGACCGCCAATGGCTGGGTCCAAAGCTATGGTTCCCGCTGCGTGCGGCCGCCGATTCTCTACGGTGATATCACCAGGCCAGAGCCAATGACGGTGCAGTGGTACAAGGCAGCGGCAAACATGACTGACCTTCCCGTCAAGGGAATGCTCACCGGGCCGGTGACCATGTTGGCATGGTCGTTTGTCCGTGATGACCAGCCCATCGGTGACACTGCGGATAACGTTGCGCTGGTTTTGCGCGATGAGATTGCAGATCTCGTGGCCGCTGGAGCGCAAATCGTGCAGGTCGATGAGCCAGCCATTCGCGAGTTGCTGCCCCTGAATGAAGCGGACCAGCCCGCCTACCTGAAGTGGGCCGTAGGTTCCTTCCGTCTGGCTACCTCTGGTGTGGCTGACGACATTCAGATTCACACGCATATGTGCTACTCGGACTTCAATGAGCTTATCGACACCGTCGATGATCTCAACGCCGATGTCACGTCCATCGAAGCAGCTCGCAACGGTATGCAGGTGCTCGCAGCGCTGAAAGATGAGGGATACGTTCGCGGGATTGGTCCAGGTGTCTGGGACATCCACTCGCCTCGCGTGCCGACGGACGGAGAAGTCAACCAGCTCGTGGAAGATGCGCTTGAAAGCGTTGACCCCAACCTGCTGTGGATTAATCCGGACTGTGGTCTAAAGACCCGAGGTTGGGAAGAGGTTACGGCTTCACTGAAAGTATTGGTAGCCGCAGCTCAGCAGGCTCGGTTGCAGCTAGCAGAGTAAGTCGCGAACTGCATAGCCGCAAAATAAATAGTGGGTTAAGTAGCAAAAAGTGTGTCCGCTCGGC
>NZ_KV801844.1:18584-37610 GCF_001810555.1 Corynebacterium sp. HMSC063G05 | reverse complement strand
GCCGAGCGGACACACTTTTTGCTACTTAACCCACAAAAGCCGCCGCCTCCCGGAATCTTCCAGAAGACGGCGGCTATTTTTGTCGGGCTGACCGGATTTGAACCGACGACCCCCTCACCCCCAGTGAGGTGCGCTACCAAACTGCGCTACAGCCCGCGTGCACGAAAGTGCAACGAGCTATAGGTTACATCATTGGAGTTTGAAGGCGAAAATCGCCCCAGACCCCTGCCCTGCCTACCGCATTACTGCAGGTAGATGGTCACAGGCGTGGATGTCTCCGCCATCTGTCCCTCCGGCGGATCAATCGAGGCAACCTTACCCATAATCGCGGCCACAGAGTTGGTCGGATTGCCCTCGGCGTCGACGACAGTCACATTCTGGTAGCCGTTGGTACGCAATTCCACCTCAACCGATGCCGGGCTCTTGCCCACCACGCCCTGCGGGATGGTGCCCCAACCGCTGCTGCGCTCACCGGGGCCAGGGATAGCTGGCGGCGACTCGCGAAGTTGGTCGAGCTCCTGCTCAAGGCGCTCACGGGTGTCGTTAATCGTGCCCGACGGGTCCAAACGATCGGTTGGGCTTGTCGTGGTTTCTTCCGGCGAGGTTGTCGTCGGCGTCGGGCTTGACGACGTCTCCTGCGTCGGCTCCGCCGTATTGTCGTTTTTGTCCTCGGTTCCGGAAGTAAAGGACAAAACCAGGGCTACCAGCGCGACTACGGCCACCATGGCGGCGATGGCCACGATGGCGACAGGCTTGCCCCAGCCCTTCTTGGAGTCATCATTGCCACTGTTGCCACGGTTATTACCGCGGTTGTTGCCGTTGTTCATGTCACCGTAACCGCCTGCACCACCTGCGGCGTACTGCTGGGTTGCGCCTGCCTGCTGGCCCGCCTGACCATAGCCGCGTTCTTCTTCAGAAAGCGGGGCCCAGTACTGGTCGCTACCCTGTGCGCCTGAGCCTGCGCCACCGCCTTGCGCTCCGGCACCGGTACCTCGCGAGTTCTCAAAACGTGTTTCATCGCCACGCTGCAGGAATTGTGTCTCAGAGGAGTCGCCGCCGAAGTATTCGGTCGGCTGCTCGCCCGCGAAGTCGGCATCCGGGTTGTATCCGCGGTATCCCTCGTCCCGCGGAATGTAGCGAGTCGCGGAGTCATCGCCGTATGAGCTTGAGGAATCGCGTCCGTAGCTGTTGTCTCGGCCATCGTGCTGAGAGCCGTCACGGTTATTGCCGCGCCTGACCATTGTCAGTTCTCCTTATCGCTAATTTCCTAAAACTCCAAAATGCCAACGAAAAGCCCAAAATGCAATTGCCTAAATCACATTTTGGGCTTTTCTCCGCTCGCCACGCGCAACTGGCGGAGCTTCCTAGCGGCGCTTTTTCTTCTCGCGGACACGCACCGCGATGCGCACCGGTGAGCCCTCGAAACCAAATTCTTCACGCAGCTTGCGCTCCAGGAAGCGACGGTAGCCGTGCTCCAGGAAGCCAGTTGTAAACAGCACAATCACCGGCGGGCGCGAGGATGCCTGGGTGGCAAACAACACGCGCGGCTGGCGGCCACCACGCAGCGGTGGCGGGTTCTGCTGCATAATCGCACGCAACCATGTGTTCAGGCGACCAGTGGAGATACGCTTATCCCACGACTCCACGGCCTCCAGCATGGCCGGCTCCAGCTTCTGCACAGCGCGACCAGTCTTGGCGGAGATGTTCACCCGACGAGCCCACGGCACGTGTGCGAGCTGCTCTTCAATTTCGCGCTCGAGCAAATCGCGACGGTCCTCATCCATGAGGTCCCACTTGTTGTAGGCGACCACAAGTGCCCGACCGGAGTCGAGAATCATGCGCAGCACGCGCTGGTCCTGCTCGGTAATCTGCTCGGAGGCATCGACCAGGAAAATCACGACCTCGGCGTTGTCAATCGTCGAACGGGTACGCAGCGAGGCGTAGAACTCGTGGCCCTTGGCGGTCTTGGTCTTCTTGCGGATACCAGCGGTATCCACAAAACGCCACAGCGCCTCGTCCATCTGCACCAGCGAGTCCACCGGGTCAACCGTGGTACCGGCCACGTCGCTGACCACTGCGCGATCTTCACCGGAGAGCTTGTTCAGCAGCGAAGACTTGCCCACATTCGGCTTGCCCACCAGCGCCACGCGACGCGGCCCGGTCGGCAGCGACTTCGCACGCGGCACCTCCGGGAAGGAGGACACCACTTCGTCCATCACGTCGGCATTGCCACGACCGTGGAGGGCCGAGGTTGGGTGCGGCTCGCCGAGCCCGAGGGCCCAGAACTCCGCGACGTCGCCAAGCTGCGAATCCGACTCAAACTTGTTGGCGGCGAGAATAACTGGCTGCTCCGCGCGCTGCAGGCGGCGGGCCATGACCTCTTCCGTGGCGGTGATGCCGACGGTGGTGTCGACGACCATGACAATCACATCGGCGGTCTCCATGGCGGTCTCCGCCTGACGAGCAATCGCCGCATGCATACCCTTCGCATCCGGGTCCCAGCCGCCGGTGTCCTGCACCCAGAAGCGACGTCCGCCCCATTCACCCAGGTAGGAGATGCGGTCGCGGGTCACGCCCGGGAAGTCTTCGACAACTGCTTCACGACGGCCAATGAACCTGTTAACCATGGTGGACTTACCAACATTCGGTCGTCCCACAATGGCCACGGTCGGAAGAGCTTCTTCCTCCTCGTCGCTCACGCCAAGCGCTGCGAAGGCGTTTTCCAGTTCTTCCCAGTCGGCATCGTCGTCAATCTGGCCGGTTTCGGCGCGCTCGATGGCTTCGGAGATGATCGTCTCGTGGTCGGCAATCGTGCGGTCGATGAACTCATCTGCGCTGGTGTGGCTACCTGCGGTGCCCGGCGCGTTTTCGCTCTCCACGTTTGCGACCAGGTGTCCGGCGGTGTCGTCCTCGGAATCGTCGTAAGAGCCCTCGTAAGATTCCTCGAACTCCTCGTTGTCGACATCGTCCCAGTCCATGGTGGACCCCGGGTAGCCGGCCTCAACGACATCGAGGACGTTTTCCACGACCTCTTCAATGTCCATCTCAGAGGTGTCCAGAATGAACGCGTCCTCGGCTGGCTTCAGCGGAGAGGTCGCACGGTTGCTGTCGAGTTCGTCGCGGCGGATGACGTCGGCAAGCACGGTGTCGAAGTCGGCCTCACGACCAGCAGCGATGTCCTGGTCGTAGCGGCGGCGAGCGCGGACTTCTGCGGAGGCGGTCATGAAGATCTTCGCCGGGACGTCCGGGAGAACGACCGTGCCGATGTCGCGGCCTTCCACCACACAGCGCACAGCCGATGCGGCCAGCGAACGCTGGAGTGCGACCAGGTTGGTGCGCACGGCCGGAATCGCGGAGACCGCCGACACGTTGCGGGTGACCTCCGGGCCGCGAATCTCGCCGGAGACATCCTCGCCGTCGAGGAGGACGGCGGTGGAGTTCGGGTCATCGGAGACTTCCAGTGGCAGGGCGGCCGTCGCCTTGGCCACGGCTTCCTCATCAGTCGGGTCGATACCCTGGCGCAGCACCCACAGGGTGGCAACGCGGTACATAGCGCCGGTGTCCAGGTACTTTGCACCCAGCTCGGTTGCGACCATCCGAGAGACAGTCGACTTGCCAGTGCCGGAAGGGCCGTCGATGGCAACCAACAGCATGTCGTCAGTGTTCTGCTCGCTCATGTGGGCTCCTTCAGCTCCTTGGTTCTCTTCGTTCTTTTTCACTAGTGCCATTTACAGCCCCACCGCGTTGTAGAGGGAGGTCAGCTCAGCGCGGTTGAGTGCGCGGAGAGCGCCCGGGGTCTGCTCGCCTAGCTGGACAGTGTGAATCTTAGTGCGCACCAGGCGCTCGACCGGGAAGCCCGCAGTCTTGAGCATCCGGCGGACGATGTGCTTGCGGCCCTCGTGCAGCTCGATGCGGACGATAGAGCGGCCCTGCCAGACGTCGATGATCTGCGCCATGTCCGCCTTAGCGATGCCGTCATCGAGCTCAATGCCCTTTTCCAGCTCACGCATGACCTTGGCGTCGACCTCGCCGACGACGGTGGCCATGTAGGTCTTGGTGACCTCGTAGCTCGGGTGCATCAGACGGTTGGCCAGCTCACCATCGTTGGTGAGCAGCAGCAGACCCTCGGTGGGCGCATCCAGGCGACCAACGTGGAAGAGTCGCTGACCAGCGCTAATCTTCTCACCGATGATGTCGCCCACACACGGGCGGCCCATGTCATCGTGCATGGTCGACTGCACACCACGCGGCTTGTTCAGGACGAAGTACTGCATGTCCTCATTGACGATGACGCGGGAACCATCAACGCGAATCACAGACGTGTTCGGGTCCACCCGCACGCCCTGTCGCGTCACAATCTTGCCATCGACCTCGACGCGGCCTTCGTCGATAAGCTTTTCCGCCATACGACGCGACGCCACGCCTGCCTGTGCAAGCACCTTCTGCAGACGTACGCCTTCACCTGCTTCGCTGTGCACGTGCTTGCCCGAACCGCGGCGGTTGTCGTCCACATGCTGGTGGCGCGCCGGGCGGGCGTTGGATACGTAGATGTCCTTCGCGTGGACGTTGGAGGTTTCCACCTTCGCGCCGCTGTCGCGACGGCTGCGGTTGCGCTGGGCGTTAGTGGAGCCGCGGTTGGATTGATTCTTACGGTTCTTGTGTGCCGGTGTGCCTTCTCGGCGAGCGGGTTTAGCCACTTGACCTACATCCTTTTCAAGCGTTGGAGAATGTTCTGTTTGTTAGAACGTCAGCGCCAGGCGACGCTGTTCTCTCCCCCGTGGGCCCAAAATGGCCGGTGGAAGCAGGTTAATAAAGAGAATTACAGAGAAAGCCTCGCGCCTTGTCGTGTAGCCACCTTAGCACGTTTCTAGTAAAGCGCCAGCTTAACGACGTCCCGCGCGGCCTCCACCTACAGCGCCTTTTACAGCGCTGCGGCCCACTCTCGCACGCCCGGCAGCCACTGCGTAGCTTTCGCCACAAACTCCTGCCGGCCCAGCGCGCCCGCTCCCGCCTGCACCGACCCCAGCAGCGGCACCCCGGTGATGCGCGGCAGTTCCTCCAGGTTCGTCTCAATGATCGGGTCGACCTCCGACGGCAGCGAACCGCCCACCAGCGCCGTGACATTGACCCCACGACCCCGCGCCACCTCGACGGTGAGCTCCGCCTCGTTCAGGCAACCCAAATCCAACCGCGTCACGACCACCATCTGACTACCCGGCAGCAACCCCGCCAGCTCCGGCATCGCCCAGTCCTCGCCGAGTCGCACCAGCAAGCCGCCCGCGCCCTCCACGAGGACAACGCGGTTCGGCCCGTCGATAAGCTTGATCTTCTCCGCGATCTCCGTGGCGTTCGGCAGGCGCATTCCCGCGCGCTGCGCCGCCGCCACCGGCGCCATCGGCTCGGGGTAACGCTCGAAGCCATGCAGGTTATCGATCCCCGTCAGCTCCGCGACAGTGTCCAAATCACCGCCATCTGGGCCCGGAAAACCGGTCTGAATTGGCTTGACGACGTGCACCTCCTTACCCTCCTCGCGAAGTGCCGCCGCCAGGGCTGCCGTGCCGATGGTCTTACCAATATCGGTACCGGTGCCTGTGACAAGGACGATGCTCATGGTGGTTGATGCTCCTTTTTGGTTGCGCTACTTGCGTTTTTCCTCCGCGGCGACGATGGCGGCGATGGCCTCACAGATGCGATCGACCTCGTCATTGGTGCTGATATACGGCGGCATGGTGTACACCAACTTGCCGAATGGCCGCAGCCACACCCCAGCATCGACAGCTGCTGCGGTGGCCAGCCCCATGTCCACCGGGCGCTGCATCTCCACAACCCCGATTGCACCAAGGACACGCGCGTCGGCCACGGCATCGCTGCTGGCTAGGGGTTGGAGCTGGTTGCGGAGTCGGGACTCGATGCGCGGGACATCCTCACGCCACTGCCCCTCTGCAATCAGGTCGAGCTGCGCGCAGGCCACGGCACAGGCCAACGGGTTGCCCATGAAGGTCGGGCCGTGCATGATGCCTCCGCCTGCGCCACTGGAAATGGTGCGAGCCACGTCGGCGGTGGTGAGGGTGGCTGCGAAGCTCATAAAGCCGCCGGTCAGCGCCTTGCCGACACACATAATATCCGGCACAATCCCGGCCGCCTGCGTCGTGAACAGGTCACCGGCCCGGCCGAAGCCGGTGGCGATCTCATCCGCGATGAGCAGAATCCCGTGCTTGTCACACAGCTTCCGGAGCCCCACAAGCAGCTCGTGGTCATGGAACCGCATGCCACCAGCGCCTTGGACCACCGGTTCAATGATGATGCCGGCGACGGAGTCGTCGATAAGCGAATCGAAGTGCGCGAGATAGCGTGCGCGTTCCTCCTCGGTTGCGCCGCGGGCGGGTGGCCTGTCGGCGAAGACCTGCGGAGTCCACTGCCCCGCCCACAGCGAATGCATGCCGCCCTCGGGGTCGCAGACGGTCATGGGCGCGCGAGTGTCGCCGTGATAGCCGCCGCGCCAAGTGGCCAGGCGGGTGCGCTCGGGATGGCCTTTGGCCTGCTGGTACTGCAGCGCCATTTTGATTGCCACCTCGACGGAGACCGAACCCGAGTCCGAGTAAAAAATGGCATCGAAGCCGGGGCCTGCGAGCTTTAGGAGCTTCTCCGCCAGCTCAATTGCCGGACGGTGCGTGAGTCCGCCGAACATGACATGCGACATCCTGGTGACCTGCTTCTTCGCGGCTGCGACCAGCTTCGGGTGCGAGTGGCCGTGACAGGCGGCCCACCAGCTGCTCATGCCATCGATGAGGGTGCGGCCGTCGGCGAGGTGGAGGTTCACGCCCTCGGCGGACTCGACCAGCTTCGGCGCGACCGGCGACGGGATGGGGCCGTATGGGTGCCAGATGTGGTCGGCATCGAATTGGGCGAGGTTGGCGATGGCTGGCTGGGTGTGTGGTTGGGTGGGTGGTTGGGCGGGTGGTTGGGAGTGCTGCGGGGTGTGCGGCTGGGAGTGCTGCGGGGTGTGCGGCTGGGCGGTTTCCGAGGCTGTCATGATACTCAGCATAATACCTGTACAGCGCCAGACTTGAACGCCGTTCGGGGTTGGTGGTGGAGCTTCTCGCAAGGATTACAGACAGTCTCAGTGACTTTACGACACCCATGTCACCTCGTGGCAGCTGTGGAGGTGGCATGAGGTGACACTCGTGTCGTGAAGTGGACTTAGGGCCTGTGGAAGCGGGCCGAGAGCGGTGCCGACGCCGCCTAGTACAGCCGCCCCGCCTGGCTCCACACTCGTCGGCGACGCATGGCCAACTCGGCCGCCTTACCTGTGATTGTGATGGGCTGCCGCGCGAAGGCGTAGTTTCCGCGATAGCAACTGCCACCATTTGCCAGGTGACGTCGGATTTCTGCGGCCGCTTGCCGCAAGGTGGCTACGGCGGTGCCGTCGAAAAGCTGTGACCAGACGATTCGGATGACATTCAGTCCGAGGTTCTTCAGGCGCTTTTCGCGCTCCAACTCCTTTGCGATTGCCACCTGCGTGTCCGCGACCCCGCCATCGGTGTATTTCATACGGCCATCGAACTCGACGATCAGCCCAAGCTCGGGCAGGTAGAAGTCCACGCGTGCGATGAAGCCACGATCATCCCGAAAGGACACCTGCTGAAGCAACGGAGTACGAGAATCGTCGACAGAAGCTAGCCCCGCCTGGACGATTGCTTCTTTAGTGAGCGATTCCCCAATGCTTTCCGACGACGCTGTCGCTTGCCCCAACAATCTCCTGGCCTGTGCATTTCCCGGAGCACGCGGATATGCAGCCAACGTGGCCAACAGCTCCTCGGTGTCGGTGTGGCGCTGGAGGGCGGCGTCGGCAAGCACTAATGCATTGTGCGGGGTGCGCGAACGGCAGACGTCGATGACGGACTTTGGGACATCGGTGACGAGGCGGCCATCGATTTCTACGATGTCCTCGGGGAGAATCCGGCCGGAGACGCGGATGAGGCGTTTGTGCGGCTGGTACGGGCCATTCGGTGTGCTTCGCGATTGCCCGCGCCTGCGGCCGGAGTTGGCTACCGCGATCGGAGTGTTGTGTGTGAGCAGAGGTAAACCGTGGAGAGCAGCGGCGGCATCGCGGGTGACTACGGTGGCGGTGTCGCGATGGACGAGCGCTTTGATTTCCAGGACGTAGCGTTCGGTGCTGTTTAGGGTGAGCCACCTGTCGACAGGCACGTACGCGCCGTGTGCGAGCCACAGGAGGCTGCCGCTTTTGGCTCGCTGGCGGAGATCTCGGTCGGAGTGCTGGCCGATTCGGGAAATTGCGAATGTGCTGGGGCGGGCGCATTCGCGCTGCTGGCCGGTACGGATGATGTCGTCGGCGTCGTAGATCCACTGCGGCATCGGATTGCGCTCCTGAGGTCCCTGCAACTGCTGGTTGGTGGGTGGCGGGGTGTGAGTGTTTGTGGGTTTGTGTGTTTGTGAGTGTTTGCGAGTGTTGGTGAGTGCTACGTTCTCATTTTTGGGCTCACACGGAGGCTCAGAAGGCGTCAATTTGGCGTCGACTGTGGATAGTTTGCAGTTTTCGGGAGTTATCCACAGGGCGTGTGGTGGGTGTGTGGTGGGGTGGGTGTGTGGTGGGGTGCGTGTGCGTGTGGTGAGTGCAGTGGGGTGCAAAGGCTCGCAGTGAGCCGTCGTGAGCGGCAACCGCAGCCCCAAAATGCGACTTCACGACACCTATGTCACCTCGTGGCAGCTGTGGAGGTGGCATGAGGTGACACCCGTGTCGTGAAGTGGATCGATGACCGTCAGGCGAATCGAAAACCGTGAAGTGGGTCGTTCAATAGAGTGAACCCCACCTAGTCCAACGGCTCGTCGATCAAGTCGACCTCAGGCAGCAGCGGAGCCAAATCAGGCAGCTGGTCCAGCGAATCAATCCCCAAAAGCTCCAGGAACAGCGTCGTCGTAACGTACAAATGCGCGCCGGTTGCCGGGTCCTCTCCGGATTCCGCAATCAGACCGCGCGCGACCAGCGTGCGCATCACCCCATCGACATTGACACCACGCACACCGGAGACCTGCGCACGCGTGGCCGGCTGTCGGTAAGCCACTACTGCCAGCGTCTCCATAGCTGCACGTGAGAGCTTCGACTGCGAGCCATCCAGCAAGAATCGCTCGACCGCGCTGGCGTGGGCGGGAGCTGTGTAAAACCGCCAGCCCTCATCCGTTTCGCGTAGCTCAATGCCGCTGCGACGTGCACGGTATTCGTACTCGATTTCGCGAAGCACGTCACGGACATCACTTGCGGAAACATCCAGCGCCCGCGCCATATCCTCCGCCGCCACCGGCGTATCGACTACCAGCAGAATCGACTCAACGCCTGCTCGCAACGGGTCAATGGGCGGCAATTGCGCCGAAGAAGCAGACACGGGCTCCACGGCCTGCTCGGATGGTGCGGAACTGGTTTCGCTCATGCGCGTCAGATTACGCAACCTCCCGCGCCGGGCGCTAATTGGCCGGGCGCTAATCAGCTGTTAGCACCAGCCCGACCAAGCCCACGCTCAACAGCCAGCCCCAACGCAGCCCAGCCACCTACTCCCAGTTCGCCGCCGCCACGACGGCCGGGTCCACGTCCAGCCCGGTCCAGGCCACGTGGATTTCCTCCAGCGCCTCCTCCTGCTCCACACCGATCGCCTTGGCACGGTAGAGCTCCAGCAGCGCCAGGAACCGCCCGACAACCTCCATGGACACGCGGCACTCCGAGGTCAGCTGCGTAAACGTCAACCAGGTCCCCTCGCCGGCCAGCCGCAGCGAGTCCAGAATTTTGCCCGCCTGCTCCGGCACGGACACGGGCACACCGTGGATGTGCCCGACGCCGACTTCCTCCGGCGGCTTCGGCCGCATCACGACGGCCGCAAACTCGGCGAACTCCCCGAGAGTCATGCCCAGGCGCACGGGCGGCAGCAGCTCCTCGAACTGCTTGTCCGGCCCCACAGCTCGCGGATAGCGCCGCGGCGCGGTCTTCTGCCACTCCTCGAATTGGTCGGCTACCTTGCCATACGCCTGGTACTGCAGCAGTCGGGCGAACAGCAGGTCGCGTGCTTCTAGCAGTTCGAGGTCTTCTTCGCTGTCGACGTCGCCACGCGGCAGAAGCCGTGCGGTCTTGAGGTCGAGCAGCGTCGCTGCCACGACGAGGAATTCGGTGATTTCGTCGAGGTCGCTGACTGCGTCGAGGCTGCGCGTGTACGAGATGAACTCGTCCGTCACGGCCGCCAGCGCGACTTCGGTGACGTCCATCTTTTTGCTGCTGATGAGCTGCAGCAGCAGGTCGAAAGGCCCGTTGAAGTTCGCGAGCGCGACGCGGAAGCCGGTGATTTCTTCCTGCACGCCCTCGCTTGACGACGGTTCGGGAGTGTAACTATCCGGGGAAGTCACCTATTATTTGCGGCCTTTGCGCTCGATGACCTCGCGGGCCAGGTTGCGGTACTGTGCCGCAGCTGGGGTGTTCGGTGCCCAGGTGGTGATGGGCTCGCCGGCGACGGAGGTTTCCGGGAAGCGGACGGTACGGGTGATGACCGTGTCGAAGACCTTGTCGCCGAAGACCTCGATGAGGCGTTCCATGACTTCCTTGGCGTGGCGCGTGCGGCGGTCGAACATGGTGACCAGAATACCGGAGACTTCCAGGTTGAAGTTCAGGCGGTCGCGGACCTTGGCCACTGTGTCGGTGAGCAGCGCCAGGCCGCGCAGGGAGAAGTACTCCGCCACCATTGGGATGATGACGCCCTCGGAGATGGTCAGGGCGTTGACGGTCAGCAGTCCCAGCGACGGCTGGCAGTCAATGATGATGAAGTCGTAGTCATTCATCACTGGGCGCAGTGCGCGTCCGAGGGCCTGTTCGCGGCCGACTTCGTTGACAAGCTGAATCTCCGCAGCCGACAGGTCGATGTTGGCCGGAACGAGGTCCAGGCCGGAGACCTTGGTGTGATGAATGGCATCGCGGACATCGGTGGTGTCGTCGACGATGAGGTTGTAGACGGTCAGGTCGAGTTCCTCATGGGGAACACCGAGACCGGCGGATAGTGCGCCTTGCGGGTCCAAGTCAACGAGCAGGACTTTACGGCCGAACTCTGCCAGCGCCGCACCCAGGTTAATAGTCGAGGTGGTCTTACCCACGCCGCCCTTCTGGTTACACATTGCCAGGATGACTGCGGGGCCGTGACTGTTCAGGGGTGCGGGTTCCGGCAGTTCACGTGCCGGACGACCGGTGAGACCGAGTTCAACTCGATCGGCCTCAAACAACCCTTCTTCAGCCACAGTCAATCCCTCTTCCTTGAAGATTTCTCATCAATTCTACTGCGCGATATATTACCGCCACATATTACCGCGAGTATTCAGCCCGTGGGTGAGCCCCCGCCCAGACTCGTCGCATATTCTCCGCGGTAATCATGGTGTAAATCTGGGTCGTCGTCACCGAGGCGTGCCCCAGCAGCTCTTGGACAACGCGCACATCGGCACCGCCCTCAATCAGGTGTGTGCCGAAACTGTGGCGCAGGGTGTGCGGGGAAATCTTCACCTTCAGCCCGGCGCGCTCGCCCAGCTCCGCCAGCGTATTTCCCGCTGACTGCCGAGACAGCCTGCGCCCCAGCGAGTTGATAAACAGCGCCGGCCCAGAGTTTGCCCGCACCCAGCTCGGCCGCCCGCGCGTCAGCCACGCATCCAGCGCCGCCATGGCCGGCGATCCCACGGGCACGATGCGCTCCTTGCCGCCCTTACCACGCAGCAACACCAGGTTGGTTTCGCGGTCCACGTCATCGATATCCAGGCCGGTGACCTCGGAAACGCGCGCACCTGTCGAGTACAGAAACTCCACCAGTGCACGGTTGCGCAAATCCGTCACGTCGGCGGTCTCATCGTCGGGGATGGACTCGATAAGCCGGGTGACCTCATCAATGCTGAGTGCCTTCGGATACCGCGAGGGCTGCTTCGGCGGCGACACCCGCTTGGCGACATCCACATCCAACGCGCCCTCACCCACCGCGAACTTATGGAAGCTCCGCACTGCGGACAGCGAACGCGTCACCGAGGTCGGGGCCAGCGCCGGCCTGCCCGCTGACTTATCTCCCCGCGCGAGATACGCCAGGAACTCTGACACATCCTGCTCGGTGACCTGCGCCAATTCCGTGCGGCCGATGCCCCGCAGATAGGTGCGGTACTTCTCCAAGTCACGCTTATAACTGGCGAGCGTATTCGCCGACAGGCCTTTTTCCACCGCGAGGTAGGTCACGAAGGCGTCGACAAGCGAATCGATCGAACTCATCGGATACGTTTCAGGTCCGCGCCGGCGCCGAGCTGCTCTGTTCGACGCTGAGCCAGAGTCGTCGGTCGAATATCGAACGGCTCCGCGACCGAGCGTGGCGTGGCACCCCTCAGCAGCACCTCCGCCGCCAGCAGAATGCCGGACAGCGCGATGCCATTGAGGATCTCTCCGCGCAGCGCCATCGCCACCGTGTCCTCCACGCCAATCCACGACGCAGTCATGTCCGCTTCCTCATCGTGGGCTTCCGGCTTATCGACGGCACGGAGCCCCCTGGCCAGATAGATCCGAACCGCTTCCTCTGCGAAGCCGGGCGAGCTGAACATATCGGTAAGCAGGGACCAGGACTCGGCCTCCAGTCCGGCTTCCTCGACCAGCTCGCGTTTGGCGGCCTCCAGGGGGTCCTCGTCCGCGACATCGAGAAGCCCGGCCGGCAACTCCACCAGGCGCTTGCCTGCCGCCTGCCGCCACTGATTCAGCAGGTAGAGGCGGTTATCCTCATCTGCGGCAACGACTGCGACAGCGCCGAAGTGCTCTACGATCTCGCGGGCGGACACTTTCCCACCCGGCATCCGCACCTGATCGCGGCGGACCGCGATGATAGGTGCCTCGAGAACAATCTCGGAATCAACAACGTCAAATTGGTGCGCCATGAGATTTACTCTAATAGGTAGGCCGGATTCGTCCCCACGGAGCCGAAGCTAGTTGCGCTTGAGGGCTGCGGCGATGAGGCCGTCGAAAAGCGGATGGGCGTTGGTGGGGCGTGACTTCAGCTCCGGGTGCGCCTGGGTGGCCACGAGGTATGGGTGCACGTCCGTGGGGTATTCGACGAATTCGACGAGTTTGCCGTCCGGCGAGGTACCCGAGATGACCAGGCCTGCCTCTTCGAGCTGCGCGCGGTAGGCGTTGTTGACCTCGTAGCGGTGGCGGTGGCGCTCGGTGACATCGGTGGTGCCGTAGAGGCCGGCGACAACGGAGTCTTCGGCAAGCTTCGCCGGGTAGGAGCCCAGGCGCATGGATCCGCCCAGGTCAGCCTCTCCAGAGACGGCCTGGAGCTGTTCCTCCATCGTGGCGATGACCGGCTCGGCCGCGTTCTCGTCGAACTCGGTCGAGGACGCACCTTCAACGCCTGCGGTGCGCGCCGCCTCGATGACAACGCACTGCATACCCAGGCAGATTCCCAGCAGTGGCGTGCCGGTTTCCTTGGCGTAGCGGATGGTCGCAATCTTGCCTTCGATGCCGCGACCGCCGAAGCCGCCGGGGATGACGATCGCGTCAACGCCGGCCATGTTCTTCTTCAGCCCCTCCGGGGTTTCGCAGTCATCGGAGGCGACCCAGCGGATGTTCGCCTTCACGCGGTGGGCGAAACCGGCGGCACGCACAGCTTCCGCGACGGACAGGTAGGCGTCCGGCAGGTCAATGTACTTGCCGACGAGCGCCACCGTGACCTCGCCCTTCGGGTTGTGGACGCGCTCGAGCAGGTCTCCCCACACGGCCCAATCCATGTCGCGGAACGGCAGGTTGAGGCGGCGGATGATGAAGGTGTCCAGGTGCTCTTCATAGAGGACCTTCGGGATGTCGTAGATGCTCGGCGCATCCGGGCAGGACACCACTCCCTCGCGGTCGATGTCGCACATCAGCGCAATCTTGTTCTTGAGGGAGTCCGGGACGTCGCGGTCGCATCGCAAAACGACGGCATCGGGAACCAGACCAATCGAGCGAAGCTCAGCCACCGAGTGCTGGGTGGGCTTGGTCTTCAGTTCCTTGGAAGGGCCGAGGTACGGAACCAGCGACACGTGCAGGTAGAAGACGTTTTCGCGGCCGACGTCGTGACGCACTTGACGCGCGGCTTCCAGGAAGGGCTGCGATTCGATATCGCCGACGGTGCCGCCGATTTCGGTGATGACCACGTCGGGCTTTTCGCCGTTCGCGTCCGCGTTCCCCATGGCGACGATGCGGGATTTAATCTCGTCGGTGATGTGCGGGATGACCTGGACGGTCTGGCCGAGGAATTCGCCGCGGCGCTCCTTGGCGATGACCGAGGAATAGACCTTGCCGGTGGTGACGTTGCCGCCGGCGGAGAGATTGCGGTCGAGGAAGCGCTCGTAGTGACCGAGGTCCAGGTCGGTTTCTGCGCCGTCTTCGGTGACGAAGACCTCGCCGTGCTGGAAGGGGTTCATGGTGCCCGGATCCACATTGAGGTAGGGATCGAGCTTCTGCATAGTCACTTTCAGACCACGCGAGGTGAGCAGGCGGCCGAGCGAAGCCGCAGTTAAGCCTTTGCCGAGGGAGGAGGCAACGCCTCCTGTAACGATGATGTATTTCGTAACCACGGGACTTCAGAATATCGCTTGCGCGGGCGCGAGCGCAAGCGACTTTTCACAATGGCGGATGTTTGTTTCATATTTGGGTAACTTTTTCGGAGTTGCGCCCCATCCGCCAGCAGGAACGCAGCGACAAATGCGAACTACGCGATACTCTCGAAGATCATGGTCGCCTGGATGCATAAACGCGATCACGTCGTTACCCTCGGGGCTATGACTGACCTAACGAATAAGAACATTGCAGTTTTGGCCACTGACGGATTCGAGGACTCCGAGCTGACGAGCCCGGCGGAGGCCGTAAAGGATGCCGGTGCGACCGTGCACGTTATCTCCACCGAAGATGGCTCCATTGAGGGCAAGAACGGCACGAAGGTGGACGTCGATAAGCTCACCAGCAGCGTTTCTGCCGATGATTACGATGCTCTGATTCTGCCTGGCGGCACCGTGAATGCGGACCAGATTCGCATCGATAAGGATGCCGTGGCGCTAGTGAAGGGATTCGCCGCAGCTAACAAGCCGATTGGCGTTATTTGCCACGGCGGTTGGATTCTCACCGATGCGGATGTGCTGAAGGGCCGCACTATTACCTCCTACATCAGCGTCAAGACTGACCTGATTAACGCTGGTGCCAACTGGGTCGATGAGGAAGTTGTCGTTGACGGCAACCTGATTTCCTCCCGCACCCCGGCCGACCTTGAGGCTTTCAACAAGGCACTCGTAGAGAACTTCTAAGCCACTCGGCTTTTAGCACCACCAAAGGACGGCTGTTGCCATGAGTTCATATTGGGATAATCCAAAGTCGCTGTGGGATCAGATTCCACAGCACGATCAGGAAGATGCTTCCGGGCAGCACCCTGCCGCGCCAGAGCAGGAGCCCTCCGTGCCTGAGCAACCTTCCGCGCCGCAGCAGCCTCCCGCACCGGAGCAGCTTCCGCCACAGCAAGGGCGTTACCGGGGATTGCTCTCACACAACAGCATCGTTATCCAGCAGATTCGAAACTTCATGGCGGATGATTTCGACATTTTGGATACCGAGGGCCACTGCATCGGAAAGATCGAAACTACGGGCAGCACGCTGAGCCGAATGTTTATGGGCTCTCGCCGTCTGACAGTGTCCGAGCCGGACGGCACTCCGGTATTCGTTATCACCGACCCGACCGATTTTGCCCTTGACCGTTACGAGGTCTACTACCCCGACCCGCATGCGACTGATACCGAAGGCAAGCAGCAAGGTGGAGCAGAGTCATCGCGCCTTCTGGCCACTATTCAGCAGAAGTTTGCGTTCTTTAAGCGGCGGCTGGAGATTTCCATCCCCGGTTTTGCCAATTGCGAGGTCGACGGCGACGTCTGGCATTACGACGCCACTTTCTTTATCAACGACATAGAAGTCGCCCAGATGTCACGAAAGTGGTCGGGGTTTGCAAATTTCCTATCCGGCAATGAGCGTTACATGCTCCAGCTCAAAGATGATTTGCCGCCACAATTGCGCGCGTCGATCATTGGTGCCGCCATTGCCCTGGATTTGATGGCGAAAAAGGCGCGTTCCGACAGTTAGTAGCTGCTGCCGACAACGCGCCCTACCTCTTGTCCGGTTCTACCGCCGCTTATTGTCGCGGTCGCGACTATCGCTACCGCGATCCCGCAGCCTGTGCAATACGTCCGTCGATTTCCGTGATGCCATCAGAAACGGCATTGACATGTTCAGGGCGAACGCCGGCATTGTCATTGATGCCGCCTTCCACAACGGCGGTTACCGGTACACATGGAACCTCAACATTGCGCCCCAGCGCATTAGCTACAAGCGCAATTGCCCGCGGCGAGAAAGTCAGTCCGATGTGGCCCGACAGGTCCGCAGAGCAACCGTCCTGCAGAAGAATGTTGTTGGCGCTCGGTGCCTGCCACTGGCTTGCAGCCATTGGAGTGACGGCTTCATCAACCTGGGTAGAGATTGCAACATAGTTGACACCGGGCTGCTCCAAGCCGCCCTCATTCATCTTGGCCATGAACTCGCTATGCTGCAGCAGATCCACCAGGCTCGGGCTGACGATGTACCCCGCAGCCTTGTTGCCAGCATTGTCGAACTGGTCGAGCTGCTCCAAACCATAGGAGATACCGAGCAGCGATGTGCCGTGCAGGACGCCCGCCAGGGACACAACCGTGCCTATACCCCGGCCCTGCTCCTGCTTGGCGTAAGCGGCAGCCAATGTGCCACCAGCAGAGTGACCAACAATATCGACGGCGGTAGCACCAGTTTCAGCCTTGAGAGCGTCAATCTTTGCAGTCAGCTCAGCCAAAGCGGTGTCGAGCGGGGTCATGTTGCGCATGGTTGGAATAGAGCCCAACACCGAAAACTCGTCAGGGCCCAGCTTGCCGACGTTAAATGCGTACAGACACTTCCCCATTGCCTTTAGCTCTGGTGCCATGCGCGCATAGGTTTGGTACGAGTTCGAGTTCATCCCGTGGATCATGACCACCGGATTCTCACCAGGAGCAGGAACACACTGCACGTTTGTGCCCTCTGGACTGGTGTTTTCCGTCATCCCCTGGTTGACCATGACAGTGGGGAAATCATTTGCCTTTGGGCCCCACTCGCCCATTTCGGTCCAGGACAGGACCTGACCATTACCAGTTGCCGAAGCCGGTGCGGCAACCGCGATAGGAGCCGCTGCCACAGCGACACCAGCTGCGGCTACCAGTGCTGTGGCCGACCGTGCCAGCTTCGAAAATGCCCGATGAGTGCCCATGATTACTCCTTGCATAGAGCAGTGAATAGTAAAACGGTTCCAATAAGAACTACGGCATGGGAAAGAGCAAAAACAGGCTATGAATCGCTATCGTACTCTGAAAGGCGACCAATCAAAGCCCCTAAATAGGGTTAATAAAATGTGAACTAAATATAACTATAATACTATCCACCTCCAGCTCTGCAGGCTTTTAAAGTGATACCGACCACAGGTCAAAACAAGCCATACTTCCGTTGCAATGCCACAGGATTGCTACCGATACCTAAATCGCCGGTGAGGCTAAACACCTGTTCCACAATCATTTCGAACAGCCAGCACTACGGGCGCTCGGCGCCTCCAACCCAGAAAGCAGCACAGAATCGACGACACAATCCACTACCAAGACTCCTAACCTGTCGACACCCCCGACCTGGACAACGGAAAGCCCCGGGGCCACTGGTTACACCGGCGCTCCCACTGGTGAGCCGACGGCTATAAACAAAACAATTTCGCATTGTGCGAAATCCTCGCAGGGACTCTACGAACAAGGCACCACCTGGTTTACCGACGGCACCTCCGGCTGGACACAGTATTGCGCCAACAATTTCTATGACGGTCCTTCCACGAACACCGCCCCGGAGCCTCAGAACAACGAGCCATCCCCGTGGGTTCAAGGCCAAATCGACTGGGCCGATTGCCTGAACTCTGGCCATTCCGAGGAAGAGTGTCGCGAGATGTTGAATTAGGCAACCCCGCCGCCTTCCACGAGATATGATGCGCAAGTCCGACTCTTCCCTGCTGTCCGGCACCTGGGTGGACCGCATGTGGGGAACCAAGATCAAGGACAAGCGCAAGGCAGCCAAGCAGGATGCCACCGACGGTAAGCCGTCGATTAACCCGCCGTGGACTGCAGCCCGCGGCTCCCGCGTGCTGACCATCATCGCACTCGTGGTCATCACCATCGCTGCATTTGCCGAGACAGAAATCTCCGCCTCGAGTTTCTTCACCGGCCTGGCCAACCTGCCAGAGACCATGGCGCTGTTCCTGCCGCCGTCCTCCGGTGGTATTGCCGGCGAGATTGTCCAGCTGCTTCTCGATACCCTGCAGATCGCCTTCGCCGCCACCTTCCTCGGCGCTATCCTCGCCATCCCGATTGGCGTCATGGCTGCCTCCAACGTGGTCGCCAACAAGTGGGTACACGGCTTCTTCCGCGTTCTGATCGTGGTCATCCGCGGTATCCCGGAGCTGATTCTGGCCATCATCTTCGTGGTCATCTCCGGTCTGGGCCCGGTCGCCGGTACGCTCGCGCTAGCTCTAGGTGCCGTTGGTCTACTGTCCAAGCTGGTCGCTGACTCGCTGGAAGAAACCGACACTGACGTGCAGGAAGCCCTGCGCACTACTGGCGCAACCGAGTCGCAGATTTTCTTCGCCGGCACCGTTCGCCAGGCAATCCCGTCTTTCATTGCCCACTGCCTCTACCTGCTGGACACCAACATCCGCTCGGCCACGTTGCTGGGTGTCGTCGGCGCAGGCGGCATCGGCTTCCAGCTGCTCAATGCTTCTCGAGTCAACCAGTTCGACGTCGTCACCTACATCCTCATCCTCATGGTCGCTGTCGTCCTCGTCGTCGAGGCGCTGTCCATGTGGCTGCGTGCCGCCGTCCGCTAATCCCCCCCCCCCCCCCCCCCCCCCC
>NZ_KV801844.1:0-18484 GCF_001810555.1 Corynebacterium sp. HMSC063G05 | reverse complement strand
CCCCCCCCCCCCAGTCCCCGTCTCCTTCTACCGAAAAGGAAAATCTCCATGACTTATCAGCTCGCTATCTTCGACATGGCTGGCACCACCATCGACGACCGTGACGAGGTCTACCGCGTCCTCCGCGAAGCCACCGAACGCGAAGGCGCTCGCTACTCCGACGAGACTTTCCAGCAATACATGGGTACCGAGAAGTTCTGGGCGATTGGCAATCTGCTCCGTGAGGGCGGCATCGAGCCGACCCCAGAGGTCCACAACCACGCGTGGGAGTTCTTCCGCGCCGAGCTTGCTCGCACGTACAAGGAAAACCCGCCGACCCCACTGCCAGGCGTCGAAGACATGCTGAACGCCCTCCACGATAAGGGCATCAAAATCGGCTTGACGACGGGCTTTGCGCGCGAAATCGTCGATATCATTGTCTCCTCCATGGGGTGGGACAACGGAATCATCGACACAGTTGTCGCCGGTGACGAAGTCGAGCACGGCCGCCCCGAGCCCGACCAGATCCTGGCTGTTATGGAGAAGCTCGGTGTGACCGACGAGGCGGCCGTGATTAGCTCCGGTGACACCGATGCCGATGTCCGTTCCGCCCAAAAATCTGGCGTGACAAGCGTCGGTGTGCTCACCGGCCACCTGACTCGGGAACAGTTCGACGCCCTCGGTGCCGACCACGTTCTGGATTCGTCCGCGAACCTGCTGGACCTTGTTGGAGAGTAGGACCCAGACTGTAGATCTGACCGAATAGGTACACAACACTGATGACAACTCCGACTCCCTCGACACCTTCCACTCCTACTGCACCGATGGAAAGGGCCCAGACACTTGTCTGGCACGGCGGTAGCGACTTTCGCATGCAGGAAGTTCCTATTCCTGCTCTGCAAGAAGGCGAAACCCTAGTGGAAATCACCACCGCTACGATCTGTGGCTCCGACCGTCACACCGTGCTCGGTCGCCGCAGCGCACCGTGCCCCAGCGTCCTCGGCCACGAGGGAGTCGGAGTCGTCCGCGCCACCCGCAACCCAGATTTGCAGGTTGGCCAGCGCGTTGTGTTCTCTGTCACCGCGCCATGCATGGAGTGCGACCGCTGTGAACGCGGCATGACCGCCAAGTGCCGGAATTTGAAAAAGACTGGTCACGAGGCCTTCGATAGCGACTGGCCTCTTTCAGGGACCTATGCTTCCCATATTGTGCTGCGCAACCATCAGCCAGTGGTAGTAGTCCCCGACTCGCTTCCCGATGTCGCTGCCTCCATCGCGACCTGCGCCGGCGCCACAGTGATCGCTTGTATGGAACAGGCTGGACCCCTTGCAGGTAAACGAGTC
The DNA here is from genome assembly GCF_001810555.1 of Corynebacterium sp. HMSC063G05. NCBI lineage: Bacteria > Bacillati > Actinomycetota > Actinomycetes > Mycobacteriales > Corynebacteriaceae > Corynebacterium > Corynebacterium sp. HMSC063G05. The sequence goes on along the minus strand of NZ_KV801844.1, from coordinate 17,162 downwards.
CTGGTTATGGGCATCGGCATGCTCGGCCTCATCGCTGTTGAGGCAGCTGTTTTTGGTGGCGCCGCTGAGGTTGTGGCCATGGACCGCAACCAGACTCGGCTTGAATGGGCACGACAGTTGGGTGCGGTTGTGCCCGACCCGTCGGCTGCTGGTGCCGATTCCGAACCAGAGCCTTTCGATATCACCCTCGAGTTCTCCGGTAGCGAATTCGGAGTCGCTACCTGCATCGGCAGCCTCGACATAGGTGGTCGAGCGGTGCTGGCCGGAAGTGTTGCCACGTCACCGGCTTATGCCCTCGATCCGGAGTGGCTCGTCCGTGGCTGGCGCACCATCACCGGTGTCCATAACTACGAGCCACGGCATCTTGCGCAGGCGGTAGAGTTCCTTGCTGACTCCCAGATTGATTGGGACACGGCTGTGTCGGGACCAATTGCGCTAGAGGATGTGCCTGCGGAGGTGGAGGCGGTGCAGGATATGTATTTGAGAGCGACTGTGACGTTTTCCTAGCAACCGCTGGAAAGAAAAGGTACGCAACAGAAAGAATTTCAACCAAGGCTGTTACCTATCTCAGAGGAGAACTGCGAAAAACATTTTCTAGGGCATTGAAATGAAAGACTTCATTGGATAAGAGATTATAGATGGTCAATAAATATTCTCGAAAACCAACATCCAAAACGAATCACAGCTTCTAATAGCAATTCAACAGCGGGTTATAATCCCAGTTTCAATTCCCTATTCAATAGCCCTGGAAGTCCATCCTTCGAAACAATTGAGAACGTGAAACAGCGAAACGCTGCACTTTTTGGAAAATTAAATATACTGAAACTAAACCCGGTTAATCATCCGCTATTCCAGATGCGGCAGCAACCAACGCTTCACGAAGCTCGCGATCCACAGCATAGATATGTAGCCCGTGTACCCCTCGAGTAAGTAAGACATTAAGCTGATTCTTCAACAGTTCTTCAGCGAAGGACTGTTTCGACCCGTCTTTCAACGTTCGTTTATTCTTCACATTTGGGTTCCACGACTCAGATGGGTCAAAGATAATCTTTCCATCACGATATTTGACAGAGGGGCCAATAATGACACCAGCATAGTTCAGGTCAAAACCTTGGATAGTAAAAATAGAACCAATTTCATCAATAGTTTGTGGGCGCTCTGCCCAGCTCAGCTGTAGACCTGCAGTCTTCTTCTCAGTACTCTTCTTTTGATTGTTCCATGGCATTGAAAAATCACCGACTCGAACCCGCCAGAGTTCATTCTCCGCAGGTGGCCGAGCACTCGAAAACTGCCAATCATACGTGGCTATTAACCTAGATAATCCTTCCTCTACATTCGACGCTTTGTCCTTAATTGACTCGTAAAGCTGGTTAGGATCATCGAAAATCTTAATACTATATTTATTATCCTCCGGAATTTTATGGATAATACCGTCATCGACAAAAGAGCGTACCCACTGAATGGTATCCTCCGAGGCAAGCATCCTCATCTGAAGCTTTAAATCAATACTTTTATCGACTCGTTGCTCCATCCATTCCAAATCCGCCGGCTCCCACACCTGATTTGCGGCAAGAATCTGGTCAGGATCAAATACTGCTACCACTACATGTGCACGTTCGAGAATATCTTTGAGGTGATTTTTACCCCTGTACGACTGTTTTCCTTGCGTCCATAGCAAATGAGCTTCGTCGATTAGAACGACATCTACCTTTTCCCCAGGATTCCGATGATTGATAAAGGATGTCGGCTTCATGACTTTAAGATTCTTGGTACTCGAAATACCGAGTTTTTCAGCAACCTGCTGATAAACAGTAACCTGCTCATCGTGGTTGACTAGCATATACGCGTCAAGGGTCGATTTCCCAAGATGTTCTTCGATAGCTGGGAGCTTTTGATTCAAGTCATAAAAAACGCTGCTAAGCAATACTGTTTTGCCGGTTCCAGCAGCGCCTGAGACCATAATCAGCCTAGAGTCGCCGATTGATTGCATTTGATCTACAACTGCATTAATTATCTCAAACTCTGCATCAGACTGCTCTGTAGTTAGCTCATGGAAAGGTGATGCTTTAAAAAGTGCAGATTCGCGGATAATACGTTCAGCTGGAAATAGCTGTTGATCCAGCGCATGTAGTTTAGACCAAATCTGGGTGAAAGATTTGTCTAAATGCTCTTTGGTGAAGTAATCACCTTGCGCATTTGTTCGCGCATTCTCAGTAGCAACACTGGTCTCACTGGCAGACTTCACCGATTCGTTGCTAGGCAAGTACTGCATAAGTCGATTCTCAATATCCAGAGTCAACGACTTATTAAATAGAGAGTGCCCAATCACGTACATCTGGGTCCCAGCGCCATCACGTAAATCAATCCAGAGATTTCGCTTGGAGTTAGATGCCTTTGTATCCCCCTCGAGATGTTGGGTCGTTCGCTGGACAATCGAGTTCGTTTCCCCCACATAGACTCGATAGGATCCCTTGTTGTCCCGCAATGAAATGATGTAGACCGTAGGGTAGTCAATAATAAAACGGCGGTAAGGAATGTCTTTGCCTTTTAGCTCGTCGATGCCACTACTTGCGTAGTCGACTCGCTCAACAAATGCCCTTGGGGCTGGAAGCAGTTTTCTCTTGCTCACGTTACAACCTGTCGTGCTTAAGCGAACTTCCCGTGCTTTTACTACGCGGATAGCGCACTTCATTTAAGGCGATTTTCTTCGCAATCGCCTCATTAGGATCGATTTCAGCCCTACGAGCCAGTAAAAGGCAGTAGCTCAGCACATCTGCAAGCTCATCCTCGAGATCGGCTTTTTCGTATTCTGCGTCCCATTGAAAAAGTTCGAGCAACTCAGCAGACTCAATTGAGATCGCTTTAGCAAGATTCTCAGGAGTATGAAAAACCTCCCACTTTCTGTCAGAAGAGAACTTGAAAAGCTGCTCTACTGTTTCCCGACTAACTTCCATGTGTTTTTACCTTTTCAAGTCCCCAACAACCCCGACCTGCCCCGCCGCATCCGACACAGCGTCTACACGCTTCACGACAGGGTCGGCGCCCCAGCGCTCGTCCGGTAGAGCGCTGACGCCTTCGCGTCCATAACCGTCAGTCCCCACCACTACGTGACCAGCAGCATCGTCACCAGCACCAAAGCCCTCAGCAAGCGCAACGGCAAGATCCGCTACTAGGCCCGCACCGAACTCCGGGTCCTCGCCCTTGTCAATCGCAGCGCGCGAGACCGTGCCGTGATTACCAACAATCACGATGCCAGCAGCCGGGCGCAGGGTCCCCTCTTCATACTCGACAAAGCCGGCGCCCTTCAGGGCCTCCAGCAGTAGCTTCCGGTCAGCAGCGGAAGCTCGCTCTCCCCCATCCTTATCCAGCTCCAACACCGGAGCCAGCGCCTGGCCAGCCTGTCGGCCCGGCTCACGGCGCTCCGGATCCAGCTGCACATCAGCCGGCAGCGAGGTAGAAACCGTGTCCTTCAGTTCATCCGCACCAGCGGAAGAGAGGAACTTATCGGTCAGCTTCAACACGCCCGCATCCGGGGCGCCAGCAGCGCGCAGAGTCTCGGAAACCCCTGCAAGCTGCTCATCCGTAGCATCAGGAGTGGCGATAACCAGGACCGGCACGTCCTTCAAAGAGTCCTTGACAATCTCCCCGATGATGGGCTCGATGATGCGGTTAGCTTCATCGGCACGCGCTTGCTGCGCATCGGCACGTGCAACAGCGGCATCGCGCTCAGAGGCAGCACCAGTGCCAAAATCAATGCCAGCACCAGCGGGGTTGAGCACATAAGCACCCAGCGCAGCGCCTGCCGCAACACCGAGGGCAGCACCTGTCACACCGGCTGTAAACTTCCCGCTCCTGCGCTTCTTCGCCATCGCCCGTCCTACTCCCTACCTACGAAAGACTACTTAAACAGCCCCTGGAACCACAGTGCAATGGAGTTCCAGGTATCAATCAGATTCTCGCTGACAGAACCATCGCCGGAGGTACCAGCGATAGCGAAGATCACCGCAACGGCGACAAAGATAGCCAGGATTGCCCAGGCCACACCGAAACCACGGCTATTGACCTGGTAGAGGTCGGCGACCATGCGACCGTCGACAAGCTTCTCCCCGACCTTCAAACGCGACAGCAACGCCGACGGCACACCGCTTTGATTCTCAGCGTGGTAGATGCTGTCGATGTTCTGCGGGGCGCCGACGGAGACGACCATGTCGGCGTCGTGATGCGCGGCGAAGACCAGCGCCAGGTCAGTGGCGGAATCGGACAGCGCCGGGAAGGTCATGGCACCAATGCCGAGGTCCTGGATGCGCTCCAGGCCCACCGCGTGACCGTCCGGGTCGGCAGGCAGAATCACGCAACCAGCGGACCGCAGTGCCTCGGAGTTGATGTTCTCCGGATCGCCGATGATGTAGTCCGGCTCGTACTTCAGGTCGAAGAGCGTGTCGGCGCCTGCATCGACGCCAATCAGCAGCGGTTCGTACTCGCGGATGAAATTCTTCAGATCTTCCAGTGTCTTGCGGTGTCCCTCACCGGGGCTGACCACAACGACCTTGCGGCCGTGCAGTGGCTCTGTCTCGTCCGGAATGCCCAAGCCATCGATGTAGAGCGGAGACTCGGTCTTGGCGAACTCCACCAAGTTGCCGGAGAGCGCCTCCAGGCGGTCGACCATACTGGTGCGCCCCTCATCGAAGGCGCGCTCGAGCTCGTCCTGGTCGACCTCGTCGCCCTGCCCAATCAGGCGGTCACCGTGGTAGAGCTTGCCGTCGTCAAGCCTGCCGTTCTTGCCGTCCTTGAGCTTCTCAAAGACCTCGTCGCCGACGTTCTGCACCATTTCAATGTCGGCGTCGCGCATCATCTGCGGGCCGTAATTCGGCACAAAACCCGTGGTAAACGCGCCGGTGTTCACCACTGCGGCGACCTTGGCATCAATCAACTGCTGTGCCAGTGGACGCGAGATATCCGGCGCATCGATCACCACGATGTCGCCTTCGCCCATGCGCTTGAGCGCACGATCCAGGCGGGAACCATCACGCACAGTCCCCGAAATGCCAGGAAGATCTTTTTCGTTCCGAGAGAACAGACTCATGGCACTTAGTGAAACATAAGTGCAGCTACTTGGCCGAGAAGGCGCGCCGAGCTTGATCCAGAAGATCTTGCGCGTGCGCACGTCCGGAGTCCGAATCGTCCAAGCCCGCCATCATCCGCGCGAGCTCGTCAATCCGCTCCTCATCGCCCAGGCTCGTCACCTTCGACGACACCGCACCCGAGCGCGCATCCTTGCTGACCACCAAGTGGGTATCCGCAAACGCCGCCACCTGAGGCAAGTGCGTGACGACGATCACCTGGTTATTCACCGCCAACTGCTTCAGGCGCTTGCCAATCTCCACAGCCGCGCGCCCACCAACACCGGCATCGACCTCATCGAAAACCATCGTGTGTCCGGCCTGTCCTTCGGCGAGGACAACTTCCAATGCCAGCATGATGCGGGAGAGCTCACCTCCGGATGCGGAGGAAGCCAGCGGGCGTGGCTCGGCACCCTCGTGGGCGCGGAGCTTGAACTCAATGTTGTCCACGCCAGCGGGGCCAAAGGTGTCGGCCTTGGTGATCTCGACCACCAGCGATGTGTGGGGCATGGCCAGGCCCTTGAGTTCCTTTGTCACGGCCTGTTCCAGGTGCTTTGCGGCCTTTGCACGGGCTTTGGAGAGCTTTCGCGCGGTGGTGCTGAGCTTCTTCTCCGCGGTCTTGATTTCCGCGGTGAGTTTGTCCAGCGCCTCGCCGGAGACATCCAGCGTGGCGAGCTTGCGCTCCGCCTTGTCCCGCCAAGCCAGCACACCTGCGATGTCCGGGGCGTACTTACGGGTGAGATTCTTGATCTCCACCTGGCGCTGCATGAGCTTGTCCAGGGATTCGGTTTCCTCCGGCAGGCCGGAGAGAAACACACCGAGACCAGCAGAGATCTCGGAGAGCTGGCTGGTCAGCTCATTGAGCTGGTTGGAAAACTCGGTGAGTTCCTCGTCATCTGCGGCGGCGAGCTCGTTTGCTGCGGCACCGAGGAGTTCAGCGGCACCGGAGTCCTCGGTGGCAGCATCCATACCGGTAGTGCTCACGGCAGCGGCACCGTCAATGGCGGCAAGCGCCACGGCCGCCGCGTCGCGGAGACCATCCAGATCTTGCATACGGCGAATCTGGGAGGCCAGGTCCTGGTCCTCATCTGGTTCGGGCGAGACTGCGTCGATTTCTTCGATGGCGAAGCTGAGTTGGTCGGCACGCATGGCCAACTCGCGGCGCTTAGAGGTCTTCTCTTCCAGTTCTTTGACCAGGGTGCGCCAGTGTGCGCGTTGCTGCCGGTAAGTTTCCAAGGTAGGTGCGATGGTGTCGGCATCCATGCGGTCGATGGCCGCACGCTGCTCATCGGCGCTTTGCAGGCGCAGCTGATCGTTCTGGCCATGAATGGCAATCAGACGGGTGGAGACATCCGCCAATGCCGCAGCCGACGCACTGCGGCCACCAACCCACGCCCGGGAGCGCCCCTTCGCGGAGACCTGACGGGCAAGCAGATACTCATCATTTTCATCGCGCTCGCCACCGAGCTCAGAAACCACAGCATCGATAGTGGCTGACTCTTCCTCCGAGAGGTGTTCGGTGGACACGCGGCCTTCCACCAGGGCCTTGTCTGCGCCGGTGCGCACGCGGCCGGCGTCGGCACGCGCGCCACAGAGCAACTTGAGGCTTGTGACCACCATGGTCTTACCCGCGCCAGTTTCGCCTGTGAGTACGGTCAGACCTGGGCTGAATTCAAGCGTCGCGTCCGGGATAACGCCGAGGTCGCGGATGGAAATCTCAGTCAGCATGGCGCCTGCATTCAGTCCTTCCCTTGAAGTTGGGGGCCGCGGGCACGGTCCCGGTTGTGGAGTCTCGTGACGGCTCTTGTCTGCCGTGTTTAGGGGCTATTGGGCCTCGGCGGGGCCGCGCCACCCGGACGTCGGCAAGCGGAACTTGTGCACCAGACGATCGGCGAACGGCTGATCGTCCAGACGCACCCAACGCACCGGCTGCGCGCCGCGCTCGATTTCGATGCGGCTACCCGGCGGCATGGTGATGTTGCGGAAGCCGTCGAGCACCGCGACTGCCTCGGCGGTGTCGTGGTTGGTCTCAATCGCGATAGTCGAATGCGGAGAGATCACCAGCGGGCGGGAGAACAGCGCGTGGGCGTTGTTGGGCACGACGAGCATAGCGTCGAGCTCCGGCCAGAGTACGGGACCACCTGCGGAGAAGGCGTACGCGGTGGAGCCGGTCGGCGTGGAAATTAGCACACCATCGCAACCGTAGGAACTCACCGGGCGACCATCGACTTCCAAGATGACGTCCAGCACGCCACGGCGGTTGACATTTTCGATGCTGACTTCGTTCAGCGCCCAGCCCGAGCCAATGACGCGGCCGGTGGTGTCACGGACGGTGACGCGGATGGTCATGCGGTCTTCAATACGCCAGGAACGCTTGATGACGCGGCTAATTGCCTCCGTCATGGACTCCTGCTCCCACTCGGCGAGGAAGCCCACGTGCCCCATGTTGATGCCGAGCACCGGCAGGTCAGCCGAGTGCGCAATGTCAGCGGCGCGTAGGAAGGTGCCGTCGCCGCCGAGGACGAGGACGAGTTCGCATCCCGACGCCGCCTGCGGGGAATGCCAGTAGCGCGGGTACTTGCCGAGCGTCGGGTGCGCAGCCAGCGCCTCCGGGTTCTTACCGGCCAGCACGCGGATATCGATACCCGCGGCCTCTAGCAGCTCGGCAGCCTCGGCGGCCATTTCCAGGTTGGCGCTGCGGCCGGTGTGCGGGACCAGCAGAATCTCGCGCTTGCCGGCGCTGGTCTTGGGCTTGCTTTCCCGTGAGTGAGTCTTCGCGCTAGTCATTGTGCGGCCCCTCCTCAACAGCCTTGGCGATGGCCGCAGCCATAGCCTCATCACCAATATCGCTGGCGCCGCCGTCTTTCACCAGCCACAGGAAGAACTCCACGTTGCCGCTCGGACCCGGCAGCGGGCTGGCCACGGCTGCGCGGAAGGACAGCCCCAGAGTGCGGGCGTATTCGGCGACTTCCTGGACAACTTCCTGACGCAGTGCATCGCTGCGCACGACACCACCGGAGCCAAGGCGCTCCTTGCCCACCTCGAACTGCGGCTTGACCATTGGCAGCAGGTCAGCGCCCTCGTCGAGGCAGGAAACAATCGCTGGCAGGACCAGCTTCAAAGAAATAAACGACAGGTCGCCAACCATGACATCGGCCGTGCCACCGAGAATCTCCGGCGTCAACGTGCGGACGTTAGTACGGTCGAGCACAACCACCCGCGGGTCATCCTGCAAGCGCCAAATCAACTGACCGTAACCGACATCGACGGCGTAGACGGTCTCGACATCGCGGCGCAGGCACACATCGGTGAAGCCGCCCGTGGAGGCACCGGCATCCAACACCTTCCGGCCCTTCAAGTCCAGGCCCTGCGGCTCGAAAGCCTCCAGTGCGCCGAGCAGCTTGTGAGCCCCGCGCGACGCCCAGTTCTCGTCTTCTTCCAGACCACTGACGCGAATGGACACGTCCCCCGTCACCGCAGTCGCGGGCTTAGAGGCGACAAAACCACCGACCTCAACTCGGCCGGCTTTAATCATGTCCACTGCCGCCTCACGGGAGCGAGCAATCTTCCTTCGCACCAGCTCCGCATCGAGCCTGCGCTTAGGAGCTTTCTTTGCCACCGCGTTCACTTTCCTTCCCTGCGTGACGAGCCCAGGGCCTCATACAAAATCTCATGCGCCCGCTCAAACTGCGCGACTCTCTCCTGCGGCGTCGGGGCAGGTGCTGACAGTGCGGCCGCCACCTGCTCGCGGACGTCCTCCGGAGTTACCTCACGCGCGCCGGGCATCGCCGCCGGGCTAGGCGCAGGGCTCGGTACAGATGCAGGGCCGGGTTTCGGCCCCGGCACAGGACCAGCGCCCTGCCCCAGCCCCTGCCCCGGCTTCGGTGCAACCTCACTCATCGGCTATCACTTCCGCCAGGCAGCCAGCGCCGCCTCAGCAGCCGGGCCCTCCGCGCGGACCTGCGCGACCTCGACTGCGCCAGCACGACCAGCCTCAGAGTTCCACACCACATCTACGACCGTCAGCAGAGCCGCCACCGCGGCCTCCGCCGGGTTCACCAACCGAAGATCTTCCATGTCACCGCCAGAAAGAACGATGACACCGGCCTCCGCGTCGTCGTAACGCGCGGTGAAACCAGCCTGCGGAGCCGGACGTGCCTGATCCAGCTCACGATTCAGCGCAGTCATGTCAGCACCGATGAGCGTCGGGCGGTGCTCAGGCGGCGCCGCAACGACATCCATATGCGTGGAAACGCCTGTGACCACCATAAACGTGTCCATCTTTGCCGCATTTCCGCCCGCGATGTCGGTGTCGAGGCGATCCCCAATCGCCAGCGGATTCTTCGCGCCCACACGCTCCGCCGCCTTAATAAACATCGGCGGCTTCGGCTTACCCGCCGACAGCGGCGCCACGCCCGTGGTCGTAGAAATCGCCGCAGCGACCGAACCATTACCAACCAGGAAACCGCGCTCCGACGGCAACGTCGTATCCAAATTCGACACCAGGAAGCGCGCACCTCGCGACACCGCCAGCGCCGCCTCCGACATCTGCTTCCACGTCATCTCACGGTTGAGCCCCTGGAACACCGCTGCAGGGTTGTCATCAGCGGAATCCACGAGGTTGTACCCCGCCTCACGAGCCAACTGCTTAAACGACTCCGCACCCAACACAAAAACGTTCGAACCCGGCTCAATGACCTCCGCCGCCATCTCAATGGCCGCCTGTGCCGACGTCATCACATCGGCCGCGTGAACGTCATAGCCCAACCCATTGAGCTGATCTGCCACGGTCTGCGGCGCGCGCGAGGCGTTGTTCGTAATAAACACCATCGGCAGCGCCGCCTCAGTCAGCCCCTCCAGCGCGTTCGGAATCGCCGCGCCGCCCTCGTAAATCGTGCCATCCAGATCCAGCAGAGCGGCATCATAGGAAGAAGCGACAGAAGCCATGTGGGTTCATTTCTCCTTTTACGAAATGGGAACGTTACGAAATGGGAACGCTTTACGACGAATTGTAGATGCGCAGCCCGATTGCGCCAGCGGTGACTGGTTTTGCGAGCCGGGCAGCTGGGCTGATTACTTGCTCAGCTCTTCGATGCGCTCGCGAGCATCGAGCATCTGGTCCACATCGATCTTGGCGCAGCGGGTAAACCACACCTTGGCATCGTCTTTACGACCGGCCTCCGCCAGCGCATCGGCGTAGGCGTAGAACAGACGAGCTGCTTCGAAGTCCTCGCGGTCCGGGTTCAGATCCTGGGTCTCCAGCTCGACCAGAGCCTCATCGATCTGGCCCATATCACGGCGAGCACCTGCGGCGACGATAGCCAGCTCAGTCTTGGACTCGTTGTCCAGCTGCTTGGCTTCCTCGGAGCGAGCCAGCTCGATGGCCTTCTCTGGGCGGCCGAGGCCGCGCTCACAGTCCGCCATGACCGCGAGCATGCCCGGGCCACCGGAGATGCGGCGAGCCGCACGCAGCTCAGCCAGGGCTTCCTTCCACTCACCTGCGTGGTAGGCGGCAACACCAGCGGTCTCACGAACGACACCGACGCGACCTGCGCGGTCCTTCGCTGCGCGGGCGTGCTCCAGGGCACGCTGCGGGTCTTCAGCCATCAGGATTGCGGACATGATCATGTGACGAGCGACCTTGTCGGCGTTGTCCTTAGCCAGGCTCTTCAGATCCTGGCGCACACTCGGGTCGAGCTCGTCTGCGCGAATGTCATCTGGCAGCTTCGGCTCGTTCTTGCGGGCCTCAATGCGCTCCTCGCGGAAGCCTGGGCGCTGCGGACCGGTGCGGTGCGTACGCTTCTCATCCTGGAAGCGGCCACCACGGTTGGAGCGACGTGGCTTGCCACCACGACGGTCGAAGTTGCGACCTCCCTGGCCACCGCGCCCGCCCGGGCCGCGACGATCATTGCGGTCGCCCCGGTCGTTGCGCTCGTTACGATCATTGCGGTCGTAACCGCGGCCACCGCGACCACCACGGTCATCGCGGTTAAAACGCTCATTACGATCATCGCGATTGTTGCGGTTGTAACCACGACCGCCACGACCACCGCGCTCATTGCGGTCACCGCGGTTAAAGTCACGATCGTCGCGATCATCACGACGGAAGCCCCGCGAACCACGGGAATCGCGGTTACCGCCATGACCACCGTGACCACCACGGCCACGACCACCTGGGCCACCGCCCTGTCCACGACGATCGTTGCGGTTGCGCCCGTTAAAGCCGCCCTCGCCACGACCATGGGAACGGTTAGACCCGCGGTTTCCGCGATTTCCTCGGCCTTCGCCGGAACGAGGACCTTCGTGCTCAGCCATGAAGTCGGAGCTCCTTATATGTAATGAGTAAAAGAATTTATGTGTTTTTAGGCTACCAGTAACCCCGGATTGCCTGGTGGTCTACCTAAAAGACCAAACTTTCATACTACTGCTAAGACCTGCCTACATTCCAGCCCAACAAACGCGCAGAACCTGTGGCTTTCCCCACTGCCTGGGACAAATCCCAGACAGCCAGGCCAACCCAGTCGTCTGTAGTGAACTGCGCAGTAGCGGTGGTTCCCTCGACGCGGAGCTCATGCTCGGCATCCGAAAGCCCGTCTGGCACGGCGAGGTTGGCGCCCAGGGCGTCGTTAAGCAATGCCTTGAGGGCGCGGGCATTACCCTGCTCAGCGCGATGTGCGGCCCGGCGGAAAACAGTGAGCGCTTCCTTGGCTGCGTCCTCGGGTGTCACGGTGGTGTCGGCAGCGAGGTCAAAGAGGCCTTCTTGCTCGAAGGTTGCGGTCTTGGGTGCCTTGGAGTCGGAAGAAGGCGTGGCGGGCGTGGTTTTTGTCGGCGCTGCATTCGTCTGTGCTGCATTCGTCTGCCCGCGACTCCCCGCACCAGCGAAACCTGGCCCCTCGGGCACTGCGGTGCCCTTCTGATACGCGGTGGCGGCGGCTCGGGCGCGCTGATCTGCAGCTTCGTTCATGTCGTGGCCAGAGTGGCCCTTGACCCATTCGAGATGAATGTTGCGACCAATGAGCAGCTTGTCGATGTCCTGCAAGATGTCCACGTTGAGGACGGGTTTGCCGTCGCGCTTCTTCCAGCCCTTGCGCTTCCATCCCGGCATCCACTTGGTAACGGAGTTAATCACGTACTGCGAATCGCACAGGACGAACAGTGGCTCATCGGGGATGTGAGCGGTGGCGCGGAGCAGCTCGGCAAGAGCGGTGAGCTCCCCGCGGTTGTTGGTTCCCTCTTTCCATCCGCCGGCGGCCCAGCAGCTGTCGTCGATATACCAGCACCACCCGGCAGGTCCGGGGTTGTGCAGGGCGGAACCGTCAACGGCAGCAGTAATAGTCATGAGGCTAGATTGTATCGGCTGCGTGGGTCCGGCCAGGAATTGCCTTAAGAGCCGTAGCAGGCGACCGGGCCGTGCGGGCCCTGGACGATGTCAATCTGAGTGTTGAAGATTGGGCTCAGAACCTCCGAACGCATCAGCTCTGCGGTAAGGCCGTGCTCTACAATCTGGCCATCCTTGACCGCACAGATGTAGTCGGCGTAGCGAGCCGCGAAATTGATGTCATGCAACACCACCACCATGGTGCGCCCCAACTCGCGCACTGCAGTGCGCAGGTACGACATGATGTCGACCGAATGAGAAATATCCAGGTTGTTCAACGGCTCGTCGAGAAGCACGTAATCCGTCTCCTGGCAGAGCACCATTGCGACATACGCGCGCTGACGCTGCCCACCGGAGAGCTCGTCGAGGTAGCGGCCCTGGAGCGCCTCAAGATTGAGGAACTCGATGTACTGGGAGATGATGCGCTCGTCCTCAGCGGTCAGGCGCCCCTGGCTGTACGGGAAGCGGCCGAAACTGACCAGCTGGCGCACGGTGAGACGCGTGACGAAGTGGTTGTCCTGGCGCAGAATCGACAGCACCTTCGCCAGATCCTTCGACTTGGTCTTGCCCACGTTGTATGGACCGACGTTGATGTCACCGGAATCGACGGCAAGGAGGCGGCCAATCATAGTCAAGAGCGTGGACTTGCCCGCGCCGTTCGGACCGATTAGAGCCGTGATCGCGTTGGTTGGAATTTCCAGGTCAACGGGGCCAATTGACACCTCGCTGGTATAGCTCTTGCTTACACTGTCGAGGAGAATCATAGCCGTCCCTTCTTCAAAACGACATAGAGGAAGATCGAACCGCCAACCAGCTCGATGATGATGGACACCACGCCCTGGGCATAGAAAACGTGATTAAGGATGAAATACGCACTGGCCAGCGTGACGTAGCCAATCAGCGCCGCCATCGGCAGCACAAAGCGGTGGTCATAGGTATCCGCGGCCTGGTACGCAATGGTCGCGACCAGGAAGCCGAGGAATGTCATCGGGCCGACCATAGCCGTCGATACTGCCATCAGCACCGACACCGCAACCAGCACGGTGATGGACCGAACCTGGTAATTCACGCCCAGATTCGTCGCGACTTCACGCCCCAACGACATGACATTGAGGGCCCGCGAATGCAGCGCAATCACCACGATTGCCGCAATCACCAGCGGAATCGCCACCGGGAAAAACTCCGGGTCCGCGTTGTTGACAGAGCCGAACAGCCGCGCCGTCAGCAGGTCAAAATCCGAAGGCGTCAGCATGCGCTGCATGAACGTCGACAGCGAAGCCAGTCCGCCACCGATGACAATGCCCACCAGCAGCATGCTGTGCATATCCGCGCCCTGCCCGGTCAGCAGCCACGCATACAGCACCAGCGACAGCCCCACCATCAGCACGAGCTGCAGCACAAACGCGCCAACCGAGCCAGCTTTCATCAGCCCCGTCGCACCGAAGAAGTACACCGCAGCGGTACTGATAGCCACGTACAGCGCCTCAAAACCCATAATCGACGGCGTAATAATTCGGTTATTCGCAATCGACTGGAACGCCACCGTCGCGACGGCATGGCAGCAGGCAACCACGATCATGGCAATTACGGCATCAAGACGCCGGCGCGCAATCAGCCAAAAACCATCCGTACCGAACGGCAACGGGTTGTCCCACGCAAGCAGGCCCGCCGTAAACAACACCGCCAGGCCCGCCAGCGCAGCAATGATAATCCAGTACCTGCGCGCCGCGGCGGCCGTGCTAAACGACGTCGTTTGCGGCCCGGCCTGGTCGGCCACCGTGTGAGTTGAACTGAGATTAAGCACGACGCCGCTCCACAATCAGATAGACGAAGATGGCAGCACCCAGGATGCCGAGAATCACCGATACCGGAATCTCGAACGGGGCGATAATGACGCGGCCAATCAGGTCCGCAATCGTCACAATGGCAATGCCCACCAGGCATACCCAGGGAAGATTGGAGCGCAGATCATCGCCACGGAACATGGAGACGATATTCGGGACGATGAGCCCCAGGAATGGGAGGTTGCCCACCACGACGGTGACCAAACCTGTTGCGATTGCAATCAGCCCCGTTCCCAGGAACACGATTCGCTTGTAGTTCAGACCGACGTTGGTGGCAATGTCCTCACCAAGCCCCGCAACCGTTAACCGATCGCTGAATACGAAGACGATTGCAACCACGATGACGACCAGCCACAGGAATTCGTACTGCCCTTTATAAATGGCAGTAAAAGAGCCTGCGAACCACACGCCTAGCGACTGCAGCATGTCCGTCTGTAACGCAAAGAAAGTCGAAATCGAACTGACTACCGCACCCAACATGATGCCCACGATGGGCACAACCAGACTTGACTTCAAAGCGACACGGCGCAAGAACAGGAAGAACACTGCCGTGCCGATGAAAGCGAAGATGATTGCCCCGCCCATCCGGCCAAGCATCGAGGCCGAAGGAAAGAAATACATCACGAAAATCAGGCCGAGACCAGCCCACTCCGTGGTTCCCGTGGTGGTGGGTTCGACAAACTTGTTGCGCGTAAGTAGCTGCATGACCAAGCCACACATCGCCATCGCGGCACCCGAGAGCACTAGTGCAATGGTGCGCGGTATACGCGTAGTGGCGAACATCTCCCAGCCGTCGTCGGCGCCCAGGATGTCGTATTGGCCTACAAACAGCGACATAGCCACCAGGACTGCCACAAAGGCAATCCCGATGGCTAGTCGGGAATCCAGTAACTTCTGCATAGAGTTGGTGAGGTACTCCTGTGACTGGTCAGAGAACTATTAGGCCTGCTCGAAGGCGTCGGCAAGCCCGTTCAGAATCTCCGTGTACGTGATGATGGACTCGTTGGTGTAAGTGTCCTCTGGGGCGTAGTAGATCTTGCCCTCCTTGACTGCCTTCACGTTCTTCAGCGGAGCGGCTTCCTCGACCACAGACTGTGCCGAACGGTACTCATCGGTACCGCGGACAGAGGTGCCAGCATCGCGGTCAAGCACCATGATGAAGTCCGGGTTTGCCTCAGCGATGGACTCGGCGGAAATCTCATCACCCTGGTGGTCATCGCTGGCCTTGTCGACCTCCAGCGCCGGCTTCATGCCAATCAGGTCGAACAGCGGGCCGAAGGTACGACCAACAGTCGGAGCAATGTAACCGAGGGTGCCGCCCGACGAGTTCAGCGCCATGACCTTCACGTCCGGGTTGTAAGCCTTGCGAGCGCGCTCCAGAGCCTTGTCAAAGTCTGCGATGAGCTGATCGGCTTCCTTCTCCTTACCGAAGATGGCGCCCAGGCCCTTAGCGTGCCGCTTGAGCTCCTCGTCCAGCGGCTTGCCCTCGCGCGGCTCAAACTCCACAATCGCGGAGTTCGGAGCGAGCTTCTTCAGGTCATCGTAGTACTTGCCGAAACGCTGACCGTTCACAATCAGGTCCGGGTCAGCAGCAGCAACAATTTCGAGATTCGGCTCGCGGTGATTGCCGATGTCCTGAACGTCAGGATTGTCCTTGTAGTCGGAAACCGTGAACGGGATAATCGGTTTAGGAGCTGCAGCCAGCTTAATACCCCACTGATCGAGCATCTCGAAGGAACGGTTATCCGTGGCCACAACAGAGTCAATCTCGGCAGGTACGGTCTGCTCACCATGATTATCAGTAACGGTAATAGTAGACTCGTTGCCTGCAGCTGCAGACTTATCCTCGTTACCGGCATCAGTAGAACAAGCACCAAGAACAAGTCCAAGGCTCGCAACAGATGCAACTACGATATTGCGAATACGGCCGGAGTTAGAACGCGCCACTTAAAGGCATCCCTTCGGTCACAGTAGGATTGTTAAACAAACGCCACTTAGACGCCGTTACCCAATCACTTACTTAGGTAATCATTACCTGTGAAACATTAGCTTAGGGTTCCCTATTTAACAAGTAAATACGTTATGAAATTACGCAATATTTAGGGCATATTTCGAACTTGGCTTAGCGTTGGCTAATTTGTGCTGGTAAAGGCACAATTGCAGCGTTCGCTAACGGGGGTAACTTGTGCCCTACGGAAGGTAACATGTGCACTATCGACGTATGTTTGGGTCTCGCTGGGCGTAGTTGGGCCTAGTTGGGCCTAGTTGGGCCTAGTTGACAATGAGCTTGCGAGCTTTGCTTGCGAGAATGGGCTGCGCTTGAATACGGGCTGTACACGCGATTGGAGGCTATACGTGTGAGTACAGGCTGCAGGCATAAATACGGGCTGCAAACGTGAAACTGTATGAGTTTATGACACTTTCAAGCGATCTTTCGCGCTATTTCTGTCATAAACGCAGTCAGTAACTTTAATTAGCCCACAGCCGCTGCCATAGACCCAGGAACTAACCCCGCATTCACCCGCCAATGACAGCCATAAAGGCAGTCAGTAACTCACATTGAGGTAAGCAGCGAAAGGTGCCAACCGGGCGATCCTCTAAGCGGACACGCCTGTGTCCATTAACCCGGACACCCTTTGCCCCCTTAAGCCTCAAGACACCGGTAAGCCCGCCTTCCGCTACCGAGCAGACCAACCCCTATTTAATCCCGTTTACTCGTGGGTAACAAAAAGTGGGCCGCAGCACCCAACCCCACACAAGGGGCAAGGCAACCACGACCCACAAACAAGATTATTATGCCGGCGGCGACCTACTCTCCCA
>NZ_KV801843.1:89664-119609 GCF_001810555.1 Corynebacterium sp. HMSC063G05 | reverse complement strand
TCGAACTGCCATCCCGCATCGCGCGACTACTACCTGCGTAAACGGACTGAAGGACAGAAGCACAATGCCGCGGTGATGCGGCTTGCCCGGAGCCGCTGCAACGTCATCTATGCCCTGTTGACTCGGCGTGAGTTCTTCCGAGAAATCCCTGCTAGAAACATCGCCACGGCTGCGTAGGCCGCTGCGCTGATCACCGCCGGCCCGCACGATGCGGACCGGCGATCAGTCACGGCTACACCCCCATACGATGTACGTGAAAGTCCCGCCTGACTATTGACAATCCACATAGGGCCCCACGCGGATCGGGACCGAGTGGCGGCCGTCACCTAGACGCCGAACAGGGCCACTTCCGCCGAGCCGTATTCGACGATCCCGAAATCACTTTCCCGGATCTTCATCCCCCGCCGGTGCTCGATGTCGCCGGAGGCCCGGAACTGGAGGCCGAAAACCAGATCCTCGTCGCCCAGTTCCGGCAGGTTCACAATCCTCACAAACTCGAACGGCTCATACGCGGAATCCAGGTCGTCGTCGATGGACAGGAAAATCTCTCCGCCCCCCGTCCGGCACGTCGACGAGCGCCTCGAAGCCCTCCCCATCGCCTCAACCCCCGTGGTTTAGGAGGGGGAAGAGGGCGTTCGAGGGCTCAACAGCTCAAGCCCAGGACCGCCGACTTACAGCTCGTCGATGTGCTTGCGCTTCGGGTAGACGCGAGGACGAGCGCCTGCGATCTCCTCAGCAATGCGGATGACCTGGTTGGAGTAACCGAACTCGTTGTCGTACCAGACGTAGAGCACCAGGTGCTTACCGTTGGCGATGGTAGCCAGACCATCGACGATGCCAGCATGGGTGGAGCCGACGAAGTCGGTGGAAACCACTTCTGGGGAGTGGATGTAGTCAATCTGCTGGCGCAGGACGGACTTGAGGGAAACCTCACGCAGGTAGTTGTTGACCTCGTCGCGGTCGACCTCAGTGTCCAGGGTCAGGTTCAGCACCGCCATGGAAACGTCCGGGGTGGGAACGCGGATGGCGTTACCGGTCAGCTTGCCCTCGAACTCCGGCAGAGCCTTGGCGACGGCCTTTGCGGCACCGGTCTCGGTGAGAACCATGTTCAGGGTGGCTGCGCGGCCACGGCGAGAACCCTTGTGGAAGTTGTCGATCAAGTTCTGGTCGTTGGTGAAGGAGTGAACAGTCTCGACGTGACCGAACTCGACACCCCACTTGTCATTGACGACCTTCAGCACCGGGGTGATGCCGTTGGTAGTACACGAGGCTGCCGACAAAATGTTGTCAGATTCCTCGATGATGTTGTGGTTGATTCCGTAGACGATGTTCTTCACATCGCCCTTGCCCGGCGCGGTAAGAAGAACCTTGGAAACACCCTTGGACTGAAGGTGCTGCGACAGTCCCTCGCGGTCGCGCCAACGACCGGTGTTGTCAATGACAATCGCATCGTTAATGTCGTAGGCGGTGTAGTCAACAGTTGCCGGGTCATTGGAGTAAATGACCTGAATCGGGGTGCCATTTGCCCAAATAATGTTGTTTTCGCGGTCAACCGAGATGGTGCCGTCGAATGCACCGTGGACGGAGTCACGGCGCAGCAGCGAAGCACGCTTGACGATGTCGTCCTCACCATTCTGGCGAACCACAATTGCGCGCAAGCGCGGGCCGTTGAACAGTGCCTCGCGAGCCAGCAGAATGCGAGCCAGCAGGCGGCCGATGCGGCCGAAACCGTAGAGGACAATGTCGGTCTTCGGAGTTTGTGTCCCGGCACCGATGACGTCAGCAAGCTCACGCTCGAGGAATGCGCGCAGCTCGCCGCCTTCCTCTTCGAAGCTGGTAGCCAGGGCACCCAGGTCGATGGAGGCGGTGCCGAGATCCATCTTCACCAGTTCCTGCAGGATCGGCAGGGTCTGGCTCAAGGGCAGCTCCTGCGAGGTGATGCGACGGGCGTAGCGGTGCGACTTAATGATGCCGGTCTCGGTAACGTTTTCCAGTCGGCGGCCGAAGATTGAAGTCACGACATCGTTGTTGCGACGCAGTTGCCCCAGGAGGGGGATCATCTGCTCTGCAAGGCTGATGCGCTCATTCCAGTCATTGCGCTTGATGGGGGCCGAATCCGACATAAATCCTCCTGGCTTAAATGAATATGAGTTCCCCTCAAAATACCCCGCACACGCTATTCACCGGCTATCGCCCTCAACTGGGTACCCCGTATTGTGGTCCAGCTTTCACCCAATCGGGGGAGACACTGGGAGACACCCCAAGGAAGAAAATTGAACCCTACTTACCCGTTAGAATAAGAGCCATGACGGAACCCCTGGATATCCAGCAGCAATCTCCCGCCCAGCCGCCATACCGCCTTGTAGTCACGGATATGGACGGGACTCTACTAAATGAAGACAAGGAAATCCCGGAGTCCTTTTGGCCGGTAGTCACGGAGCTGCTCGACCGCGGTGTCCACTTCGCTCCCGCGTCGGGCCGCCAGTACGCAACTCTGGCCGACCAGTTCGCCCCCATTGCACACCGCATCCCAATCATTGCGGAAAACGGCAACTATGTCGCGGATGCGGGCGAGGTGGTTTCGGTTACCAGTATCGACCACGACATCGTCACTCAGTTGGTACACGCGATCCGCCAGTTCAACGACAACCGTGTGGCGGCGGGCCGTACTCCCCTGTCGGTTATTATCTGCGGCGCTGCCAGCGCATACGTGGAGTTTTTCCCGCCGCATTTCAATATTCCGGAGGAAGTTCAGCAGCTGCAGTTCAACGAGGCCGCCAAGTACTACCTGAAGCTGCAGAAGGTCGATGATGTCATCGCCGCTGCCGCCGAGGACGGCATCGTCAAAATTGCCGCCTTTGATCCTTACTCCGTCGAAGAGGAATCGGCCGATTACCTGCGTTCCCAAAGCTCGCACTTGCGCGCGGTAGTCTCCGGTGCCCACTGGGTCGACCTCATCGATGCCAACACCAACAAGGGCACGGCACTCGCCGCCCTGCAGGAGGCCCTAGGTGTCTCTCCTGCCGAAACTGTCTGCTTCGTTGACTACCTGAATGATCTCGAGCTCATCGACCACGCAGGCCGTTCGTTTGCCATGTCCAACGGTCACCCGGAAATCAAACGCCGCGCCACCGACATCGCACCGTCGAACGCGGAGGAAGGCGTCATCACGACGCTGCGCGAGCTGTTCAACCTCTAACTGCAATTGACCCCTTACCCCACTGGAGCGGTAAGTTAGAAAGGTTGAACCCGATTCCCTTATTCCGATTTTCTTTTTAAGGAAAGCGTAGTTTCCCTGTGACCACTCTCGCCGAAGAAGCCGCACGCCGCCGCACATTCGCCGTCATCGCACACCCGGATGCCGGTAAGTCCACGCTCACCGAGGCGCTGGCGCTGCATGCTCATGTCATTAACGAAGCCGGTGCTGTCCACGGCAAGGCCGGCCGTAAGTCGACTGTGTCCGACTGGATGGACATGGAGAAGGATCGCGGCATCTCGATTGCCTCTTCCGCGCTGCAGTTCGAGTACCAGCCAGAGGGGCACGACGGCGAGCCGTACATGATCAATCTCGTCGATACGCCTGGTCACGCTGACTTCTCCGAGGACACCTACCGTGTGCTCACCGCTGTCGACGCCGCTGTCATGCTTGTCGACGGTGCCAAGGGTCTCGAGCCTCAGACGTTGAAGCTGTTCCGGGTTTGTAAGTCCAACGGAATTCCCATCGTCACCGTCATCAACAAGTGGGACCGCCCGGGTAAGGCTCCCCTGGAGTTGATGGATGAGATTGTCGCGGAGATTGGACTGCAACCGACTCCGCTGTACTGGCCAGTTGGTGAGGCCGGCGACTTCCGCGGTCTGCTGGAGCGTGGTGAGGACGGCGAAGCCAAGCAGTTCATCGGCTTCGAGCGCACTGCCGGTGGCGCCACTATTGCCGCTGAGCGTCACCTCACCCCAGATGAGGCCGCCGCAGAGCAGGGCGACGCCTGGGAGACGGCAGCCGAGGAGTCCGAGCTGCTCTCCGCCGATAGCGCTGACCACGACCAGGAGATGTACCTCGCTGGCGACACCTCTCCGGTGATTTTCGCCTCCGCCATGCTGAACTGGGGTGTCCACCAGATCCTGGACACTCTCTGCGAGCTGGCTCCGGCACCTGGTGCCCGCGTGTCCGACCCGGCTGCCGTTGCCGCTGCGGCGGCTGGCGGCCAGGGAGCTATCGTCGAAAAGCGCGAGCCGACGGATGATTTTTCGGGCGTCGTGTTCAAGGTGCAGGCGGGTATGGATACGCACCACCGCGACAAGCTGGCATTCATGCGCGTTGTCTCTGGCGAGTTTGACCGCGGCATGCAGGTCACGCATGCGCAGTCGGGACGTAGTTTCTCCACCAAGTATGCTTTGACCGTTTTCGGCCGGACACGTTCGACCGTGGAGACGGCTTACCCGGGCGACATTGTCGGCCTGGTCAATGCGGGTTCACTGGCGCCGGGTGACACGATCTACGAGGGCCGCAAGGTTCAATTCAAGCCGATGCCGCAGTTCGCGCCCGAGCACTTCCGCACTCTGCGCGCCAAGAGCCTGGGCAAGTACAAGCAGTTCCGCAAAGCTGTCGATCAGCTCGATGCCGAGGGCGTGGTGCAGATTCTGCGCAACGATGCCCGCGGCGATGCCGCCCCGGTGATGGCCGCGGTCGGCCCGATGCAGTTCGAGGTCATGATGGCACGCATGGAAAACGAGTACAACGTCGAGACCATCGCCGAGCCCATCCCCTACTCCGTCGCCCGCCGCACGGACGAAGAGACCGCGCCTGAGCTGGCAAAGCAGCGCGGCGTGGAGATCTTCACGCGTTCCGACGGCGCCCTCATCGCGCTCTTCGGGGACAAGTGGAAGCTGTCCTTCATTGAGAAGGAGCACCCGGAGTTCACGCTCGAGACGCTGGTCGCAGACTAGAGTTTTAAGGAGATTTCACCAACATTGAGCCAAACGGTTGAGCTTCCTCCACAACCAAGTGCATGGCAACTTTTTACTGCCTTCCACTCCCGTGCACAGAGATGGCCAGGCGCCCTCCGCGCAGCACTCGCGCTATTCCTGCCGGGTGCCGTGGCACTTCTCACCGGACATGGCTCGGAGATGCTCCTTATCGCCGCTGGTGGGTGCGTGGTCATCTATGGCGAAGGCCACCCCTACCGCAGTCGTCTGCGCGTGATGGCCATCGCCGGGCTATGCCTGATCGCCGGAGTTATGTCCGGCAGTTTTGTCGGATCAGTGGTCCACGGTGAGATCGCTTCCGGCGGCAGCAATCTATGGCTGCTGCTCATTGCGCTTTTTACGACGATACTGGCCACCATCGGCGCTTTTATTCAAAACGCACTGCGCCTGCCACCGCCGGGTTCATTTTTTATTGTGATGGTCTCCGGCGGCACAACAATGGTCGCCCGCCTTGGCTTCAACCCGGTGGAAACCGCCATGTGGGCTACCGTTGGCGTGCTTTCCGCGATAGTCATCGGCATGGCACC
Source organism: Corynebacterium sp. HMSC063G05 (assembly GCF_001810555.1). Taxonomy (NCBI): domain Bacteria; kingdom Bacillati; phylum Actinomycetota; class Actinomycetes; order Mycobacteriales; family Corynebacteriaceae; genus Corynebacterium; species Corynebacterium sp. HMSC063G05. The sequence continues at coordinate 114,099 of NZ_KV801843.1, read as the reverse complement.
GCGGTTGTGGAATCCGCATGGCCCCGAGATGGCGGCTGTCGAATCCCTTGAATCAGCCATCGACGCGATGGAAAAGTCAGACTCGACATCGTTCGCCGTTCATCACCAGGCGCAAACTGCACTGACCGACGCATGGGAATCGCTTGCCGACGCAGGCATCATCCGTGGCAGCAAAATCGTCAAGCCCTCCCACACGGAACTGGTCAACCGTGTCATTGCTGCTCATCAGCGTCTGATTGCTATCCGCGGCCGCTTGGGCGTGCACGGCAGCGCTGTGGACATCGTGGACACGCCTAACCTTATCGACGAGACACAGACAACCATTCCACTCGCACGACCAAGCGTGAGTTACCGAATCTTCCGCTCTTTCGATCGCTATTCCCATGCGTCAATGACTGCGGCAAAGGTGGCTATTACTGGCGGCTTAGCTGGTCTCATCAGCGTGCTAGTCGGTCTTGACCGGCCTGACTGGGCGGTGGTCAGCGCATTGATGACTCTACAGTGGGGCCCCGACCGCACCGCCGGTTCGATTCGAGGGATTCACCGCATGGTGGGCTCGATTATCGGCATTTTCCTCTATGCGCTGCTCTTTTCCTTTGGCCTGGACAGCTGGACGCTACTTATCGCGCTTGCAGCCTGCCAATTCGGCGCGGAGATTCTCGTGGTGAAGAACTATGCGCTGACGACGATCGTCACCACTCCGCTGGCGCTGCTGCTGGGCGGAAATGTCGCTGGCGAGCTCACACCGATTGTGACCGATCGTGTTTTGGAAGTCGGTATCGCCTGCGCGTTGGCTCTCGCTGTCCTGCACTTCTGGCCGACCGAGAGCATTGAGAAGCACTACCTGCGTCATATTCCGCGCTGCTATCGACAGATGGGTGCTCTTCTCGGCGCGCTGCTAACCGGCACTCCGAATCAGGCGCTCGATATTCGTCGCGATCTCCAGTACGAGCTGCTCAGTGAGCGCCAGGCCATCTCGTCTCTGGCCACCAACGACCCCGAAATCGCCGCTCCGCACTGGGACGGCCATCGTCGCATTCGCACAGCTGGCTATTTGTTGCTGGACTACTGCCGTACGCATCCGGATATTAGGCCTTCTCGCGAGGAGATTTCCAAGCTCGCCGAAGTGGTTCAGGCAGCTAAGTCCAAGGAGCGCTAGTCCTCCGGCAGCGGGGGCTCCTTGCGTAGGTCGCGGGCGGTTGCCCGCCGTACCTCGCGCGGTTGCTCCTCCGAGCCCCGGGAACGGAACTTGGACGCAATGTCTTTCAACGAAGACGACAGCGGCGGCAGCTTCTCTAGCGCGTCACGGCCCGCATCCCACGCATCGGTAGCGATATTTTCCGCTTTCCGACGGAACTTGCGGACCTTCTCCTCGCGCTGACGCTTAGTTTCTGCCGCGTCATTTTGCCGCTCGCGCTCACGCTCAAAGGCGGCGACATCGCGGGCCTCCGCGTCGGAAAGCCTCTTTGAAGCGTGTGCCGCGGCGTCCCACGACTCCTCCAGCGACTCCGCGAGGTGCAACATGGCATCGATGCGCTTTTCAACTTCGCGCAACTTCTCGCGGTAGCCCCGTTGAATGTCGTAGCGGCGCATGATGCGGCGGGCACGAGTGGCCTCATTGCGCCAGGTGATGATTGCGCCCTCAGAAATCGACTCATCGACGACGAAACGCATCGTCCACGGGTCGACATCAACGCTGGCCAGATTGTTGCGTACCCGCTCCTCGCGGTCGAGGACGTCCTGCACGAGACTGCGGGCACGCTCTTCGGCTTGATGGGCGCGGTTGGTACGGGAGTTATCTGGTCGGAAGCTCACCTGGACTATCCTACCGCTCGGCTGCTGCCAAAGCCGGTACTTGGTCGGTCGCGGAGCTCTTCTGCTGGTCATTGTCGCTCTGGTGCTCGAGGCGAACCCAGGAGACAAAGCCCCAAATAACGAAGCATCCGTAGAAGAGGTACAGCGCCGCCGACGGGTAGTAGCCACCCTTGAGCAGCAACGGCACTCCCACGGCATCAACGGCAATCCAAATTAGCCAGAATTCGTTCCACCCGCGGGCCATACCCCAGGTCGCCAACATCGAACCGACGAAAATCCAGGCATCGGCCCATGGCCCCCACGAGCCCAGCATCTCAAAGATATTGGCACAAATCACAGTGGCGAAGATAGCCACGGTAATCATCCCAATGCGTTCCGATGCCGTCGCCCACCGAGGCTCAATTGCGACCTCGTCACCGCTCTGATTGCGGCTCTTGACCCAGCTGAACCATCCGTAGAGACTGACGACGATAAACATGACCTGACGCCCCGCCTGGCCATAGAGATCAAGATTTTGCGGCGTGTGGAAAACTCCGCCGAGGAAGACGGTAAACAGCAAGGCATTTCCGATAATGCCGACCGGCCAAGCCCATACCTTCCGTTTCATACCTAGGAAGGCACACGCCAGGCCAAAGAGGTTACCGACAATTTCTCGAATCAAGATTGGTGCTCCCGCCACACTGAGCTGTGCAGTGAGGAAACCCACCAAAAAATCCGACACGTATTCCACGAATTATTCAACTCCTTCTCTTTCATCCGGACTATGACCGTCGGTTTCGGATTCCAACCGAAATCTGCTTGTCCCCTACCTGACGACCCTTCTGGCCACAGGTAGGGCGCTCGTGGACTTGTCTGCGTCAGCCGCAGCATCACCACCGGTGAGGAATTTCACCTCGCCCTGAGAATGCGAGTTCAACGTTAGCACTGTCGCCTTGCGCGCATGTGCATTTTATTCAATGAGGTTTCAATATGAGGTTCTAATACAGCCTCGACATAATTACGCATCTACAATGCGTAGTATGAGCCAAAAGCCCCGCCAACCACGTCCTCCCCGCCCCGCCCGCCGCTCCCATCACAAGCGCTCCGCTGGCTGGGTTCCGGACCAGCACGGCGCCTGGTTCATGGTCACCATTCCCCCGCTGACCGCTCTCGCCCTCACCCCCACATGGACAGGCCTTGCCGTCACCGCGACCTGGCTGCTCGGCTACTTCGCATTCTTCGCCGTGAGCGTCTGGCTCCGCTCTCGTCGCCAACGCCGCCACCTCGCACCCGCCGCCACGTACACCGCGCTCACTGCCGTCGCCGGCTGCATCACACTGCTTGCCGACGTTTCCCTCCTCACCTGGGTCGCCCTCATTGCCCCTCTTGCCGCTATCGCTATTTGGGAGACCTACCGCCGCCGACCGCGCTCACTTCTCTCTGGTGTCTCCACCGTTCTGGCCGCTAGCCTCATGGTGCCTATCATCGCCGGACCAACCCCGAAAGCTTGGGCAATTGCGGCTATCTACGCTGGATATTTCGTCGGCACCGTGCCCTATGTAAAAACTATGATTCGCAAGCGCGGCAACCGCCAGTGGCTCATTGGCTCGGTCACGTATCACGTTCTCATTACCGCCGTGGCCATCATCGGGTGGCTCCTCCTCCACGACCGGAACCTCATCAGCATCGGTGTGCCCATCGTCGCAATTGGGCTTCTCATCAGGTCTTTTACCATGCCAATCTCCGGCGCTCGCCGCGCTCGGCCGTGGACTCCGAAACAGGTCGGAATTCTCGATGCCTTCTTTGGAGTCGCCGTCGTCCTGGCTGCGTGGTAAAAACGACGGCGGGGACATACTTTGGGGATTTTTGGGGAGGGGATGAAGTCTATGGCTTCCACCAAACACGCAGTCAATCACGCAGTTTCCGTCTCAGACTTGGCCGCTAGCCTGAACTCGCGGCAGGCACCACAGTCGGGCTGGCGCAGCTGGGTTCATAAGGCCACCTGGGGCGCAATTTCACCGCGGGAATCATCGTCGGCACGCAAGCAACGCGAGCTGATAGAGCGGGTGCGACAGCCTATCTACGGTGACTACAACATCGCTGTTGTCAGCGTGAAGGGCGGCGTTGGCAAGACGTCGACAACCATGTGCCTGGGCGCCACGCTTGCAAGCCTGCGCAGTGACCGAATCGTCGCAATCGACGCGAATCCGGACTTTGGCACCCTCGGCGCACGCGTCACCGCGGCCAATCCCGCATCAATTCGCGATCTGCTCCGAGCCCCGGATACGGACAAATATGCGCAGGTCCGCGCATACACATCTCACACTCCATCGCGCCTGGAGGTTGTCGGCAGCGACCAAAACCCGACATCGACGATCGCGCTTTCCGACGGTGAATACTGCGCAGCCCTCGACATCCTTCGGCGTCATTACAATGTGAGCCTGACTGATTGCGGTACCGGCCTGACGCAGCCCATCGCCGCTTCGATTCTTTCTGCGGCCAATTGCCTGGTGCTGGTCACCACGCCTGCACTGGACGGCGTGAAAAGCGCCTGGACGACATTGGACTGGCTTTCAGCGCACGGCTTCGAACGGCTGGTCTCTACCACTGTCGTGGTGGTCAACGAGCTAAATAAACAGGGACTGTCCACAGAGACCGTGCACGAGTTATTTGCCCAGCGCTGCCGCGCAGTACAGGTCATCCCCTACGATCCGCATATCGCGAATGGTGCCAATATCGAGCTGGACAATCTCCAGCCCGCCACCACCCAGAGTTATCTCGAATTGGCGGCCATGATTGCCGATGATTTCGCGCCGACGACTGGCCGCCACAGCTTTGTCTAACGCATAGCCAGCTAACGAAGGTGCTGTCGAATCTCTTCGACATCAACTTCCTGCACGGTAGCGGGCTTAAAGGCGGCGTCGCGGTCCTTATCCACCAACACTGCCCGCACGCCCTCGGCAAAATTGGGGTGCTGACGCATGTAAGCGCCAAGCTTCATCTCCCGGTCTAGCGCCTCCTGCAAGGTGACCTCGTGGGCCGAGTTAGCCGCATAGAGTTCCACGGCCGCTACGAGACTTTCCGGGTTGGCGGGTGCCAGCAGGTCGCGAAAAGTCTCCACTGTTGACGATGCACAAGAGCCCGCCTCAGCGGCTTCGTTGAGAGCTCGCTCAATCTCCGCCCAGGTATCAGCCCCAAAGCAAGCCTCAATGCAGTCGCTCCACTCGGCCAACTGCGGATCCCCGAGCAGATCACGAGCCTCAGCTGAGTCCACATCGAGCGCATACTCCGCGAGCGCCGAATCAATTCCATCGCGGTCCAGAGCCGCAACAAACTCGTCCAGCTGCGCGGATGGCACCGCATGTGTCGCCCATCCAGACCACAGCATGTCCGCCGCAGTTAGGCGGTAACCGGTCAGCCCGGTAAACCTCGCGATTGCCGACGAGGGCCCTCCTAACCGCGTGTTCACATGCTGCGAAAAGTGGGTAATGCCAACGTCGGGAATAAAGCCGATTGCCATTTCTGGCATGGAAGCGCTGGCACGCTCGGTCACGATTCGGTGGGAGCCGTGCATGGAAACACCAAGGCCACCGCCCATAGCGATGCCATCAATAATCGCGATATATGGCTTGGACTGCGCGAATTCCGCAATCATCGCGTTCATCTCGTACTCATCCCGGAAAAACTCCTCCCCCTGCTCCGGAACGCCATCGAGCACAGCCTGCCGAACTGCGCGCACATCACCACCGGCACAAAACGCCTTGGGGTGACCGGATGAAACAACAATGTGGTCCACCGAGTCGTCGTCACGCCATGCGCGGAGCCCCTCGACGACCTCGGTGACCATATCCAAATCGAGCGAATTAAGTGCCTTCGGCCTATTCAGCCGAAGGTGACCAGATCGCCCGTGGACTTCTCGCAGCACCTTCGGCTCATCGACCTCGGTGCGTGCAGTGCCAGAACCGTTATCAGTAGCAGTCATGTCACCCAGTGTGACACAGATAACTAACCAGGGAAAGGTTCTGACGGGAAGGTTCTGCTGCGAAGGTTCTGACGACCAGAACCTCACTGAGACTAAGGAGCTACTTCTTCTTGCTCTTCTTGTCCTTTTTGCCCTTCTTGTGCTTCTTGCCCTTCTTATCGGACTTGCCTGCGCCCTTTACGCGGTCAGCCTCGAGATTGGCGGCAACGTCCGGCACATAGCGGAACTCCGTGCGCGGCGGACGCTCGTAGCTTCCCTCCGACTCCGGACGCTCCGGGATTTCCGGAACATCGCGGTGAATGCGCTCGTACGGAATGGTCGTCAACAGGTGGTTGATGACATTGATACGCGAACGCTTCTTATCCTCAGACTCAACCGTGAACCACGGTGCGGACGGGATATCGGTGTGGATGAACATCTCATCCTTTGCACGGGAGTAATCCTCCCAGCGGGTGATGGACTCCAAATCCATCGGCGAGAGCTTCCAGCGGCGCAGCGGATCCTCACGGCGGGACTTGAAGCGGGCAACCTGCTCCTCGTCCGACACAGAGAACCAGTACTTACGCAGGATAATGCCATCTTCGACCAGCAGACGCTCAAAAATCGGCGCCTGATGCAAGAAGCGACGGTACTCCTGGGAGGTGCAGAAGCCCATGACCCGCTCAACGCCGGCACGGTTGTACCAGGAGCGGTCGAAAATCACGATTTCACCAGCAGTCGGCAGCTTTTCGACGTACCGCTGGAAGTACCACTGACCCTGCTCACGGCTAGTTGGGGCCGGCAGAGCCTCAACACGGCAGGTACGGGGGTTCAGGTACTGCGTGATGCGCTTAATGGCCGACCCCTTGCCGGCAGCGTCACGCCCCTCCATCACGATGACAATTCGGGCACCGGTTTCTACTACCCACTGCTGCATTTCGACGAGCTCTGCCTGGAGCTTTTTAAGCTCGGCCTCATAAGCCTTCTTGTCGAGCTTCGGTGGGCGCTGGACGTCGTCATTATTCATAGTCCACAGTTTACCCGGCAGGGCGCGACGACCCTATTCGCCGGGTTTAACCGCGGGGCCTAATAGCTAACCTTTTTGCAACCCTAGTCGCGTGAGTAAAGACGCAGCGTGACCTGCGCAACAAGCCCAGCGAAGACCATGCCAATAACGACCACGATCGGCGCCACCACACCGATATCGCCGTTGGTCAGCGGCGCCAGGAGCTGTGCCTTGTACAGGTTACTCAGCGCCGGATCGATGACCGTCGCCTTGCCCAGGAACAGCGCACCAATGGCCAGCACACCACCAATCAGCGACGCAATCACAGCCTCGAGGACGAACGGCGCCTGCGTGAACCAACGGCTGGCACCGACCATGCGCATAATCTCAACTTCCTTACGACGCGAGAACGCCGCAATCTGCACCATGTTCGCAATCAGGAACACAGCGGCAACGGCCTGCACCGCAGCCAGCAGGAAGGTCGCATTTCGCACCGAATCCAAGTTCTGAGCTGCAGTACCGATCTCTTCATGCTGGTCAGTAACGTGGTCGACCTGTGGCAGCTCCCGAATCGGATCGAGCGGGCTGACATCGGTCGGATCGCTCAAACGCACCATCACGACAGCCGGCAGCGACTCCGGCGTCGCATTTTCCACGAGCACGGGGTCACTGTCCTTGAACATCTCCACGAAGTGGTCAAAGTTTTGCTGACGATTTCGGAAGGTCACCGAATCAATGCCGTCAGCCTCTTCAAGCTTGCCGACGACGTCAGCGCACTCCGGCGAGGAGCAAGTTTGGTCTTCGGCTGAGATTTGTTCATTCAGCTCAATCTGCACTTCTACTCGATCGAGATAGAGATCCTTCGTGCGGCTGGTCTGCTCAGTAACCAGGATGCCCGTCGCAAGCAGCGCCAACGACACCGCAGTCGTAATAATCATCGCGATGGTCATCGTGATGTTTCGGCCCAAGGAGGAGAAAGCCTCACCGAGGACAAAGCGAGTCTTCATAGGTCAGTAATACCTTTCGAATGAGTTCTTCTACCGATGGACTGTCTGCTAATTGTTCAGGCCGTAAACACCCGTGGCGTCGTCACGCACGAGACGCCCAAGCTCCAGCTCCAGCACGCGGCGACGCATGGAGTCCACGGCATCGTTGTCGTGAGTCGACACAATAACGGTCGTGCCCATGCGATTGATGCGGTCAAGCAAGAGCATGATGTCACCGGAGGTGCTTGGGTCGAGGTTGCCGGTGGGCTCGTCGGCAAGCAAGATGAGCGGGCGGTTGACGAAGGCGCGAGCGATGGCGACGCGCTGCTGCTCACCACCCGACAACTCATGCGGGTAGCGGTTTTCCTTGCCCGAGAGCCCGACCATTTCGAGCGTTTCCGGAACTGCCTTGTCGATTTTCGCCTTCGGCTTGCCAATTACCTGCAATGCGAACGCGACATTTTCGTACACCGTCTTCTTTGGCAGCAGGCGGAAGTCCTGGAAGACGTACCCCACCTTTTGACGCAATTTCGGGATGTTGCGACGAGAAATCTTGGTTAGATCCTGGTCTGCAACTGTCAGTTTTCCTGAATCCACTTTCTCTTCACGCACCATAAGGCGCAGGAAGGTCGACTTACCAGAGCCCGACGGTCCAATGAGAAAGACAAACTCACCTTTATCTATGTGGACTGAAACGTCGTCGAGAGCTGGTCGGCTAGAAGTCGAATAGGACTTGGTAACCCCGTCGAAAGTGATCATAAGTAGACACTCTAATCACTTAAGCCACTCAAGTCACTCTGGAATGCGTTGAATTGGGCGCTGGAGTAGCGAGGCTGCGGGACCGGGAGGCGTTGCCCCCCCCCAGAGCGCGCGACCACACGGAAGTGCACACTACGACAGTATTCGAAACTATTTTCCCCAAAATCTTTCAATCACCCTTTACTTCGCTTACCTGTTCGATTACAATGAGCGATGAAAGATTAAACGCGAGGATTAAAAACACCAAATAACGTCGCCGAGCTGCTTAAAGCTCGGAAAATTGACGCTCAGAGTTAGTCGAAAATATTTTCACTACCTCTTCCTTATTTCAACATTTCAACGTCCAGGCCTTATCTTTCAGGGGGATTCATCAATGGCCAGCGGGGAACATATACCACGGAAACGCACTTACGCTGCGGCGATGGAAGCAACAGCGCCACGCTTTCACCATGAGATTTCTCAAACAGCACCAGCACGTCTTGGAATTGACCGTAATCGAGCTGATCTGCAGCTTGCCCTTGCTTGTGTTCCGTCTTCTTCAACAAAAGATGTCGAAGATTACATCGCCAAAATCGCTCCAGCTCTTGGCATGTCGCGCGGGAGAACACTCCAGTACATCGATATCGGGATGCAGCTAGAGCGGCTCCCGCGGTTGAAAGAGCTTCTGCTCAAACGCGCACAGCTACCGCTTCCCCACATGCGGGTCATTGCCACAGCCATCCTCCCCTTGGATGACGCCTCTACTGTGAAATATTTCGAAGACCATCTCCTCGAACTGATCACGCCGAGAGTCAATGGTGAAGTTCTTCGCGGAGTTCGGAGTCTTCAACAGAATATTCAGCGATTTATTAATGAAGTCAGCCCGCTATTGCGCCCTAAAAATGAGTACGACCCGCCGATTACTTCGTTTCAAAAAGGCATCGAGCAAAAAGCTGGCGAATCTATAAAGTTCGAGTTAAAGGACAACCTCACTGAAGTCACCATGGAACTGATGCCTGAGCGGGCAATTGAGTTTCAGAAAGTCTTGGAAGAAATTGCCGCTGATCAGGACTGCGACTTCGTCGAGGCTTTTTCACACCTTCTGCACGGGACTGCTCAGGTCACCGCCACATTGAATCTGTACTGCCCACTTACTCAAGACAAGCCGCAGGAGGCATGGATCGGCGGTCTGGGGTGGATCAACAAAATCGCCACTGAATCCTGGCTCGATCGAGTCACTAGCATCCGGCTACTAGCGGATGAGAAAACGGAAAAGTACTCGCCAACAGAGCGACAGCGTACTTACGTCCAAGGTAGAGACGGCACCTGCCGCTTTCCCGGATGCGATGTCGATGCGACGAAGTGCGACATCGACCACATTCAGCCGTATAACCACGAGAATCCCGAAGAAGGTGGCCAAACCGAAACGCCCAACCTCCATTGCCTATGCCGCCGCCACCACAATCTAAAAACGGCCGGTCTTTGGAATGTCGTGCGCGATATCGACGGCGTGGAGTACTGGACCTCCGCCACTGATCAAAGCACCGAAAGAGCTGCCCTTATCAGCACAGAGTCGGGGCCGCTCGCCGGCCACGGTCGCTACTCTTTCGACCTGCGCAAGACAAAGAAAGCACAGACACTCAAGGAGTACAACGAGCAGAGGTTGGAAAACCTCCGCGAATCACAGGAGCTGACAAATCAGGCTCGCGAAGAACTGGGAATGAACAAAAACGAGAGAAACGGAGAAGCCGACGAACCCACCACACCGGAAACACCCGAGGCACCGGAAGCGCCCGAAGACGAACCGCCCTTCTAGCGCTACTCGCCTTCGGACTGCTGAGCCATGCGCCAGCGAATACCGGCCTCGATGAAACCGTCTAGGTCACCGTCGAGGACCGACTGTGGGTTGTTGACTTCGTATTCGGTACGCAGATCCTTGACCATCTGGTACGGGTGCAGCACATAGGAGCGCATCTGGTTACCCCACGAGGCATTGCCGCCTGCGCCGAGAGCATCCAGCTCCGCGCGCTCTTCCTGGCGCTTCTTCTCCAGCAACTTCGCCTGCAGAACTCGCATGGCAGATGCCTTGTTCTGGTGCTGGGACTTCTCGTTCTGGCAAGTCACCACGATGCCGGTCGGGACGTGCGTAAGCCGGACCGCGGAGTCCGTGGTGTTCACCGACTGCCCACCTGGGCCGGAGGAGCGGTAGACGTCGATACGCAAATCTGACTCGGGGATGTCGATGTGATCCGTTTCCTCCACAACCGGCAGCACCTCGACCTCAGCGAAGGAAGTTTGGCGGCGCCCCTGGTTGTCGAAAGGACTAATACGAACCAGACGGTGCGCGCCCTGTTCGACCGAGAGGGTGCCGTACATGTACTCGCCATGGACGACGAAAGTAGCGGACTTAATACCGGCCTCTTCGGCGTAGGATGTGTCGTAAACCTCGACCTTATGCCCGTGCTTGTCGGCCCAGCGCAGGTACATGCGCATGAGCATCTCGGCCCAGTCAGCGGCATCCACGCCACCGGCACCAGAGCGGATGTTGATGACCGCCTCACGCTCGTCGTAAGGCCCCGAAAGCATAGTCGTGACCTCGAGGGATTCGATGTCGGCACGCAGCTCAGCGCGTTCGGCATCGGCCATCTCGACGGCGTCGGGGTCGCCCTCCTCTTCCGCGAGTTCGTACATCACGGAGAGATCGTCGAGGCGCCCGCGCAGCGAGTCGATCTTTTTCTTCTTCGCCTGTGCCTGCGATAGTGCGCTGGTGACCTGCTGCGCGTGGTCGGGGTCGTCCCACAGCGACGGGTCGGCGGCCTGGGCTTCCAACTCCCTGATCCGGTCGGAAAGCTCGTCGACATCAACCACCTTCTCAATGGTGGTCAGCGTCGCGTCGAGTTCTTTGAGGTCAGCATTCAGATCCGGGTTCACGGGTACTACCTTAGCTATACCGCCTGTTTCGGTGCACAATAGGACGTATGTCTGAATCCACCGCCAGCCAAGATTCCAGTCAAGACCTAGAACTCTTCCTCTCCCAAGTATCCGAGTCGATTGTGGCATCGGATACCAGTGTTGCGGTTGCCATCGTGAAGCGTGCCGCTACCATTGCCGCTCGTACGCGCGACGAAGGCCTGGTCACGGAGTACAAGACATCGATTTCCGACGTCGTCACCGCGGCCGACCGCGCAGCGGAGAAATTCGTCGTCGAGGCTTTGGCCGCGCTCCGCCCGGAGGACGGCATTCTTGGCGAGGAAGGGTCAGCGAAGGAGTCCCAGTCTGGTCGCACGTGGGTGATCGATCCTGTCGATGGCACCTACAACTTCACCACTGGTTCGGACTACTGGTGCAGCGCATTGGCGCTGGTTATGGGCGATGCGAACAATCCGGATGAGGTCGTCCTCGGCGCGGTGCACCGCCCGGCAACGGGCGAGAGCTGGATTGGTGGCCCCAATCTCCCGACCACTCGCATCAACCTCGATGGCACTGTTGATGACCTCCGGGTCACTGACCGCCCCCTCTCGGAAGTCTGCGCAGCGACCTACCTCCACACCACGGTGGTGAGCTCGAGCGAGGAATCCGAGGCCACGGCTACAAAGTCCTGGCTGGATGCGGTGTCCCGCAGCGCTACCTGGCGCATGCTGGGCTCAGCGTCGGTGGATATGGCAGGCGTTGCCGACGGCCGCATCGGCGTATGGTTCCAGCGCGACGTCGCAGCCTGGGACTGGCTGCCTGGGTATGCGCTTATCTCGGGCGCAGGCGGCGAATGTACGTCGGTGGGGCGCTGGAAGCTTGCGGGCTCGAGTGGCCAGGTCGCAGAGCTGAGTGAGGTTCTGCGCTAGAATTTCGGCCATGACCACCTCTTACTCCGAAGATCTCGCCCTCGCACTCTCGCTTGCCGACGCAGCCGACGACCTCACGATGTCCCGCTTCGAGGCGGCCAATCTAATCGTCGAGTCCAAGCCCGACCTGACTCCGGTCTCCGATGCCGATATCGCGTGCGAGAAGCTGCTCCGCGAGATTCTGTCGGACAAGCGCCCGAGCGATGAAGTTCTCGGCGAAGAATTCGGCGGCGAAGCTGTGTTTGAGGGGCGCCAGTGGGTCATCGACCCCATCGACGGCACTAAGAACTTCGTGCGCAATGTCCCGGTCTGGGCCACCTTGATTGCCCTGCTGGAGGACGGCAAGCCGGTTGTCGGCGTAGTCTCTGCCCCAGCACTGGGCCGTCGCTGGTGGGCATCCAAGGGCGACGGCGCATTCAAGCGCACCCACGTCGGTGGCCGGGAAGCCGCTCAGCGCCGCATTGAGGTCTCGAAGGTGGCAGACATCGCGGACTGCTCAATTTCCAACTCTTCGCTCACCGGCTGGGCCGAGCGCGACCTGCGCGACAACTTCATCGGTCTCACCGATGACGCCTGGCGCCTGCGTGGCTATGGCGACTTCTTCTCCTACTGCCTGGTAGCCGAGGGTGCGGTCGATGTCGCCGCAGAGCCGGAGGTTTCCCTGTGGGACCTGGCAGCGCTTGCGATCCTGGTGGAGGAAGCTGGCGGCCACTTCACTTCCCTAGTGGGAGTCGACGGGCCGCACGGCGGGGACGCAGTTGCGACGAATGGGGTGCTTCACGACGCCGTCGTCAAGCGCCTGGGCGGGTAAACAGGGTTTTCCAACCTATCGCAATTTGCGACGAGCGGCTCACTATCTCCCGTCCGCGTGACCGATATCCAGGATACGTCGCAGCTCAGCAAATACCTCAGGGCGTACCTCATGGGTTACCACCCGTCCACTCTTAGACCTAGTTAGCAGCCCGGCATCCGCCATGGTCTTTAAATGATGCGACACCGTCGGCTGACTAAGCCCAGAAACAGCGGCCAGCTCCCCTACGGTCATCGGACTACAGCCAGCGGCAGCGAGCTGAGACAAAATTTGCAGGCGCGCCGGTTGCGCCAGCGCTTTGAAGAGCGTTGCCGCAGCCTGCGCTTCCGCCGCGTCGAGAGGCCGACCGCCAAGTGCACAGCATTCTGAGATTTCGTCCATACCCGTTGAGGCTACACGGCCTCCCCTCTAAATATATTGACAATCATCGATATATTGATTACACCGGAAACTATGACACAGACTACAAAGTCACTCAGCTTCCTAGACCGCTTCTTGCCGCTATGGATTGCAGCTGCAATGGCAATTGGCCTCATTCTGGGCAAAATTGCACCGTCACTTGTGAACTGGCTGGCAGAGGCAAAAATTACGACAATTTCCGTACCAATCGCCATCGGATTGCTGGTCATGATGTACCCACCGCTCGCAAAGGTTCGATACGACAAAACGGGCAAAATTTTGACATCAAGGAAGCTGATGGGCATCACAGTCTTCCTCAATTGGATTCTCGGCCCCGCACTGATGTTCACCCTTGCCTGGATATTCCTCAGTGATAGTCCAGAACTGCGCACTGGCGTGATCATCGTCGGTCTCGCCCGCTGCATTGCAATGGTTTTGGTCTGGAACGACCTATCTTGCGGCGATACTGAAGTCGCTGCCGTATTGGTGGCCGTCAACTCGCTATTTCAAATTTTCATGTTCGGCGCTCTAGGGTGGTTCTACCTGCAGATTCTGCCCTCCTGGTTGGGACTGGAAACCACTTCCGCCACCTTTTCTTTTTGGGCAATCGCACTATCTGTAGTGGTATTCCTCGGTATTCCGCTTCTGGCTGGCGCGGCATCACGCATAATTGGTGAACGCACCCGTGGTCGCGACTGGTATGAAAATGAGTACTTGCCCAAAATCTCACCATTGGCACTTGCCGGCCTTCTATACACAATCGTGTTGCTCTTTGCGCTTCAGTCACAGCAGATTCTTGAGAATCCCTGGACCGTTGCGAAAGTGGCACTACCACTAGTGATCTACTTCCTCGCCATGTTCGCGATCGCTCTCACTTCGGCCAAGGCCGCGGGCATGAACTACGCAACCTCCGCATCGATTGCCTTTACGGCCGCCGGAAATAACTTCGAGTTGGCAATTGCGGTTGCGATTGGCACCTTCGGCCCATTGTCCCAGCAAGCACTTGCGGGAACGATTGGACCACTTATTGAAGTACCCGTACTCGTTGCACTTGTCTACGTCACCCGCTGGCTCGGGCCGCGCCTTTTCCCTAATGACCTTTCCGTACCGGACAAACTATAGAAAAAGGATTCTGAAATGAAGGAAATCCCGAAGGTACTTTTCATCTGCGTGGCAAATGCCGGTAAATCCCAGATGGCCGAGGCCATTGCGCGTGCAAAATATGCCACGCAGTTCATCGCCCTTTCAGCAGGAACGAACCCCAAAACTACTACCAATGCGCTTGCAGCCAAATCAGTTGCAGAAATCGGCGCCTCTATGGACAGTGCATCACCAAAGCCCATTGCCCCCACGATTCTCCGGACTGCAGATCGTGTTGTCATCATCGGCGATGCCGCTCATGTAGAGCTCCCCTCGGACGCTCAAGGCTCACTCGAGCGTTGGCTTACTGACGAGCCCTCAAAACGAGGCATCGACGGAAAAGAACGCATGGACCTGATTCGCGATGACCTCGAGCGCCGTATCGACGAGTTAGCTGTCGAACTCCGTTCCACTAAGAATCCCTAAGCGGCAGAATCCAACAAAAGCCGCCTTATCGCCAGCGTAAGCCACACGACTGCGCCGACGCCTGCGATGAGACCGAGGAGCAGGAACATCAGGCCGACTGCCCAGAGCCCGGTGGTGTCGTCAGTGCCGGCGATGATGCTCCAGCACAGGGCATAGCCGGCGACCGCTGCCCACCACGTGGGCAGAAGGTTCAGAGTTGGGGCGGGCACGCGCATCATGGCAGAGGCAGTAAGGATGACCATCGCGAAGCCACTGCAGAAAACCTGCCATGGCGAGTAGTCGTATTCGCCCTCGAGCGTCCACGCGAGCGTACAAAAGCAGATTAGGAATGCTGCGACAAAGACGAAAATCGTGTGCCCAAATGCGATACGCTCGCCGTATTTTTTGGCCAACCATGCGGCACCCACCCATGCGAGAGCGGTGGGGATGGCAATGATTAATAGGTACGCGAGGAAGACGCCTGGCACCTCTGCCCAGGTGAAACTCGTCAGCATCGATGTCATGCCACCAGGTTACGCCTGCCTCTTAGCTTTTTGAGCGCGCTAGTTTCCCAGTAAAAACACAGACGAAACACCATGATTTACACATAGTCACTTAATGTATTGTCAGGTTCGGTTGCTACAACTAGAAAGTCGTTTTCAATACGCCGTTTGTAGAGAGTGCTTTTTACCAAAGAGCACCTCCCTATAAGTTGTAGTAAAGGAGAAATCCGGGGTGAATAAACCTACCCGAATTGTGGGGCTCGATATAGCGCGCTCACTCGCCATCATCGGCATGATCATTGTCCATATGGCCTCACTACTTTGGAGCACAAAGGTTGTGCTCTCTGGCCTACCCTCATCACTGTTCGCCATTATCGCCGGCGCCACAATGATGATCATCGGCCGCAATTACAGCAGCACTACCTTCTTGCGCTTGATCACTCGCGGCGCCCTAATCATTCTCATCGGCCTGGCACTATTGCCGGTGGGTGGAGAAATTCAGGTGGTCCTCGTCATCATGGGCCTGGTAATGATGCTGGTTTCCTGGATGCCAGCGCTCGGAACCTGGTGGCGAGTCGGCTTCTTCATCGCCGCCACCATCGCCGCCACAATTAAGTACGCGCCTATGACGCTGCCGCAGATCTATCCGCTACTCGCGTGGATCGCATATTTCATCGGCGGCATGCTGCTTTACGACGTCTACCTACGCCGTCGCCTGCAAGACACTTCCACCTCTGAGAACAGCGCCAATGCTCGGTTGAGCTGGATTGTCACCGCTGTCAGTGCTGTCATCACGGCCGTCGGCATGTACTTCCGATTTGATCCCGAGATTGCTGGCTGGCTCCGTTTTACCGGACACACTGGCGTCTTCGGAGAAATCATTCTCTCCGTCGCAGTTGCCGCCATTGTCCTGCACTTGTGCCTTTTCATAGGCGATCGCTTCCCAGCTGTGGTTTACCCATTCGCGGCTATGGGAACAATGTCGCTGACAATCTACATCCTGCACGTTCTCACCGCGTTTTATTGGCAGCAGAATGTTGCATTGCATTCCACGTTGTCTGCAGCAGGTTTCATCGTATTCTTCCTCGTCATCGCTAGCCTCTGGAAGAAATTTGTCGGACAGGGCCCTGCCGAAAAACTCGTTGCCACCGCAATCAAGGGCATTGTTCCTTCTGGGAAAGGGAAATAACCGTGAAGAAAACATCTTTTTCCATCGCAGCAATTGTTAGCAGCACCCTGCTTCTATCTGCGACTCCAGCTCTTGCATTGGAAAACGGCGAACCCGCACCCGCCAATGCTGAAAGCAGTTCTGTGGCCGCGCTAAAGATTGGCAAAATCGGTAATTTCGGTGACTGCACCGGCACGCTGGTTGCCGACCAGTGGGTGCTCACCGCACGCCACTGCCTGGAGTCTGTGAACAACGAAGGGACCCAGGCCCGCATCGGTGGAAAGGTCTACGATGCCGATTCTTGGGCGCTTTCTCCAATGTCTGATGCGGGATTGCTTCACCTGACCGAAAAGGTCACCGACGCAACCCCGGCGAAGGTCTCCCGCGATATCCCCACACCTGGACAGACGGGAACTCTCTACGGCTGGAGCAGCAGCTCGTCCATGGCACGATCCGGGCAGCTTCCGATGACCAAGATGGTCGTCAATGAGCTGCTGGGAGGAGGCCCCACTGAAGGAACCCCAGGTGAGGCTGCGCCTGGTGGTGCTGTTCCGGGTGACGCTACTCCAGGCGAAGCTGTTCCGGGTGAGGCTATTCCGGGCGGCGCTGTTCCGGGTGACGCTATGGAATCAATGGAGATGCAACCAGGAGCTGCCATGCCAGATGACTCCAAAACCGAGTCGATCCCGGCAGGGATAGAAAGTATCCCAGCCGACGCTGCCATGATGCCAATGATTCAAAGCGCCATCCTGGACGCACATTCCGTTTCCGGCGCGGGTATGCAGGGAGGCGACTCCGGTGGCCCATTCTTCGTCGACGGAAAGCTCGCTGGTCTCGCTACCGCCGGAACCTCCAATGGCGACCCTGACCTGCCCTCCCCCAGCGCAGCTATCACTACCCTCGCTGGCACTGCTGACTGGATCGATGACATCACCTCCGGCCGTGACACAGAAAGTGTGCTGACTGCGGAGAACACTCCTGCTCCGCCAAAGACCATTCAGACCAGCGGTGATCACGTGTGGGCCTACCTCGCCATCGCATGCGCTGGCGTGGTTATCGCAGCGGCTTGGTCGCGCATTAAGAATGGCCGACAGTAAAACCGTCTGACCTCAACCAAAACCACCTCCCAGAATGAACTGGGTAGGTGGTTTTTTGATGCGACGGTTCATCCCCTGGTTCCAAAAGCTTCTCATCCCCGCACCGATTACTGCGGGCTTGCTCGGCTTGCTGCTAGGCCCCAACGCTTTGGGAATAATCCAGTTCAGCGAGCATTTCGGCGACTACGCGACCATTCTCATCGCGGCAGTCTTCGGTGCCCTGCCATTCACAATGGATTTCGATGCCAAGGTGCGCCAGCGCGCGCGAACGATGTGGTCCTATTCCGTAGGCATGTACCTGGCGCAGTGGGGATTCTTCGCGCTACTCGGCGTGATAATTTTTGCCCCACTGTTCAACACGCCGGACTGGTGTGGCTATTCGGTGGAGTAGCGCTTATCGGTGGGCTAGTCCTGTTGATTCTGCCGATGATCATGCTGAAGAAATCGAAAGCCAGGGCTTCGTAGAGTTCTTTATAGAGGGCGGGGACAGGAAAAGTTTTCTCCCGCCCTCTACTGTTGCGACCCCACAGTGGACTGACCAGGCCCGTCTGCCAGCTATTTTCTAGCGCTGCGCTCACTTATCGATGCATGATTCACCTATCGATGCGCTCCAGCATGGCCATAAGTGAATAACTCATCGATATGTGAAACTGAAAGCCAGCAGCGCGTACATGAGTTGAGGTGAATCGACCGGAATCAACCCAGGACCCCCTCAAGCTAAGTACCTTCATGCCGACTAATCGAGCAGCGCCTCACACTGCATTTCTGATGACCGCCCCTTTAATGCCCGGTTGTGCAGTGCGCGAGTTCGTCAGACCCAACGGCTACCCAACGACTTACCCCCCCCCAAAAAAAACGGTGAAAAACGGTGATGTGGCCCCAGAATAAAGAAGACCCCTACCGGCGTTTGCACCGGTAGGGGTCTTTTCTTAGTGGCGGGGGCAGGATTCGAACCTACGACCTCTGGGTTATGAGCCCAGCGAGCTACCGAGCTGCTCCACCCCGCGTCAACTGTCCTGGCTTTTACAAGCACTCACAGCGGGCGCTGGTCTCTCTGACCAACGAGAAGTAACTGTAGCACGATGCTCCCAACAAAGACCAATCCCCAGGTCATAGCCGGTTTCGCTACAACCTGGGGAGTCTGCGGACCATAGAAACCTATGATTCTCGGCTAACTACTCGTTGCACGCCTTACTGGCCGTTGGCCTTCTGGTAGTCAGCGGCAGCGCGGTCGAGCTCGGCAAGTGCCTGGCCCTGCGCCGCGTAGTCACCGTTCTTCTGAGCGTCGTTAAGCTTTTGCAGTGCGTCGGAGATACGGCGAGCGGCGTCGTCACGCGCGGCGACATCAACCTTGCGCTCTTCCTTCGGTGCCTCGTCGTCGGACTCAGCGTCAGCGGCATCCTTGTCCTTATCCGCCGACTGCTCCTCAGTCTCTTCCTCACCGCGGACCTTAGTCGCGGCGGAAGCATCGATACCGACCTGACTCAGAGCCTCAGTGACCGTGGCGCCGTAGCCCACCTGACCGCGGTAAGCGACGAGAATACGCAGCAGCTTCGGGAATGCGGTCTCCTGGCCCTTGCGCTGGGTGTAGACCGGTTCGACGTAGAGAATCTCGCCATCGCCGACCGGCAGCGTCAGCAGGTTACCGTTGGTGACCACGTTCGTGCCCTCGAGCAGAGTACGGTCCTGGGCGACCTCATCTGCGGACATCATCGTGTCCTGCGCCTGACGCGGACCCATGGTCTGGGTGTTGGTCGGCAGGGCACGGATGGTGATCTGACCGTACGTCTCCGGATCGGAGGAAGCGCTCATCTGGGCGGCGAGGAACTCGCGCTCCAGACCGCGGAAGGCGGAAATCAGCTGGAAGCTCGGCTTTCCGGTCTTCGGATCGGAAGCGACAACGTAGTACGGCGGCTGGGAGAGGTTCTGCTCTTCCGGCGCGGTCGGATCGGACGGGACGGACCAGAAGGAGTCATTGGCGAAGAAAACGCCCGGATCGCTGACGTGGTACTTGGCCATCAGCTCACGCTGAACCTTAAACAAGTCCTCCGGGTAGCGCAGGTGCTCCTGCAGCTCCTCGGAAATCTCCGACTTTGGCTTCACCACATCCGGGAAGACACCCTCCCAGGCCTTGAGCACCGGATCCTTCTCATCGAACTCGTAGAGCTCAACGGTGCCATCGTAGGCATCGACGGTCGCCTTGACCGAGTTGCGGATGTAGCTGACCTCGCTGTTCGGCAGCGGGCGTGGAGTGCCATCCGGGTTAATGGAATCCTGCGTGGTCTCCTGGAGGCTCATGCGCTGGGAGTACGGCATCTTGGCCAGCGTGGTGTAGCCGTCGACAATCCACTTCATACGGCCATCGACTACAGCCGGGTAGGTCTTGGTGTCAGTAGTCAGCCACGGGGCGACCTTCTGAACACGGTCACGCGGATCGCGGTTGTAGATGATCTTGGAGTCCGGCCCAATGCGGTCGGACAGCAGGATGTTGAGCTCCTGGTAACGGGTGGCGAAAATCATGCGGCTGGCAAGTCCGCCTACGCCAACACCGCCCTCACCGTCGTAGGTGAAGTTACGGCCGTCGGCATCGTACTCATAGTCCTTGCCGTCACCGTTACCGCCAACAATCGCATAGTCGGCATCGCTGTTGGCGATAACCGGGCCGTAGTAGATACGCGGCTGCTTCAGGTTCAGGTTCATGCCGTTCGGGTCCTCGGACTCGAACAGGTCAGCCACGGTGTACAGCGGGTAACCGCCGCGGGCGGAACCGGACTCGGAGGCAACCTCGTCGACCTTATTAGCCGGCGCAGCAACGAAACCATTGCCGTGGGTATAGACCGTGTGACGGTTGATCCAGTCAGTCTGGTTACCCTGCAGCGTCTGCGGGTTCAGTTCACGAGCAGCGACGATGAAGTCACGGGACGCGCCATCGATCTGGTAGCGGTCAATGGCAAGCGGATCGGAGAAACCATAGAAGTTCTTCAGCTGACGCTGCTGCGTGAAGGTACGTGGCAGCACTTCCGGATCCAGGATTCGGATATTGGCCAGAGTAGCGGCATCGCGGGAAATCGAGTCCGCACCTTCCTTCGCGGCTTCCTTATCGCCTTCCTTTTCAGCCGGAACGCCCCAGTCGCGCTCGACCTTCACCTTGTCGTCGGTAAGCCCGTAGTGGTAGCGCGTCGATTCAATATTGCGCGCAATGTATTCGCGTTCCTTGGAAGCGCGGTTCGGGTTAACTGAGAACTGCTCAACTGCCATCGGCCAGGCCACGCCAATCAGACCTGCGGAAACCAACATCAGCACGGTGGCAAACGCCGGGATCGAAAGATTGCGCAGGAAAATGGCCGCGAAGAATGCAGCGGCCACGACGATTGCGATGACCAGCAGCGTAATCTTCGCCGGCAGCAGCGCATTGATATCGGTGTAGGAACCACCGGTGAAGGTCTTCTGCTTGTTATTCAGCAGCTCATAGCGGTCCAGCCAGTAAGACACAGCCTTGAGCAGCATGAAAACACCGGCCCAGCACGCCAACTGCGCACGAGCCGCATTGGAAACGCGGGTCTTCTCCCCTGTAGTCGGGTTACCTGGGCGGATGCCACCAAGGAAGTAATGCGTCACCAGCGACAGCAGGAACGCAATAACTACCAGGACAACCAGCGTCGACACGATGTACGACCACAGCGGCAACTGGAACGCATAGAAGCCCAAGTCCTTGCCGTACTGCGGGTCCGTCTCACCGAAGGACTGTCGGTTTAAGAACAGCTGCACCGTCTGCCATTTGCCCTGCCCCACAAGGCCACCGAGTACGCCGAATACAACAGGCAGCGTGGTGAACATCGACTTCGAACCAGATTCAGCCATCCGTCGGTACACTGCCTGCGGGCTGCGCGGATCCGTCAGCCCGAGGTCGACGGGACGGGAGCGCCACGCCAGCCACATAGATAGAAATGTCAGTGCGCCCGTTATCAGGCCTACGGTGATAAACAGGACGATACGAGTGAGCCACGTGGTGGCGAATACCCCTCGATACCCCACTTCACCGAACCACTGAAAGTCCGTATAAAAATTGACGGCGATTGGAATAACAAAGGTCAGCGCGGCAATCACCAACACGGTAATTGCCAGCCACCCCGGTCGGCCACCCGCCGATCGTCTCGGTCGAGTCTGGTTTAGAGACAACGTCTCTCCTGTTCGAGTTGAGCTTGACTTGCCAGCGAGCTGGTAAGTCGGTCGTACGCTTATCTGTCATCTACTCTAAATAAAGTTCCTAACATTTGACTAAGGATGCTGTTAATACAGCGTTGCCAGGAAAGGGGCGTCGTCAAGCGTCATGAGCGAAAACAGCGGAACCCAGACTCATCTCAGCCAGCAGGCACTCAATCGCGCCGTACGCGAGGCTGTCGAATACGTCCACGCCGAAGGTTGGGACCGCGCCCCGAGTCTCTTCGCCCTCGTCCCCACCGCCGCGCTTGCCGACGTGCTTGCCGACGAGCTGATTGACAGCGCCCCGCTGACTGTCGTTGAGCAGGAACCTCTCCCCGAGGGAATTGAAGGTGGTAGCCCTGAGTTGGCGGACTTTATCGCTCGGACATCGTGGCCGGCAGGTGTCGTTGGTGCCGTGCTGGCGCAGGAGATTATGGTGATTGCCCCGGAGCAGGCGGACAGTTTTGAGGGTGCATCCCTGGACGAGGTACGGGCGCAGGCGGATGGTGAGGCGGCTCGTCAGGCACGTCTTTTCAGTGGTGTTATCAGTGAAGGTCCACACCTAACACTGATTCAGCCGCGCCCCACAGAAGCGGAACTGGATGAGCGTGGCCTCTTTGCCGAAGATGAGATTGAGCTAAAAGATGGTTCTGGGGTAGCCGATGGTGTCATCGCTGCGCTGTATTCCACGTTCGGAAGTAACTCATAACTCCACCTACCAGCGATAAGAGACAAACAAGAGGCGTTGAAAGAGTCGAATATCCATATAACTAGCTGGTTCCGGTTGACATCAGGACTAGAACCTAGTTGTATAACAAAGTGATAAAGGCGCGTCTTTAAGTATCCGCTCAGGGTTCTGTCGGACTTGGTTCTGTCGGACTCGGTTCTTCCAGGGACGGTCTGTGGCGAAGAAATCGCGAGTGTAGCGCGAGTTTTTCCTTCTATAGGTTTTCAACTAAGAGGTTTTTAATTATGAAGAACAACGTTGTTCGCCGTGCAGCAGCCTCGGCAGCTGCAGCTTCTGCGCTGGCAGCCTCCCTCCTGACTGGCGGTGTTGCCAACGCTCTTCCTACTGGTAACTACGTTGCCTTCGGCGATTCCTTCGCTGCTAACCCGGGTCAGTCCGACCCGGCCGTACCGGGCCGTGGTGGCTGCCCGATTTCGGTCTCGAACATCGGCTCTCACGTTGCTCGCGAGACCGGTCTTGAATTGCACGACTACTCCTGCAACGGCACTACCGCTTTCATGCCGACTCAGCCGCAGAAGTCCCTGATGGGCCAGGTTGACAACGCTATCGCTCAGGGCTCCCTCGGCCCGGCCACCCAGCTAGTGACCATCTACGTTGGCGCCAATGACGCAATGCAGGGCGCTGTGCTGCCAATGCCGGTTCAGGATGACCTGTACACCACCAACGTTGTTGCCGCGGTACAGAAAATCAAGGCTGCTAATCCAACTGCTCGCGTCATGCTGATTGGCTACCCAGCTTTCACCTCGAATGACCCGACTCACTACGCTTGCCCGGTCAACGCCGCAGGTTTTGCACCGCACATTCCGGCTGCCGGCATGCACCAGTTTGAGATGGCTCTGCAGAACCGTCAGGAGCGCGCTGCAAATGAGTCCGGCATCGGTTTCGTCAACATGAAGAACGTTGCAAACATTGACGTCGCAATGTGCGGCCCGGACGGTGAGCGTCAAGTCTCGGCAATTCTGGATACTGACGTTGCTTCCTACAACATGACCAACCACCCGACCTTCCACGGTTCGGCAGTTACTGGCACCACCATCGCCAACGTCTACAAGAGCACCTTCTAAGGTTGCCCGACGTCGCTCAGACGTCTTCAAGTACAACGAAAAATCCCCGGTCGTAATGACCGGGGATTTCTATTTGTGGAGCTGCCGAGAATTGAACTCGGGTCCACCGCCAACTCGCCAGGGCTTCTCCGTGCGCAGTTCGCACGATCGCCTCTACTCGACCCTTCGGCTCAGGCAAACATGTCCGAATGACGGGCCCAGCCGCAAGTAAGAAGATCCCCGATGAGCCTTACGGCACACCCATCGGGCGAGCCCTTTTAAGTCGATGCCAGGGTCCGGACCAAAGGGCAAGCCCGGTCTGACAGACACGCTAGTCGCTTAATTAGGCAGCGAGAGCGTAGTCGCGCTGAGTGTTCTCGGCGCTTAATCAGTTGCTACGACGCTTAAACGGTGGTCTCTAGCCTGCACCGGCACGCTTCCCCTGGCTCACTGTACGGTGTCGAAACCATGTCAGCCCCATACAATGCCTTCGAGCACGGGAAAGTGCGTTGCGCTCAAAGGATGTTCAAGAATAACGCTTTACGACGGGAAAAGTCAACAAGCTTCGCCGCAAGGCCCACAGCCCCCCCCCCC
>NZ_KV801843.1:0-89564 GCF_001810555.1 Corynebacterium sp. HMSC063G05 | reverse complement strand
CCCCCCCCCCCGAATGTCAACTCCGGGTTGACACTGACGTCAACCAATGGTTGACTGCAGTCATGGATCCATTGACGACAATCCGTCACCGACTGCAAGCAACGAACATTGCCGAACAAGAACTTGAAGATGCCGTGGCGCAGGCTCGCGCAGCGGGCCATTCATGGGCAGAGATTGGAAATGTACTCAATATCTCCCGGCAAGCGGCATTCAAGCGGTTCGGAAGTGTCCAAAACCCCGTTTCAGGAGAATTGATGACTGCCACAAAAACTACACATATCGCCGAGCTCGGCGAAAAATTCCTTCGCCACATCATCAACGGCGAAGAAGCAGAAACCGTAAGCATGATTTCCCCAAAGCTCCGGAAGGATCTCCCCTGGTCCACTATCTACTCTGTCTGGGAAGATGTTCTCACCGAGACTGGGGCGTTCGAATCTTTCGACGACACCCAAGTCACCAGCCTCGGGGGAACCAGGACTAAGGAACCGACCTCGCAGAAACTCCTGTCGAAGATTCTCGGCACAAGTCTCGTCATCACCACCCTCAAACATGAGGCTGGCGAATGGATGGCTCGAGTTGCCTTTGACCGTCACGAAAACGTCATTGGCCTACTCATCCTCCCAGTCGATGCGACTGAGTTCCCCTTCTAAAAAGGGTTTCTTCTAATGAAGACCTCTTTTACCCCTTGATGCCCTTCACACGACGGCCCAGCGCACGAGTAGCTTCGCGCTCCTCCGTGCGGCGCTTGATGTCCTGGCGCTTGTCATAATCCTGCTTACCGCGGGCGAGTGCGAGCTCGACCTTCAAGCGGCCGTCGGTGAAATACAGCTTCAGGGGTACAAGCGTGTTGTTGCCATCGCGGACCTTGCCCCACAGGGTGTCAATCTCCTTGCGGTGCAACAACAGCTTGCGCGAGCGACGCGGTGAGTGATTAGTCCACGAACCGTAGGAGTACTCCGGGATATGCAGCCCGCGGAGCCACACTTCGCCGTCGTCGATGGTCGCGAAGGCGTCATTAAGCGATGCTTTGCCCTCGCGCAGCGCCTTGACCTCAGTGCCCACGAGAACGACACCGCATTCGTAGGTGTCCAGAATGTTGTAGTCATGGCGGGCACGACGATTGGTGGCCACCACCGCGTTGTTGGCGCTGACCTTTTCTTTCTTCGACTTCTTCTTGCCCATAACCTGATTAACTCTAGTCGAAGAAGGTGCACTACAGCTATTCCCTAGCTATTCCCTTAACTTTCCCTTATGCGCCTGCTCGCACCCGACATACATATGCCTCTGGCCTTTTACGTTGTGACGCAACTTACTTTCCCCTAACCTTTTACCAACGTCTAACACAGAGGGATTTATATATATGGGACAGTCAAAAACGTTGGAACCGGACAAAGCGCCACCGAAGCCAAAGGGGTTCCTAGCAACACTGGAACGTATCGGCAACGCACTGCCAAATCCATTTTGGCTATTCGTGATTCTTGCCGGTGTAGTCATCGTTTCTTCGTGGCTCGGTGAGGCTGCGGGTATGCAGGCCAAGGATCCCGCGTCGGGTGACATCATCGAGGTGGAAAGCCTTGCTACCGCAGAGTACCTGCAAAAGATGGTCTCTGAGGCGGTAACGAACTTCACGGACTTCGCACCAGTTGGCCTGATTCTGGTGTGCATGCTCGGTGTCGCAATTGCGGAGTACTCCGGTTACATCGGCTCGGCAATCCGCGCGGCAATTTCCAAGGTGCACTCCCCTGTCCTGCTGACATTCATTGTTGCACTGGCCGGCGTGACTGGTTCAATCGCTTCTGATGCCGTCTACGTGATTCTCATTCCGCTGGGTGCCGCCTCATTCGCCGCAGTTGGTCGTAACCCTATTGTCGGTGCGATGGTCGCCTTTGCCGCCTCGTCGGCCGGGTTCAATTCGTCACTGGTGCTCAACATCACCGATGTGCTGCTGGCAGGTATCTCCACGCATGCAGCGCACTTCGTGGATCCGGAATACGTAGTTTCACCGCTGGCCAACTACTTCTTCACTATGGCCTCGTCGATTGTGCTGGCTCTGATTATTACCGCCGTTACTGAACTGTTTATTACCAAGCACGTGGAGAAGACCGTCCACGACGACCACATTGACCACGATGCCGCGGAATTCACCAAACCGGGCGCTTCGGAGGAAGCTACCGAGGAAAACGCCAAGAAGGAGGAGCGGAACACCGCATCTAGCAGCTCCAGCAATGGCCGCGACAAGCTAATCCTCAACGATGCCGAACGACGTGGCCTCCGCTACGGCAACATCGCCGCTGTCATCTTCCTGGCGCTTTGGTTCGCTGCCCTGTTCATCCCGGGTTCGCCTCTGCGCGGCGAAGGCGACGGCATCTTGAATTCCGTGCTGCTTACCGACGTCGTGGCGTCCATCGCCCTCTTCTTCGCAGTGGTCGGCATTGCGTACGGCATCGGTGCCAAAACCATCACCTCCTCAGCAGACGTGCCCGCCTTCATGGAACGCGGCCTGGGCACACTGACCACAATGATGGTGCTCTTCTTCGCCGTCTCGCAGTTCACGGCCTACTTCAAGTGGTCCAATATCGGCCAGTGGACCGCTATCAAGGGCTCCGAATTCCTGACCAAGGCGGATCTGCCGCCGCTGTTGCTCTTTGCTGCCTTCGTCCTGATGGTGGCTGTTCTCAACCTGCTGATTACCTCGGGCTCCGCACAGTGGGCTCTGATGGCGCCGGTCGTTGTGCCGATGCTGATGTACGTCAACGTCTCTCCAGAGGTCTCCCAGCAGCTATTCCGTATTGGTGACTCCCCGACCAACATCATTACGCCGATGTCGCCGTACTTTGCGCTGGCGCTGACTTTCCTGCAGAAGTACTACAAGCCTGCGGGTGTCGGCACGCTGATGTCGCTGGCTATCCCGTACTCGCTGTGCATGATGGTGGGCTGGTTCCTATTCTTCGTCCTCTGGTATCTCGCGGGCATTCCGCTGGGGCCGGGGGTTCCGGTGCGTTAACTCACAGCCACTAGGAGATTGAGGGATTGGTCGAATTTTTCGCCCAATCCCTCACTTATTTGTGGCACCCGGGCTTAATATTGCGTACGGTCGCCACCACAACGGGCGTCGTAAAGCGAAAACGTACACACATTGAGCACACACTGAGACGCGGATATAACCTATGCCAACAAAGCACCTAAAATTTACGGGATCGACCGGCGAGACTCTGGCTGCATCAATTGATTTGCCGGACGGTCAGCCACGCGCGTGGGCGCTATTTGGTCATTGCTTCACGTGTAATCGGATGGTGCCCGGCGCGTCACGCACCTGCAAGGCGCTGGCGAAGAAGGGCATTGCGGCATTCCGGTTCGACTTCACTGGCCTCGGGCAGTCCACTGGTGATTTCGGTGAGACGACGTTCCAGACCAACATCGATGACCTTAAGGCCGCCTACGAGTTCATGGAGGCAGAATTTGAGGCCCCCTCGCTACTGATTGGGCACTCGCTCGGTGGCGCAGCGGCGCTGAACGCCGGCCACGATATGCCGAAAATCAAGGCGGTAGCGACAATCGGTGCACCCTTCGATCCGGCACACTCGATTGTGCGCATCGCCGGTGACATTTCGACGGTCGATGAGCACGGCACGCAGGTTCTGCAGATTGAAGGTCGTGGCATTCCCATCTCCCGTGAGTTCTTGGAAGTGTTGGCGGACTACAACCCGGAGGTTTATCTCAGCCAGCTGCGCAAGCCACTGCTTATTCTGCACTCCCCGACCGACCAGACTGTTGGTATCGATAGCGCCCAGAAGATTTTCCAGGTCTCTCGCTATCCAAAATCCCTGATGAGCTTGGATCGCGCAGACCACTTGCTCACTCGCGCTAAGTCCGCCGCGCGCGCTGCTGACCTGATTTATGCGTGGGCGGATAGCTATCTTCCGGAGGCTGAATAGCCCTGTTATCATTAGGGGTTATGGACACAACTGAACACTCTGGCCACTCACACGGCCACGGTCATTCACACGGTCATTCACACGGCCATGACCACGCTCATATTGACCCCGCGAATACTCCTGCCCGTCGCCTGCTCGCAGCTGCGGGTCTAACTCTTGTCGTATTTCTCGCCGAGCTCATCGGCGGCTTGGTCTCGGGTTCACTGGCGCTGCTGGCAGATGCCGGCCATATGGTGACGGACTCCGCAGGCCTGCTTATGGCAGTTGCCGGTTTGGCTATCGCCCAGCGCGGAGCCAATCACCGCGCGACGTACGGGTACCGTCGTGTTGAGGTTCTGACTGCTCTCGTCAACGGTCTGACAGTTTTCATCATTGCCGCTGTGATTCTCTGGGGCGCAATCCGGCGATTCGGGTCAGTGGAGCAATCTGAGATTCAAACCACGTCGATGCTCATCATCGCAGTCATCGGCCTGCTCACCAATGTGATTGCGGCGTTTCTGCTCGCCGGCGCTGCCAAGGAAAGCGTCAACGTCCGCGGCGCGTATCTGCACGTGCTTGTCGACGCCGCTGGTTCGGTCGCCGTCATTATCTCCGCTATCGCTATCGCATACACCGGCTGGACTGCCATCGACTCGGTGGTCTCTATCGTGATTGCGCTCTTCATCGTCCCCCGAGCCGCCGTTCTGGTGCGCGACTGTCTCCACGTGTTGCTGGAGTACACCCCGAAGGGCGTCGACACTGAGAGAATCACTGCTGACCTGTCTGACTTGGACGGAGTGGTCGATGTCCACGATCTCCACGTCTGGTCCCTCAACGGCAGCGACCTACTGGCATCTGTCCATCTCGTGCGCTGCGACACGCTCCCCAACGGCGACGAGCACGCATTGCTCGACCGCGCGCAGGCACTGCTTCACGACGTCCACGGGATTGAACACGCCACGGTGCAAATTGAAAGAACCGGGCACGCTGACCACGAGTACCCGGCTCATACCTAAAATGTTCGGCTAGTAGCTGAAGTAAGATGCTAGCCCTCGAGCTGCTCCCCTAGCTCCAGCCACTCCATCTCCAGCTCTGCCTTCTGCTCAACCACCTCCGCAGCACGGCGATCGAGGTCCGCCAGCTTTTGTGTGTCCAAGTTGGCTACATCAGCACTCGCTTCCGCCATCTGCGCATGCAGTTCACTTTCTTGCTGGCTGAGCTTCGCCATCTTCCGCTCCAGAGCACTCATCTTCTTTTGCAGAGCATGAGCTTCCGCAGCCGAGAGCTTCGAGGTATCCTCCTCTGAAGCTGCGCCACGGGTCTGCGGACTACCGGCATTTGCTTGAGATGCACCACCACTAGCGGCCGAGTCAGCCAGCTGTGCGCGACGCTGGAGGTACTGACTAATCCCGCCTGGCAAGTTCGTCAGCTCGCCATCGCCGAAGAGGGCCCAGGTCGAGTCGGCAATACGCTCAATCAGGTAGCGGTCGTGCGAGATGACCACCAACGTGCCCGGCCAATTGTCCAGCAGGTCTTCCAATTCCTGCAGCGTGTCAATATCCAGGTCATTCGTCGGCTCGTCGAGCAGCAGGAAGTTCGGCTCACTCATCAACACGCGTGTGAGTTGCAAGCGGCGACGCTCACCGCCGGAGAGGTCTGCGATTGGGGTGCGCTGCCGCTTCGGGGAAAAACCCAGTCGCTCCGCCAGTTGCGAGGCGCTAATCTGCTTCTTGCCCAGGTCAATGTAGGTCGCCACGTCCTCCACAGCGTCGAGCACACGCATATCCAGCGGCAGATCATCGAGCTCCTGTCGCAGCCAACCCAGACGCACCGTCTTGCCCTCAATCCGCTTGCCATCGCTTAAGGGGTAGTCTCCCGCCAATGCGCGCAACAAAGTCGTCTTACCCGAGCCGTTGACACCGACCAGGCCAATGCGCTCGCCGGGGGCCAGACGCCACGTGACGGCGTTAAGCAATTCCCTACCATCGGGCGTTTCCAGGGACGCGTGTTCCAGTTCCACGACCACCTTGCCCTGACGGCGCTGCGAAAAGGCCATCAGCTCCACGGAATCACGCGGCGCCGGTACATCGGCGATGAGCGCCTCAGCTGCTTCGATACGATAGCGCGGCTTCGACGTGCGGGCCGGCGCCCCACGACGCAGCCAGGCGAGTTCCTTACGCGCAAGGTTCTGGCGACGCTGCTCGGCGGCATCAGCCTGGCGCGCACGCTCGGCACGCGCGAACGTCCAGTCGTTGTAACCACCATCGTAGAAATCGACGGTGCCGTCGTGGACTTCCCATGTCTTCGTGGCAACAGTGTCCAGGAACCAACGGTCGTGCGTGACGACGACCAGGGCTGCCCGGCGCGACAGGACATGATCGGCCAACCACTGCACACCCTCAATATCGAGGTGGTTCGTTGGCTCATCGAGAATGAGTAGATCCAGGTCACGGACTAGCGCAGCCGCCAGGTTAACTCGGCGCCGCTCACCACCGGAGAGATTAGCGACCTTGGTATCCATACCGAGGTCATTGATACCGATGCCATCGAGAACCTCGCGGATGGAGGCATTACCGGCCCATTCGTGTTCGGCGAGTCCCAGCGGTGCGATGACGCACTCAAACACGGTGGAGTTCGGGTCGAGCTCCGCGCCCTGGGTGACATGTGCCATAGCCATGTCATTAGCCCGCGAAATACGTCCGGAGTCCGCCGGCTCCACACCTGCCAAAATCTTCAGCAATGTGGATTTGCCACCACCGTTCAGGCCGACAACACCGATGCGGTCGCCCTCTTGAACACCGAGGCTAACGCCGTCGAGCAGAGTCTTGAGCCCGAAGGACTTAGAAATATTCTCGCAATTAATCAGATTCGCCATGATGAGTATTTATTGTGCCCCATTCGACGTTGCCAAGCACACGCCGAACATACCAAGCCACCGGCAGCTCCTCGAACTGCTCTCGGGTTACCCATTTAAACTCCGGATGCTCGCCGCTGAGCTGGACATTCTGCGTGTCGTCGGCCTCGCGCACTAGGAAGGTCACTGTGTGGAAACGGAAGTTCTCCCCGCCCAAATCAGGATTGGAATAATGCGCAAACTCGCTGACCTCCGCTGCGCGCAGACCGGCCTCTTCGCGCAGTTCGCGCACAGCGGCCTCTGACGGTTCTTCCCCGGCATCGAGTTTGCCGCCGGGCAAATCCCATTGGCCACCGAGGAATCCATCGTATTCACGCAGCAGAAGCAGCAGGCGACTACCTCGGAAAACTATGCAGTTGCATACCCAACCGTCGTCGTCAGGCCAGTACTTTGTGCACGCCAAACCGCGTGGTTCGCGCCGGCCGATCTCGGCCCTACTGGGGGTGTCATCACGGTGCATGGGGAAAGATCGCCTGTCCTTTATTAAAAGCGCTAGTCTCGTGAGACCTCAGCGAGGCGAACGAAATCGGCAATTTCGAGCTTCTCTCCTCGCTGCTTGGGGTCAATCCCCGCTGCCATAAGCGCTTCTTCGGCTGCGGCACCAGATCCGTAAATCCCCGATAAGGCCGCACGGAGGGTCTTGCGGCGTTGCGCAAAAGCAGCGTCGATAAGCGGGAAAAGGCGCGCGCGAAATTGCGGCGAAATCTCCCACGGAGCCTCGGGGGCATCGGCGGCATTGGGGTTCTCAGGAGCGTCGGAGCGGGCGTAGCAGTCAATGCGCACAAGCCCGGAATCAACCTTCGGGACCGGCCAAAAGACGTGCGGACCAATGGCACCGGCGCGACGCACTGTGCCGTAGTAGGCGGCCTTGACGCTGGGGACGCCGTAAATCTTGGAGCCCGGCTGAGCCGCCAGCCGGTCAGCGACCTCAGACTGCACCATCACGAGCACGCGGCGGATGGTGGGGAGCTCGGCAAGCATGTGCAGCAGCACCGGTACAGAAACGTTGTATGGCAGATTGGCCACCAGCGCATCTGGGGCGGTCCGAAAGTCCTCGCGACTGACTTTCAACGCATCTTTCTCAATGAGCTCTAGCGCGCAGCCGTCAGCGCGCTCAGCGACTGTCTGGGGCAAACGCTCCGCCAACCGAGAATCGATTTCAACAGCCGCGGCGCGGCCGCAGTGTTCGAGCAGCCCGAGGGTCAGCGAGCCCAAGCCGGGGCCGACCTCAACAGGGTAGGAATCCTCCGGCAAGTCCGCCGCAGCGACAATTCGACGCACGGTGTTGGCGTCGTGGACGAAGTTCTGCCCCAATTTCTTCGTCGGGACAATATCCAACTGCGCCGCCAAGTCGCGCACTTCGACCGGCCCCAGGAAAGAAACTTCTGCTTTAGTCACAGTTAGATACTACGGGGTCAAAAGACAAAATAGGTTTAGCTCGTTTTGGCTAGTCTGAACTAGCTTTAACGAAGCCCCATGGAAGCGGTGCAAGCGGGCCATGCACCCCAACCCTGACCAGCCTGGACGCGCTCGGCAACAGCGATCTGCTGCTCGCGGGAAGCCTGCGATGCACGCGGTGCATACTCAGTACCGCCGTAAGCTGCCCAGGTGGAATCGGTGAACTGTAGACCACCGGAGAAACCGTTACCGGTATCGATAGCCCAGTCGCCGCCGGACTCACACTGAGCCAGCTGATCCCACACACCGTAGCCAGCGGCCGGAGCTGCAATGCGAGACTTAGTGCCCTGGCGGATAGTGGAGATACCCGGAGCCTTTAGCTCCTTTTCTTCCAGGACCTCGCGTCCGAGCTCTTCGCCGTCGCGAGAGGTGACCTTGACCTGACGCTCTACCTGGCCCGGCTCACCCTCCTGCTCAACGATGCGCTCGTCTTCGAACATCGAATCATCTTCAATGATGTTCTCGTGAGCTGGAATTTCCTCAGTCTCGGTGATGGTCTTATCAATCAGACGAGACAGCGCGATGCGCATGCCTTCAGTGACCGGCGCATCCAGACCCGGCTCAACGGTGTCGTCTTCACGCAGCTCAATGCCACGCTGTGCCAGTACATCACCGACGGTCAAAGCCGGGACGGTCAGGTCGATGTCCTTGGCATCGTCGTGAAGCACAATATTCTTGGCACGAACGACGTCGAGTTCGACCCCCTTAGCGGAAATTTCGCCCTTTTCGACCTCGACCTTGTCCTTATCGGAGATGAGCCCCTGCTTCTTCAGACCTTCAATCAGCTCATCGGTAGTGATGGCATTGGTCTTGTGCTCCTGCGGCTTGCCATCGACAATCATCGTGACCGGCTTGGCAGAGCGGTAGACCAGCTTGCCGCCGTCCGTGAGGTCGCCCTGACGCTGAACCAGGTCTCCGCCGGTGGTTTCGACACCAGCCTTCTCTAGAATGGCCTTGTCATCCTTGGACCAGGTTGCAATTTGCTCGACCTTGCCGTCAATTTCGACGGTGATGGTGTCGTAGTTGGATGCCGCGACAGTGCCACCCAGAGCAACAGCAGCGACCAGACCGCCAGCAGCGATCTTGGACGAAGTGGAGACTCCGTCGTTAGCACGATTGAGATGACGCTTCTTCGCAGCACTCACGGGGTTCGTCACAGCCTTTCGGAGGATGGGCAGCTATCAGATGAAAGAAATACAGTTTGTAACAGTACGGTAAAGATTCAGTGTTGTCTAAAATATATCGATAAAAGTGACGGGAAATACAACAAACCGCCCCGGCTGCATTTCCACAGCTCAGGGCGGCAATACGCCGGCACGTGCTTAAATGCCGTACACCCGACGTGCGTTATCCGTCAAAATCTGCGCCATCTCCTCCGCCCCGATTTCTCGGGCCGCAGCCATCGCACGCGCCTGATGACCGATAAAAGTTGACTCATTGCGCGCACCTCGGAACGGCTCCGCGGTCATGTACGGAGCATCGGTTTCCACCAGCAGCTGCTCCGCCGGCGCCTCAGCCACAGCCTGCCGCAGGTAATCATTGCGTTTGAAGGTCACGTTTCCGGTAAAGCTCAGTAGGTAACCGCGCGCAATGGCCTCGCGGGCAACCTCAATGGGCGAGGAGAAGCAGTGCAAAATGACCGTATTGTCATAGCCGTCCAACGCCGCCATCAGATCTTTATCGGCATCGCGGTTATGAATCATCAACGGCTTGCCGACGGTTGCTGCGAGCTCCATATGCCACTGCAACGCAGCCAGCTGTTCGCTCTTCGACGCGCAGCCGTCGAGAGAATCCAGCCAGTACCAATCCAATCCCGTCTCCCCCACTGCCACAACCCTGGGGTCGGCAGCCATTTCGGTTAGACGGGCCTTGGCGTCGTCGTCAAGCTCGTGTGCGCGCGTCGGATGGATGGCGGCGGCGGCCCAGACGTTGGGGTGCGCGTGTGCGGCGGTAAAGGCCAGTTCGGTTTCCGGCATGCCATCGCCGACCGTGCAAACTCCGACGACGCCCGCTGCGGCGGCACGGTCCATGAGAACCGCAATCTCCTCCGGAGTTTGCGCCCCGCAGGACGCGAGATGCGTGTGGGCGTCAAACAGCGGAGTGAGATACTCCGCGGGTTCTGCAATTTTGCGTTTGCGCTTTCCCATTCTTCTACTGCGCCCCCTACTTCACCTGTGCCCACTCAGGGCCGTGCTCAGCCAGCTCAGAGTCGAGCTTGGAGAAAATCGGCTTCGGCTTGACAAGCTGCGTACCCGGCTCAATGTCGAAGCGATGCCAGGCGGCCTTCTGATTGACGTAGTCACCAGTGATGATTGGGTAGCTCCTGCCCTCTGCCGGCAGGTCTGCGCCGACCGGTTCGACCGGCATGTCGTCCTCGACTTCCTGGACTTCCGGCATTGCGGCCCAGATGCCCTCGCCGCCCAGGGTCTCGAAGACCTTCTGCGCGCTTTCCGGCAGGTACGGGGTCAGCAGGACATTGGCGTCGCTGACTACCTGCAGCGCTGTCCACAACACAGTGGCGAGACGCTCACGCTGGGACTCGTCCTTCGCCAGCTTCCACGGCTCCTGCGCCGCAATGTAGGCGTTCGCCTCTCCGACCAGGTGCATGGCGGCGGTGATACCGGCGCGGAAACGGGACAGTGCGAGTGCGTCGCCGACCTCGGCGAAAGAGCGCTCAGCCAAGTCGAGCAGTTCACGGTCAGCGTCGGTGAGCTCGCCCGGAGTTGGCACCTCACCGAAGTTCTTGAAAGCCATGGACACGGTGCGGTTGACCAGGTTGCCCCAGGAGTTGGCCAGCTCGTTATTCACGCGGCGGACGAACTCATCCCAGGTGAAGTCGGTGTCCTGGTTTTCCGGACCAGCCATGGCGATGAAGTAGCGCAGCGGATCCGGACCGAACTCCGCCAGGAAGTCCTTCACATAGATGACAACGCCCTTGGAAGAGGAGAACTTCGAGCCCGACATGGTCAGGTACTCCGAGGAGACGACCTCCGTCGGCAGGTTCAACTCACCGAGCTCCCCGACTTTGCCTCCGCGGGAGCCTTCGCCACGGTAGCCCAGCAGCTCAGCCGGCCAAATCTGGGAGTGGAAGGTGATGTTGTCCTTGCCCATGAAATAGTAGGACAGCGCCTCCGGGTCATTCCACCACTTGCGCCACGCTTCCGGGTCACCAATGCGCCAGGCCCACTCGATGGAAGCGGATAGGTAACCGACGACAGCGTCGAACCAAACGTAGAGTTTCTTGGTTCCGTTTTCCGACCAGCCCTCCAGCGGAATCGGAACACCCCAGTCAATGTCACGGCTCATTGCGCGTGGACGGATGTCCTTCAGGATGTTCAGGGAGAATTTCAGTACATTTGGGCGCCAGTCCTTGCGCTCCTGCAGCCACTCGGTCAAGGCCTCTGCCAGAGCCGGCAGGTCTAGCAGGAAGTGCTCAGTTTCAACGAACTTCGGGGTCTCGCCGTTGATTTTCGACACCGGATCAATCAGATCGGCCGGGTCAAGCTGGTTACCGCAGTTGTCGCACTGATCACCGCGGGCACCGGAAGCGCCACAAATTGGGCAGGTACCTTCGATGTAACGGTCCGGCAGGGTGCGACCGGTCGACGGGGAAATCGCACCCATCGTGGTCTGCTTGACCATATAGCCGTTTTCGTAGAGCCCACGGAAGAGCTCCTGGACAATCGCGTAGTGGTTGCGCGTGGTAGTGCGCGTAAACAGGTCGTAGGAAAGCCCCAGACCCGCGAGGTCCTGCACAATCTGGCGGTTGTAACGGTCGGCCAATTCCTGGACAGAAACGCCTTCCTTCTCCGCTTGCACAAGCAGCGGCGTGCCATGCTCATCAGTACCGGAGACCATCAGCACGTCATTGCCAATCATTCGCTGGTAGCGAGCGAAAACGTCCGAGGGGACTCCGAAACCTGCAACATGGCCGATATGTCGCGGACCGTTAGCGTACGGCCACGCAACTGCTGTGAAAATGCGAGACATATCTAACAGGGTAATAGATGACCTGCCATCGCGATGAACTGTGTCCCTTACGGAGTCCTCATGAAGTCCACATGAACTGTCCCCTACCATCATCGCACGCATGCGCAGTCACTACGCTTATGTCCTATGTCCACTCGGTCTACCTCCTCCGGCTCGGCTGCTGACTTCACTTCGCGTGCGACCACTGCGCTGGCGCGTCTTATCGCTGCCGGTCATCGTCCCGCCGCACTCATCGGCTCCTGGTTCGGTTATCGCGCGGTTCTCGCCGCCAACGTCGAGCTCGCTGCCTGCGATCCGGCAGAGCTTTTCTCCAGCCCCGACCCCGATGCGTGGATCTTTGGGTTCCGCCCCTACTCCGGCACCAGCGCGCACGGGGTCGCTACCTGCGTCGCGTTGCTTGCCGACGACGGCACGTGGCATTTCGACGGCCCTGGCACCGGTGACCCCTTCAATCCGGATTTCCAAGCCCTTCAGGAGGCCATCAACTACTCGCACGAAGACACGCGTGCCGACGCGCTCCCCGCGGCCACACCACTGGAGTGGGATCAGGGTGACCGAGAACACCACCAGCTTGCGGTGGAGAACTGTAAGGAGGCAATTGCCGCAGGCGAGGTGTACCAAACCTGCATTTCCACACGCTTTCACGCGGAGCTGAATGCGGAGTTGGCCCCGGACGTCGAAGTGGACAACGCTGCACTAGCCCACGCCGGCGCGTGGTTTTCCTCCCGCGTGGCGCGGTATCAACCGGCTCGAGCAGCATTCTTGCCCGGCAACCTCGATGTTGGAATTCCAATCCTGGCCTCGCTGAGTCCTGAGGAGTTCCTCATCCGCGCAGGCACAAGCGTGACTGAAACTCCCATCAAAGGCACGATTCCCGCTGACCGGCCCCCGAACGAGTTATTGCGCAGCGACAAGGACATCGCCGAGAACATCATGATTGTCGACCTGGTGCGCCATGACCTCGGTCAAGTTGCCAAGACCGGCACCGTGAAGGTCACAGACCTGCTCAGTGTGCGTCCGGCACCGGGCGTGTGGCACCTCTTTTCCACAGTCTCCGCGGAGCTTCCCGATCAGCTCAGCCACGCTGAGCTGATTGAAGCCTGCTTCCCACCGGCCTCGGTCACCGGTACACCAAAGCTGCGAGCAATTGAGCTTCTGCGCGAATGGGAGCCCGAGCCCCGTGGCGCTCACTGCGGCGCAATTGGTGCGGCCCACGGGGATGCACTTGAGCTCAATGTCGGTATTCGTACCGCTGAGTACACAAAAGACCCGAACTCGGGGAGAGTTCGGGTCGAAGCTGGCATCGGCGGTGGCATCACCATCGGGTCTACACCCGAGGGCGAATGGGCCGAGATTGAGGCCAAGGCCGCACCGCTGCTGTTGGAAAGCTAGTTGCGCAATTTACGAGCACGGCGGCGCTCGCGCTGCTCGGCCGCTTCCGCCAAGCGGCGCTCACGAGCCATTCGCAGGGCAAACTGACGCTGTTCCTTGTCATCGAGGTACATCGGATCGTCGGAAAGCCCCTTAACCAGCGACACCATCAGCGCCAAGATAACAATGACGAACGGGCTTGCCGCCAAAATGGTGATGTTCTGCAGGTTCGACAGGGCATCGCTGCCACCGGTGACCAATAGGACGATGGCAATCAGAGCGGTGAAAATACCCCACATAGCAGTGACCGTGCGCGACGCTGTGAGTCGACCGAACTGGCTCATGGTACCCATCACCGTGGAGGCGGAGTCCGCTGAGGTAATGAAGAAGGTAGCCAGCAGAATCATTGCGATAGTGGAAGTGATTGCGCCACCCGGCAGGGATTCCAGCAGATTGAACAGCTGGCTCTCGGCCGAACCGTCACCGTAGATGGACGCACCCTGCTGCTCGCGGGTAATGGCGGTGCCACCAAAGATGGAGAACCACACTGCAGAGACAATCGACGGAACGGCGAC
Source organism: Corynebacterium sp. HMSC063G05 (assembly GCF_001810555.1). Classification (NCBI taxonomy): domain Bacteria; kingdom Bacillati; phylum Actinomycetota; class Actinomycetes; order Mycobacteriales; family Corynebacteriaceae; genus Corynebacterium; species Corynebacterium sp. HMSC063G05. The sequence goes on along the minus strand of NZ_KV801843.1, from coordinate 75,342 downwards.
GACGGTGAAGACGAACTCACGGATAGTACGGCCGCGAGAAATACGTGCGATGAACATACCGACAAACGGCGACCATGAGATCCACCAGGCCCAGTAGAAAATTGTCCAGGAAGAGAGCCATTCACCGGCGGTGCCGTCAGCGGAAGCACTGGAGCGGGAGGCCATCTCAAAGAAGGAATCCAGGTAGCTGCCAATAGAGGTCGGAATCAGGTTCAGAATCACCACGGTAGGGCCGAGGACCAACACCAGCAGAGCCAGCAGACCTGCGGCAACCATGTTGAAGTTCGAGATGTACTGAATTCCCTTGCCCACGCCCGACAGTGCAGAGACCAAGAAGGCACAGCCCAGAACGAGAATAAGACCAATCCACAAAGGTGCGCCCTTGATGGCGTTGAACCCGTTGATTTCCAAACCGGCGGAAATCTGAAGTACGCCCACACCGAGAGAGGCTGCCGTACCGAAGACGGTGGCAAAAATCGCAAGCGCGTCGATAAGCTTGCCCAACCGCCCCTCAGCGCGACGCGCGCCGATGAGCGGGATGAACGCCGCCGAAATCAGCTGCTTTCGGCCGAGGCGGTAGGTCGAGTAAGCAATTGCGAGACCGACGATGGCGTAGAGCGACCACGGGTGCAGAGTCCAGTGGAACATCGTCGAAGCCATGGCGGTACCGACTTCCTTCGGCTGGTGGCCCGGCACGCCATCGCGATAGAAGGTCAGCGGCTCAGCGACACCGTAGAACATCAGACCGATGCCCATACCGGCGGCGAACATCATCGCAATCCAGCTAGGCGTGGAAAACTCTGGTTTCTCGTTGTCCTTGCCCAAGCGGATGTGACCGAACTTGGAAATCGCGATGGACACAATGAAGAAGACAAAGACGGTACTGGCCAAGATAAACAGCCAGCCGATGTTCTCCACGACCCAGTTCAGAGAACTAGATGCAAACGTGGAGAAACTGTCCGGCCACACCAGGCCCCAGACGATGATTGCCAGAATTGCGACAACGGCGGGGATGGTAACCCCGAGGTTCACGGGAGCGTGAGAATCGTCGGCCCTGACTTCGCCGACGACTGACTCCCCTACTTCTTGTTGTATTTCATGCTCTGGTGGATTCGTCATTCCTCCACCATGTCCACCATTGACCTGGGATTTCAACTCAGGATGTGGATTCTCTCAGGTTTTCCTCATTTCCCGTCTGAATTACAAAACTCCCAATAACAGCGTTTACCCTGTTCACTGGCGTGCGCTGGAACATTTTCTGGCACAAAGTAACAATCGGCTAACGATTTCCCTCACGAGCAGCCAAAACCGCCTGATAGAGATCACGGTGCTTTGTCATTCCAGCCTCTGCCGCAACCTGCTTCGCGGCATCCTTCAGCCGCATGCCATCAGCCACAAGCTCCTCCACGCGGTCAACCAAGTCCTCCGTGGATACCTCCGTCGCCTGCTGCCCCGCGCCCTCAATCACCACCGTAATTTCGCCGCGGACACCTTCCTCCGCCCACGCAGCCAGCTCTCCCAGCGTCGCACGGCGAGTCTCTTCAAAACGCTTGGTCAGCTCACGGCTTACCGACGCGCGCCGCTCCTCACCCAAAATCTCCGCGGCATCGGCCAACGTAACAGCCAACCGATGCGGCGACTCAAAGAAACAACAGGCCCGCTTCTCTGTCTTCAGTGATTCCAGCCAGATCCGGCGCGCCCCCTGTTTACGAGGTGCAAAACCATCGAAGCAAAAGTGGCCGACGCCCAACCCGCTGAGAGCCAATGCGGTAGTCACCGCGCTCGGCCCCGGTACGCAGGACACGGGCACGCCCGCGTCGTGAGCAGCCGCCACCACAGCCAGGCCAGGATCCGACACCACCGGCATCCCCGCATCGGTCACCACAATGACTTTCTGTCCCGCCTTCGCCGCCTGAATCAGCGACTCAGTGCGGCTCTCTTCGTTGTGATCGAAGTTTGAAACAAACTTCCCCTTGGGGGAAATGCCCAGCGCTGTGGCCAGGTTGCGTGCTCGCCTGGTGTCTTCCGCGGCGATGATATCGGCGTCGATAAGCGCACCGCGCAAGCGGTCGGAGGCATCGGCGATATTGCCCAGCGGCGTTGCCACCAGAGTGATGCCAGGGGCCAGCGTCATTGCCTCGCTAAGAGGCGCGTTCTCGTGCGGTTGGAAGTTCGATGCCGAATGCGTCATGATTCCATAGCTTAAACTGACATTCGTGACCGATGCCGCTTTAACCCCACCACCGGAAACCGAGCGCCGCGCGAAAAAGCGTTTCCTGCGCCCGATTCCCCCGGTGCCCTCGCTGCCGCCACTGCGGCGGTGGGACAAATGGGATACCGCCACTTTTGTGGTTCTCGGAATCGTCGCAGCGCTAACCCGTTTCATCGGGCTTGCTGCCAAGACCGACAATGGCACCCCGCTCTTCGATGAGAAGCACTATGTGCCGCAGGCATGGCAGATTCTGGAGTCCACGCGCGACCCCATCTCGTCTGGCATTGAGGACAATCCCGGCTACGGTCTGATTGTGCATCCGCCAGTGGCCAAGCAGGTCATCGCCTTGGGCGAGTGGATCTTCGGTTATTCACCAATGGGCTGGCGATTTATGTCGGCGGTGTGTGGCACGCTGGTTATCCTGCTGCTCATGGACATCGTCCGACGCATCTCTCGCGGCTCGCGGTTGGCGGTGGGTATTGCTGGTCTCTACGCGCTTGCCGACGGAGTGCTGTTTGTCTCCTCTCGGGTCGGCATGCTGGACATGATTCAGACCTTCTTCATCATCGCGGCCGCGTGGGCACTTCTCATTGACCAGGCCGATGCCCGCAAGCGCCTGGAATCCGCCACGGAGCTAGGTAGTTTCGGCCCCTATCTCAGTTATCGCTGGTGGCGACTGCTCGCCGGCATCATGCTGGGGCTTGCCACCGGGGTGAAGTGGTCCGGTCTGTACTACATGGCCGCATTCGGCCTGTGGTCCGTTTTCACGGATTTGGTGTCACGCAAGAATGCCGGTGCGGACAAGCCCGTGCTCGGCGCACTCGCCCGCGATACCGCCCCGGCGTTGCGTGATCTGGTGGTGGTTCCGCTGGGCGTTTACTTCTTAAGTTGGCGTTCTTGGTTCGCCGAAGAAACGTCGGTCTATCGCCATGTCTCGCCCGAAGACCGCGATACGGGACTCCCCGGCACCGGCTGGCTTCCCGAGGCCGTGCAGAACTACCTGCACTACCAGAACAGCGTGCTGAAGTTCCACGCCGAGCTGACCACCTCTAATGGCCACAAACACCCTTGGGAGTCCAAGCCCTGGGAGTGGCTGGTCAGCTGGCGGCCAATGCTCTACTACTCCACCGAAACCACCTGCAGTGGCGGCCAAGAGTGCAAGGGCTGGATGATGCTCTTTGGCACCCCGCCCATCTGGTGGTTGCTGGTCCCCGTGGTCCTGTGGGCCACATGGCGCTGGCTCGGCCGCCGCGACGGCCGCTACGCGCTGCCAGTCATCGGGTTCCTCGCCTCGTGGCTGCCGTGGGTCATCGGCTACGACCGTCAGATGTACTTCTTCTACGCCACCGCGCTGATTCCATTCGTACTCATCGCCTTTGCTCTGCTTGCCGACGATCTCTCACACTGGCGGCCCCGCGGTAAGCCGGTGGGGTTGGTAATCGTTGGCACGCACGCCGCACTAGTGGTGGCCGCGTTTGTGTTCTGGCTGCCGATTTTGACCGGCTACCCGCTGCCTCTCAACCACTTTGACTGGCGGTTCTGGTTGCCGTCCTGGAGCTAGTCCCGCTGTGGCGGCACGCCTGTGACCGGCAACCCCGAGGCGGCCCGCCATGCCTGTGCGATTGCCGTCGGCGTATAGCCACCCAGCCACACAACGGCCAGCGTCAAAGCGGAGACAAACATCAAGGCCAGACCAGCGATCTCTGATGCTCCCTGGGCACCGATGAGAATGTCACGAATACCAAAACCGATGCTGAACGTGGCGACGGCACCGTAGACCGGCGCCATGCCCATGGCAGCACGCGGCCGCCAAGCAGCCCAGAACAATCCCACTGCCAATGCAAGCCGAATTGCCGCGAGTTGAATGGCAAGGCGTGCTCCGAGCTCCATTGGGTCAACGGTGGCAGTGGAACCGTCGATAGGCGATCCCGTGCTTGTTGCGATTCCCGCACCGTCCTGCGGCTGTGTCGAGGAAAGTCCAAGCGTCATCATGTCGGAGGCGTCGACCAGCGTCGCAATCCCCCAGACCGCCCAGCAAAGTCCCAATGCGATGAGCACCCCGCGGGCTGTGCCGGCTATGAGCAGCCAAGCGCGCTCACGCCGGCGGCGCTCCGGTTCGATAGAGACCAAAATGCGCTCCGAGAGATCATCCGTGGAAATCTCCGGCATGCCATCGGCAGGCCCAACCGTAAGGGCGCGGTTCAGCCGCACCGCTCGCTCGTACCAAGCTCGGCACTCCTCGCAGGCCCCAAGATGGGCATCGATGACTTCATCGGCAATACTTGCCTGCTCGCCATCGAGGCGAGCGGACAATGCTGCGCGAATTTCCTCGCACTCCACGGGGAATCTCCTCCGCTTTTAACTCTTAAGGGGGTTGTACCTAATGAGGTCTTACCTGATGAATTGCCTGTCCAAGCTGAAACGGCCGGCTCCGAAAACGAAAATCATCACCAGCCCACCGATGAGTGACATCACGAGCTCCGCACCGTTGTCACGGATAAACAGGCCATTGCCCAGGTGCATCGACCACCAGGCACCAATCATCTCAATGATGAAGACCATCGCCACCGTCGGGGCCAAGAGCCCCAGAATCAGCAACGCGCCTCCGACCAGTTCGACTAGAGCGACAACCCAGACCGTCAAGTGCGCCTGCGGGATATTCGCAGCGACGAAGTAACCGGTCGTCTTGTCAATACCGGTGATAAAAATCTTGTCCCAGCCATGGCAGATGAAGATAATTCCGAGTATTAGGCGGAGAATCACGAGCGCGATATCGCGCATTACCGGTCGATCCATGAGGGACATGCTACCCGACGGCACGGTCAAAGCACGGTAGCACTGCGGCAGCGAAAGGCCAGCGACTTTAACATGCAAAAAGGCTTCTCCCAACCCCTCGGGAGAAGCCTTCCGCCAAACACACCCGGTGTGTCATGTCTTAGGTAGTGACATCGTAACAGGCCGAGTTTCTAACAAAAAATCGCGCTGACGTGCTCAGACAACTTTAAGGTTGTTCTACGGCTCAGCTCACAGGACTAGCTCACGCGAGCCTGCGGCATTTCGTCGTAATCGTCGTCATCAAAGCGGTAGTCAGCGTAGGCCAGATCTGCGAAATCCGGGTCCTCATCATCAAGCTCGACTACTACCGCGCCGGGACGGCGCAGTCGCTGTGGAATTCCCAGCTCATCATCCTCACGGTTACGTACACCGAGGCGGGCCATCTTCATACGGCGAATTCGGCGAGCCCGCAGTTCCTGCTCTGCACGCACGGTGCGGCGCAGGTTGACCAGGTACAGGGTCATCAAGCCGACGCCGACCAGTGGAATCCACCAGGTCCAACCACCGGCGAAAGCAGCGATGATGACCGTGACTGCGATGAACGCTGCCAACCCAGCAACAGAACGGCGGCGGCGAGCAAAGCGAGTCTCAGCGTACTGGGCATCCGAAATCGGATCGAACCCACCGCGACCACGGCGCTTCTCAGCGAACGCGTAATCATCTTCGGTCAAGGTGTCATCGACAGCGACTGCGTCATCGTTGGACTCGACAGCGTGGTCACTGTCGTTCTCGACGGTCGCATCGAGTTCTGCCTGCTCGTCTACGGTGTCTGCTGCCTCTTCAGTCTCAGACAAAGCGTCAGCAGACACAGCTTCTACGTCAGCAGACACAGTCTCGGCCGCCGCACCGGAATCAGGCTCGGCCTCAGATTCAGCGGCATCTTCGAACATCAAATCATCGGCGTCGACGAATTGACGGCGAACGTCAACGCTCACATCAGAAGAGGACTCATCTGCGCGAACCACATCACCTTCGGCGGAGGCGACGGCGGAATCAGATTCAGTCTCCTCGTCATCAACGACAGCCTGCAGCGACTGGTCTGCAGACTCATTATCGGACACGTCCATGTCAGAGCGGTCAGAAGACTCAGCAGTGGCTTCCTCGGTAGCGGAATCATCCGCCTGCGGGGTCTCCTCTTCTGCATCTGCCGCTTCCAGCTCGTAGACGATATCGCCGTCAACGACGGCCGGGTCGGCCGCCTCGTCCACGGTGTCGTCGATAAGCACGTCGCTGACATCGAAGTCATCGTCGACCTGCGCGTCAACGGTTTCGAGAGAATCGTCGACTTCTTCGGCTACGCGCACGTCCGACTCCTTAAAAGACGGACGGCGGCGCGTCGTGGCCAACTCCTCGCCACCACGATGCAGCACGCGGGTCTTACCTAGCGCATCGGAAGTACGACGAATCGGCTTGCGCGTATTGACCACCAGCGGGGCCAGCACAAACAGCCACAGTACAACGATGAGTATCAGCAACAGTGAAGTTGACATATTTTGTGTCTCCTTGCGATTTCGCCCGGGGTTTCGCCGTCTCTCCCCGGCCCAAATACGCCACCCACATGCCCTTCCACAGAGGCATTTGCGAAGGCAGTCAGCGTATCTAGAGCGAATTCGCCCAATAGTAGAGTTGTCATCACCCTATCGGCGTGTGTTACTCAGACTACTCAGGCGCGCCGTTGCGGTGGGTATTTCTCCGCCTCTTCATATTGCGCGCGACCACTCGCCACGATGAGGTCCACTGCACTGTCCTCCCCCACCCGCGCATAGGTCAGATGATCGCGCCACGCGCCATCCATATGGAAGGCTTCCCGCGCCACGCCTTCGTACTCGAACCCACAGTTTTCCAGCACGCGTATCGACGGGACATTGCTGTCCAACACAGTCGCTTCAATTCGGTGGACGCCAACTCTCTTGGCATAATCCGACGCCAACGCCACTGCCGCAGTGGCGACTCCTCCACATGTAAAGCCGCTGCCGACCCAGTAGCCAATCCATGCGTGAGCGACGGGGAAAGGTGTAATACCGCCGAGTGTGAGCATGCCAGCGAACTGGCCGTCTACTTCAATGGTGGAGACAATCATGTCTCCCGCAGCCTCTGAACGACGCCAACTGCGCAGGTTACGGCGGAAAACAGAAGCCCTGTGGGCATTATCCCAGTCGTCGGCGAGGGTTGGCTCCACGGGGCGCAAAATGGGCTCGTCGCGCAGCCGCAGTGCCCGCCATGCAGGGGCATCAGAGCGCTCTGGCACACGCAGGCGGACTCGGCCGCCACTGGTTACTAGACGAGAAGTACGCACGGCAACGATACTCGCGGTAGTTGGGTGCGGTTAGGCCTGGCGCGCCATGAACAGCACGTCAACTACATCTCCCGGACGCACGTGGAGCACGTCTTCCGGAATCACGATGAGGCTGTTGGCTTCCGACATACCGGCCAATAGGTGGGCTTGCGCACCGCCGGAACCTCCCAGCGGCTGCACCATGTATTCGCCGGTCTCACGGTCACGCATGAGCTGGCCACGGATATACCCGCGACGCTTCTCCGCCGACTCGATCGGGCCGACAGCACGAGCTGTGACAGCGCGGCGGCGGGGATTGCGCTTCCCCAACGCCAGTCGGATGAGGGGACGAACCATGACCTCAAAAACGACCAATGCGCCGACCGGATTCGACGGCAGGAGGAACGTTGGAATCTTGTCATCTCCCAGCAGACCAAAGCCCTGGACTGAACCAGGATGCATAGCGATGCGGGAAACATCAACCTCGCCCAATTCAGCCAGCACACGGCGAATCTGCTCACCCGCGGCACCGCCGACAGCCCCCGTGATGACCAAAAGCTCACTGCGAATGAGCTGGCCCTCGATGATTTCCCGAATGCGACGGGGCTCACCGGTGGCAATACCCACTCGGTGCACCTCGGCCCCAGCATCGCGGCCGGCTGCAGCCAGCGCGTAGGAGTTGACGTCGTAGACCTGACCGAGCCCCGGTGTGCGGTCAACATCGACCAACTCATTACCAATGGAAATCACGGACATACGCGGCTTGGGGTGCACCAAAACCTTCGAACGCCCCACTGCTGCCAACAATCCAACCTGCGACGGCGAAATCACCGAGTCCAAGGACACCGCCACGTCACCCGGCTGCACGTCGTCACCGACCTTGCGCACAAAGTCACCGGAGTAGACCGGATGGAGAACATTAACTCGACGGCCACCGCGGTCGGTCCAGTTTAGGGGCACGACGGCGTCGGCAAGCGATGGCAGCGGCGCACCAGTTTGTACGCGCACGGCCTGCTTCGGCTGGAGACGCATCGGGTGGTGAGAGCCGGCTGTCACCTCACCGACAACAGGCAGCTCGACCTCGCGAAAATCAACATCACTCTGACGCGCATCCGGAGGTAAAGAACCAGATTCGCCGACGATATCGACAGCGCGCACCGCATAACCATCAATCGCTGACTGCACGAATCCCGGCAACGGCTGCTCTGCGATGACATCTTCAGCGCACAGCATGCCGAGGGATTCCGAAATAGCAACGCGCACAGGATCAGGCATCACAGCGTGTGCGGTGATTGCCGCCAACTGTTCTTCCACAGAACGCATGTTTTACCTTCCTCGGCACCAACCCGCGGTGCGCTTTATGCTATTCAGCTTCTCAGTACAAGCCTCTATAAAAAGGCTTTAAGCCTGTTCATCCTGCGCCAGACGCTGCTGCATGTAGTCGCGCAGCCCCTCGCCGTAGTCCGGATGCCTGAGTCCAAAGTCTACGCAAGCACGAATGAAGCCACCAGGATTTCCCAGGTCATGGCGGAACCCCTTGTGAACGACCACATGAACCGGATGCCCCTCTTGAATCAGCAGCTCAATTGCATCGGTGAGCTGGTATTCGCCGCCCTTACCGCGCGGGATGCGGCGCAGCGCATCGAAGATGGCGCGATCGAGCAAGTAACGTCCGATTGCAACGAAGTTGGATGGAGCATCCGCAGGGTCCGGCTTTTCCACCATGCCCTTGACTCGCTTCACATCGTCCCAGGCATCAGCGTCGGCCGCGTCAGCACCGAGCTCACCAGACTCCGCCGGGGTGGCGTCCTCAATATCGAAGACACCGTAGTTGTAGACCTCTTCATGAGGAATTTCCAGCGCACACAGCACCGAACCACCAAAGCGCTCGCGCACTTCCGTCATCCGATCCATCACGCCCACTGGGAGCACGAGATCGTCGGGAAGCATGACAGCAACGCTGTCCTCATCGTCTTCGAGCAGCGGCTCTGCGACCAACACCGCATGCCCCAGGCCCAGCGGTCGATCTTGAACAACGGATTCCACGCGAATGACCTCGGTGGCGCGGCGTACCTTCGCTGCAATCTTGTCCTTGCCACGCTCGGCGAGAGTCTGCTCAAGGTCCGGGCGCGGGTCGAAGTGTCCCAGCACGCCGTCCTTACTCGGCGCCGTGACAATAGCCAGGCGTTGCGCACCAGTGGCGGCGGCCTCTTCAGCAATCATTTCGATGCCCGGCGTATCAACCACGGGCAGCAATTCTTTCGGCACTGTCTTGGTAGCAGGCAAGAATCGCGTACCCATGCCCGCGGCAGGAACGATGACAGTTCGAACCGGAGTAGTCATGTCCGAACCAGACTCTTTAGACGATGAGACCATAATGGCAACGATACCTATATAACTTCCATTTGCTCGGAGGCTGACCCCGCTTTTTTCAACGCGTTAATCAGAAATTTTCCCTGAGCTGACGACCGAGGTCGCTCCCCTCCCTGACAGAGTAGGTTTGCAGGTATGGCTCCGCTTCCCGAAACCACGTCCGATTTCAAGACCCGCACACGGCACGAGGTACTCGCCGCACGCGCCGCCAAGGGGCAGCGTGAACGCATGCTTGACGACGAAGCACTGGTACAACGGTTGCAAGAATGGTTATCCAATACCGTCGGTGACCTCACAAAACCCGTCATCGCCGCTTATGTCCCCGCTGGCGACGAGCCCGGTGCAAGCGTTTCTAGTTCGACTGATGGTGAGCCCGGCCAGGGCTTTGTGGAGGCTTTGGCCAACGCGGTTCCCGGAGCACGAATTCTGCTTCCCGTCTGCCCGCCCGGCCCACCTCAGCCGCTGCACTGGGGTTACTACACCGACTGCTTCAGCAAAGGGCGATTTGGACTCTTGGAACCCGTTTCGATGGAAAGCGCCGCCGGCCCGGAGGAGCTAGGTGTTGCCGACGCCATTATTCTGCCGGCAGTTGCGGCCGACCCCCAAACTGGGATGCGGTTAGGGCGTGGCGCTGGTTATTACGATCGCAGCTTGGTTTTCGCTCGACGCGACGGTGATACGGATGGGGCGAGAGCTGCTGTCATCGCGGTTGCGGTTTTCGACACCGAGTTGCGCACGGAGCTTACCTACGATGAGCACGACGTTCCCGCCGATTATGTGATCACGCCAGCGGGGATTTCACAGGTTTAATGGAACCGATTCCGGGTTTTTCGCGCCTAACCTAATATGAGCCCAAAACACTCGTCCCGGTTTCCGCGTCCATTCCGAAAGCCCCGCCCCGCAACTATTCGGCGAATAGTTGCAGTCACAGTTTTCCTATGTGCCGTCGGACTGGCGGCGGTGGAGTCATTGACACCTCGCAGCGGCCATATCCGGGTCATGATTAGCGCCAAATCCATTGCCGCTGGCGCATCGGTGGCAGAAGAAGATGTGGCTTTCAAGGACATTCCCCGGGATCTCGTTCCTGGCGGGGCCGTAACGGACATCGCTGCTGTGCGGGGACGCACCCTGGCCACCGGCATGTCACCAGGAGAGATACTTACAGAGCAGCGAATGGTCGGCCCGTCACTTGCCAAGTCGCTGACGGGGACGTCGGAAAGCAAAATTATTGCCATCACGTTGACTGATGTGGGCATCGTGTCCGCTCTTCGCACTGGTGACAGCGTGGATATTGTGTCGACCGCGGATGAGCGCGGGATGGCGGCACCGCTTGCACACGGAGCGAGAGTGGTCAACATCGTCGACGATGAGGTGGTTTTGGTTGCACTGCCCACCGGCGCCGCGGAGGTGGTGGCAGCGACATCGCTAACGTCCCCGCTCACACTGTTACTCGCGGGATAGTGACCAAAATCTCATTGATTACCAGATTTTATGCCCCTGAACAGTGCTTTTTGCAGAAAGTTGACTTGTCCCATAACTTAGCGAAGGGATACAATGGACAGGCAATTCAAAACTACGATGAGAGCTAAGAAGAGTGGCACTGCCAGACATCGCACTGCCCCGTCTCTGAAATCGTAGGGGCCTGCACTGAGCAACGCGATGACTCACAGGTCTCGTTTGGTTTGTTCCGTTTCTACAGAAGGAAATTTCCTATGCTTAAGGGCTTTAAAGAGTTCATCATGCGCGGCAACGTCATCGACCTGGCGGTCGGTGTTGTCATCGGTGCTGCGTTCACCGCAATCGTCACTGCTTTCACCGACAGCCTGCTCGAGCCGCTGCTGAACACCATCGGTGGCGCTGAGGTCACTGGCCTCGGCTTCGAAATCATCAAGGGCAACCCGTCGACCTACCTTGACTTCGCAGCTGTCATCACCGCAGTCATCAACTTCCTGCTGGTCGCAGCGGTTGTCTACTTCGTCATCGTTGCTCCGATGAACAAGTTCAACGAGATGCGTGAGGCTCGTCTGGAGACCTCCGCTGAGCCAGAGGTCACCGAGGCTGACCTGCTGACTGAGATTCGTGACCTGCTGGCAGAGCAGAACGGCAAGCCGAAGACGGAGCTGAACTAGCCTCTAGCTGCTAGTTGCAGGCTTCCGATAAGAAGCGAACTAACGCTTTTACACAGCGCTCATCCCCAATGGGGTGGGCGCTGTTTTATCCAATAGTCCACATCAAAATCACGAGCATCCTCCGGGGATTCATCGTGATAGTGCACTGTGCGCGCGGTTTTCGCACTGCGTGACTGGGCAAAGTTTTTCGCCGGTGCACCTGCGCGGCGGCGCTGCCTACGGCTTCCACTGCGCGGCGCAGCTTGCTCGGGCTGATTGGGCTGCTTAGCGTCGCCCATTCCTAAACGCTCCAGCGGCAGAGATCATCAAGCACATGTGAGACCAGCGGGAGAATTGTCGCCATGCCATCGCGCACTGCAGCGCGAGACTCCGCGAGATTGATAATCACTGTCTGACCGGACACACCGGCCAAACCGCGGGACAGACCGGCATCCAATGCGCCAGCTCCCATACCGGAGTTACGAATAGCCTGCTCGATGCCCTGCAGTCGCACATCGAGAACCTTGCGAGTGGCATCCGGGGTCTTCGCACGAGGCCCAACACCAACACCGCCCACCGTAACGACCAAATCTGCGCCACCGACAACAGCGGTATCTAGGGCCTTCCGGATCTCACGCTTCACTGCACCCGTACTGACCACAGCATCGACCGAGTAGCCGTCTTCTTCCAACAGCTCAACCATGAGCGAAGCCGCACCATCCGGGTTCTCAAAATGGTCGCCCACGAGGACAACAAACGCATTTCGAACCTGGCCGTCGTCGTTGATAAGACGCTCCATCTCAGCGAGGTTGACGTCACTTGGCTCAGTACTCACGGTTTCACTCATCTGCTCTATCTCGCTTTCTCCCACAGCTTTTCACTCGAAGTTTCACTCGAAAACTCTTCTACAGATGGTGAGGTACTAACTCCACCACGCTGCCTATCAATCCTGGGCTTCTACCAAGGTGACATCGACCGTTCGCTCGTTGCCGCCTCGCTCATCTGTAACTGTAAGTGTGACAGAATCCCCAATCCGATGCGACCGAATAGCCGCAATTAGTGCAACGCCGTTGTCAAGTGTGCGGTCATCAACCTTGGTAATCAGGTCACCATCTTTCAGTCCCGCCTTATCAGCTGGGCCGTCTGGCGTTACCTCTCGCACCAGTGCACCACGTGCAATCGGACGCGAATCAATCTGGGCACCAATGACAGGCATCCGCGCCTTACCGGAATCAATCAGGTCTTCCGCTATGCGACGAGCCTGATTAACCGGAATTGCGAAACCAAGGCCAATGCTGCCCGCCTGTTCCGATGCCTCACTGTTAGAGGCAATCACGCTGGGCACACCGATGAGGTTGCCTTCCATATCCACTAGCGCTCCGCCGGAGTTACCCGGATTAATCGCCGCGTCGGTCTGGATTGCATCAATGACCGAGGACTGACCGTCTTCACCAGCGGCGGTCACTGGACGGTTTTTAGCGGAGACAATGCCCTGCGTAACAGTGGAGGTCAGTCCCAGTGGCGAACCAACGGCCACCACTTCCTGGCCAACCTGGACCTGCGAGGAGTTACCCAGAGAGATTGGGCGCAGCCCGTTAACACCTTCAATTCGAATAACGGCAATATCAGTCGCTGCATCCCCTGCAACCAGAGTTGCCGGGTGCGTGGTGCCGTCGGAAAGCAGGACTTCCATATGTGCGTCCGGACCTGCGCCTGCGACGACGTGATTATTCGTCAGCACCAGGCCGTCGGACGACAGAATGGAACCTGAGCCCGACGCCGTGCCCCGCTCCGAGACAGTGGTGATGGAGACGACACTGGGAAGGACCTTCTGCGCGACCTTCTCCACGGACCCCTCAGCTGCTGCTACCTGACGGGTTTCCGCAGGCTTATCCAGCGCGTTGTCCGCGGGAGCCGACGACTGCGAGTTGTGAACTACCCATGCGCCGACACCGCCACCAATACCGGCCGAGCACAGCATCAGGGCAGCGACTGCCAGCGCCCCCATGCCCTTAGCCCCCTGGGCACCCTTGGTCTTCTGCTGATTGGCCGCAACATCCCACTCTGAACCGCCTCCGTAAGCGCCGTTCGGCTGAGACGGGATGGTGTTGTAGTGGGAATTCTCCCAGCCGCGCTCGTCGGCAGAAAACTGGTTTGTCTCACCAGCATTCCCCATGGCACGGTTCTCGCTGAAGTTGTGAGACTGCGAGGAGTAGTGTCCCCGCTCATCTCCTCGCGAGGAATCGTTGAAAGAGTTGCTCATACGTAATACCTTGCACTGTCTGTCTAACAATTGGCTGAGAGCAGTCTGCAGTCTCGCCGAAAATTCCCCGAATGAAACACCGAATCCCCGCCACGCACTTCCTTAAAAGGCTGCGCGCAGCGAGGATTACATCAGCTTTGACGTGGGGTTATGCGTTTCTAGCTAGGCTCTTGAGCGGAATCGGAGTCGTCACCTTTTCCGCTGTGCGGACTGCCCGGCAGCGTTACTCTCATCAAGGCACCGCCATCATCGGACTCATCGGCAGTAATCGTACCCCCGTGGCGGACGATGACCGACTTCACAATGGCCAAGCCCAGGCCGGATCCAGGCATCGACCGCGACTGAATGGAACGGTAGAAACGCTCGAAGACCTTGTCTCGATCTTCCTTCGGGATACCTGGCCCCGAGTCCGCCACCGTGAATTCAGCAACAACCTCGCTGAGCGGCGTCAGACGAACCCGCACGGTGCCATTTTCTGGCGACCACTTTGCAGCATTGTCCATCAAGTTCAAAACTGCGCGACCAAGACCCGCCGAATCCCCGTAGACATACCACGGAGCTGTCTGCACATCGAAAGTAATGTCCGGACGACGACGCTCAACACGCGCCAGCGACGTGGAAATGATTTCGTCGACATCGACATGCTCAATAACCTGTTGCGGGCCATCTTCGCGTGCCAGATCAACCAGGTCACCGACCAGCGTCGACAGCTCTTCCAGCTGTGCGATGACGTCAGCTTCCAGATCCGCGCGATCCTCATCCGAGATTGCCGCTCCCGAACGGGAGGCCATCATCAGCAGTTCAATATTTGTGCGTAACGACGTCAGCGGAGTCTTCAACTCATGACCAGCATCTGCAACCAGCTCCGCCTGCTTAATGCGCGACGCTTGAAGTGCAGCCAACATCTCATTGAAGCTGCGGGTGAAGCGCGCAAGCTCATCGTCGCCCTCCACAGGGATTGGGCGCAGCTCGTCGGTTTCCGTCACCCGCTCCGCAGCAATGCGCAGCCGAGTGACCGGGCGCAGACCCGTTGTTGCCACCGTAATACCTGATCCGATTGCGAAGAGGATTCCGATAGCAGAGATACTCAGCAGCACTGCACTGAGCGCTTTCAAGACCGACTGCGTCGAGCTCAGATCCTGCGAAAGGATCAGCGTCGCACCGTCTTCGGAGCGGACGGCGTATACACGACGGCCGTTGTACTCATCGGTGCGAATCGATTCCTGTCGATTCCCCCGCAACACCGCAAGTTCGGGGCCACCAATAGAGATTGAGCCACCGCCTTTGCCCGCCACACTGCCGTGGGCAAAGTACACCGCGTCCAGATCGGGGTTCAGAATCCTGTTCGAGTCCGCTTCAAAGGAGGGGCCAATGGCAAACTCCGAAGCGTACGGTGACATCAGCAGCTTTTCCGCCTGGTTACGGAGGTTACTGTCCACCTCGCGGTATAGCGCTGCCTGCACAGTAAAAAAAGCAGCCAGCGTCATCAGCCCCACCGACATCGCCACAATGAGCGCTGTCAGAATAGTCAGCCGCCAACGCAGCGAAGGGATACGCGAGCTCCGCGGCAGGCCGGGAAGCGATTCCCCTGCCATCGTCTCAGTATTCGCGGACTTCTCTTGCTTACCGACGGTACCTTGCCCCGGATTGGCCTCCGTGGCAGAACGCTGATTTGATTGCACGCCACCGCCGGTCGAACGACGACGGCGCAACATCACGGTGCGGTCTCCCGCATCACATAACCGACACCACGAACGGTGTGAATCAGACGCGGCTCTCCCTCTGCCTCCGTCTTGCGCCGCAGGTAGCCAATGTAGACCTCCAGCGCATTGCCGGACGTCGGGAAGTCATAGCCCCAGACATCCTCCAAGATGGCGGTACGGGAGAGTACACGCCGCGGGTTGCTCATCAGCAATTCCAGCAGCGCAAATTCTGTACGAGTGAGGCTAATGCGGCGTTCACCGCGGAAGACCTCACGAGTTTCCGGGTCCAGGGAGAGATCCTCAAACTGCAGAGTTGCGGCATCCTCCATCGCAGGCACTTCCAAAGCAGAACGACGAAGTAGCGAACGGACACGAGCGAGCAGCTCTTCCAATGCGAACGGCTTGGGCAGGTAGTCATCTGCGCCGGCATCAAGACCAGCTACGCGTTCGGAGACCGAATCACGTGCAGTCAACATCATGACCGGCAGATCATCGCCTTCGCTGCGCAGCCGACGGCAAACATCCAGGCCGTCCAGCTTCGGCATCATGACATCCAAAATAGCCAAATCCGGACGATCCTTGGCAATCTTTTCCAAGGCCTCTGCGCCATCCTCGGCGAGCTCGACCGTGTAGCCATTAAAAGTCAACGATCGCCGCAACGCTTCGCGTACCGCTTGATCGTCATCAACTACCAAAATCTTCATACTGCCCATTGTGCCTTGAAAATATAAGGTGAGTGTAAATGTGACACAGATTCTTCGTGAGAGTGCTCCCATAAAACCTGGCCATAGAACTGAAAAACCTCACCCCATCGCCGAGTACAAGCGATGGGGTGAGGTTTAAAAAGCTCTTTATCAACTGTTCCTTACGCACTGAACGCACTCTGGGCGCGCGAAGCGCTTCGCGGTTCAGCGAGGAACGTTGTCAGCATCCTAAAAGATGCGCGTTAGAACTTCTCGACGTCAACCAGGCCGAGCTGAACAGCCTTGGCGATGCGACGAGGAACGTTGTAGACGCGGCCGTTTACCTTGACTTCCTGGAGAGCGACGTTGTTGCTCTTCCACTGGGAACGGCGAGCGCGGGTGTTAGCACGCGACATGCGACGCTTTGGTACTGCCATTTTCTTATTCCCCTCCTATTCTTAGTTCTTCTTCGCGCGGCGAATGCGGTTACCGTAACGGCGCTGGAACTTCTCGACGCGACCAGCGGTGTCCATGACACGCTGAGCACCGGTCCAGAACGGGTGCGACTCGCTGGTGACGTCAACGACAATCAGCGGGTACTCGTTACCGTCTTCCCACTCGACAGTGCGGTCGGAGGTGGCGGTGGAACGGGTAAGGAAAGAGTGACCCGTGCCTGCGTCCTTGAAAACCACCGGGTGGTAATCAGGATGGATGTCCTTCTTCATTAATTCTCGTTTCCCTCAGGATTGAACTTCAGGTCGCTTTCCCCCAGCTAAGAGTGAGAGAATCGTGCCTGAGTTGGGTACGAACACGACTTACAATGACACGCACCGGGTCAATATTTCTATAAACCGGCATGTGACACTCGATGGAATATTACAGGCTCGAGCCCGAAAATTAAAAAAGGGCCCTGCACTAACGCCCGTCGACAAGCACGAACTCTATGACGACACTCGAGAGTCGCACCGAGAAAACCACAGTGGAACAGCGATTAGGTTATCCCGCAACTCGTGTGTAAACTGTTCTCTCGCTGTTGTCTAGTTATTCGTTTACGCGCTCAGCGTCGAGTGTCAGTGGGCAGCGCCCCGGAAAAGGCCAGGTGGATTCCTCGGTTATTCAATAGTCCGGCGTGGCGCACCAGTGATGTCGGCATTGGGCGGCAAGGAAGCAAAGGAATCCCTATGTCGGCGATTTGCCAGGTTACGGGACGCAAGCCGTCTTTCGGCAAGACCGTGTCCCACTCCCACCGGCGCACGTCGCGCCGTTGGAACCCCAACGTGCAGCGTAAGAAGTTCTACCTCGCCTCTGAGGGGCGTCACATCACTCTGAATGTGTCCCCGAAGGGTCTGAAGACCATCGACAAGTACGGTATCGAGGCTGTTGTTGCTCAGATTCGTGCACGTGGGGAGAAGATCTAAAAAATGGCACGTAATGACATTCGTCCAATCATCAAGCTGAAGTCCACTGCGGGCACCGGTTACACCTACGTGACCCGTAAGAACAAGCGCAATACCCCGGACCGTATCACCATTAAGAAGTACGATCCGGTTGTCCGCAAGCACGTCGAATTCCGCGAGGAGCGCTAATTCATGGCTAAGAAGTCCAAGATTGCCAAGAACGAGCAGCGCAAGGAAATCGTCGCTCGTTATGCAGAACGTCGCGCTGAACTGAAGCGCATCATCAAGTCCCCGCACTCCACTGACGAAGAGCGCATGGACGCACAGTACGAGCTGAACCGTCAGCCGCGTGACGCGTCCCCGATTCGCGTCCGCAACCGTGACGCTGCAGATGGTCGCCCGCGCGGCTACCTCCGCAAGTTCGGTCTGTCCCGTGTCCGCGTTCGTGAGATGGCCCACCGTGGCGAACTCCCGGGCGTCCGTAAGTCCAGCTGGTAAGTCGAGGAGCACCAATGAAGCGCAATCACTCTAACAAGAAGGCGCGGATGGAGCAGTCCCGCCGCCCGAAGAAGAACCCGCTCAAGGCCGCAGGCGTTGAGAAGGTTGATTACAAGGACATTAACCTGCTCCGCCAGTTCATCTCTGACCGTGGCAAGATTCGTTCCCGCCGCGTCACCGGTCTGACTCCGCAGCAGCAGCGCCAGGTCGCTACCGCTGTGAAGAACGCCCGCGAGATGGCACTCCTGCCGTTCACCAGCCGCTAAAGATGGCTGGTCGGCGGGAGCCGATCATTCGAATACCCGCCGAAAGGCCTTATTTACGCGCTGGCCGCATGACGATACATGCGATAACAGCGTAAAACGGACTCAGTCCTTCCCCACCAAGGGGATTGGATTGGGTCCGTTTTTTATTGTCTAAAATATGCACTTATGCCCGCTCTCACCGAAATATTCACCGGCTTTGGTTCCGTCGCAGTACTGATCATTGTTGGCTGGTTGTTTGGGCGCAGTGAGATCGTCGATAAGCGGGCATCTTTTACCCTGAATATGGTCGTGTTCTGGATTGCGATGCCGTGCATGCTCGCGCACACGCTCGCGACGGCGGATTCGGCGAGCATCTTCGGTTCGGCGTTTGGCGTCGCGGCACTGTCGGCGCTTGGCACGGCGGCGTTTTACCGGATCTTTGTGGCACCCATGTTCAAACAGCGCGGCGCCGATGCTGTGGTCGGCGCGATGTCGTCGAGTTACAACAACGTCGCTAATCTCGGCGTGCCCATCGCTGTCGCAGTGCTTCACGACGCTACCGCCGTCGTCCCAGCCCTTATCTTTCAGATTGCCTTCTATGCGCCCGCTTCCATGACCGTGCTGGAAATCCTCACTAACCGCGGCCATTTCCGACCGCGCAATGTCATCATGGCACCGCTGAAGAACCCGATCTTTCTGGCGGCGATGGTGGGACTTGCGGTTAATGCGTTTGCTATCAAACTACCTCAGTTCGTAGCGCATCCAGTGGGGCTATTGGGGCAGGCCGCGGTGCCAATGGCACTTTTGGCCTTCGGTATTAGTTTGCATGGCATGCCGTTTATGGAAGCCGGCCGCTCCCCTCGTCGCGCCGTCGTGGTGGCGTCTACGCTGAAGCTTTTCCTGCACCCCGCGCTGGCTCTCCTGTTCGGCCATTTTGTCTTTGGTCTCAGCGGGCATGCGCTGCTGGCAGCTGTGATTATCGCCGGCCTGCCGACAGCCCAGAACGTCTACACCTTCGCCTCCCGTTTCGGCCGGAACCTTGAACAGGCGCGCGATTGTGGCGTGATTACGACAATCGCCTGCTTGCCGACGGTCCTTTTGTTCACCCTGCTGTTGAGTTAGGGGACTCTTCCCGACGGCCTGGAGAGAATCTCGTTACCCTTGGAGGCGTGGAGATTCTGAAGACACTTCTCGAGGCCGACCCGTCCGTGCCTCGTTTGACCTGTTATGACGAAACTACCGGCGGTCGTACTGATCTATCGGCCCAAACTCTGGACAACTGGGCCAGCAAGATCGCCAACATGCTGCACGATGAGTTCGACCTCGTCGCCGGAGACCAAGTATGGATTGACTTGCCGTTGATTTGGCAGTCCGCCTGCATCATCCTGGGCTGCGAGCGTGCTGGCGTCACCGTTAGCGATGAGGAGCCGCTGGTCGTATTCACCACTGTCAGCAACGTCAGCACGTGGGAAGAGAAGTTCCCAGATGCCTACCTCGCAGTGCTTACCGACGATCCCTTTGGCCGCGGTGTCGTGGAATGCGGTGATGATATTCCACCGGGAGTCATTGACTTTGGTCCGGAAGTTCGTTTCCACCCAGACGCATATCTAGGCGCAGGCCCGGACTCCGACCAAACCCCCGTTATTGGGGAAAAGTCGGCTGCAGAACTGCTTTCATCTGCTGGCGATTATGCGGACGAGATGCAGCTCACGCCCGGTTCCCGCGTCGTTTCCGACGGCTGGCTGGTGCCTGATTCTTCACAGGTCACCGCAGATAAATGGGCATGTAATGTGCTGTCGGCTTGGGTTCGTGGAGGTGCTGCCGTCGTCGTGCGCGGTGGCGATAGCGAGCGTGTCACTGCTATTTCTACGGCCGAAAAAGCCCGTGTGATTTAGTCGCAGCTGTCCCGTCGAGAAGCGCTCTAAGTAGTCGCGATAACCTGGAAACCGTGATTACCCGACCATATATTCTTGCGATTCTCGCCCTCATCAACGTCTTGGGCGCACTGGCTGTATGGGATCTGAGCCCATGGTGGTGGATTCTGATGGCCTTCATCCTCTTCCTGGATGTTGTGGCTATCTATGACATGCTTCAGAGGAAGCACTCCATCTTGCGGAACTTCCCGGTCATCGGCCATCTGCGCTACATGGGTGAGACCATTCGCCCTGAGATGCAGCAGTACTTCATCGAACGCAACTTCGACGGCGCTCCATTCGACCGCGATACCCGTACCGTGGTCTACGAGCGTGCGAAGGGGCTGTCCTCGAAGAAGTCATTCGGTACTGAGCGAAAGATTAATGCGCCCGGCTACGAGTACGTCCGCCACTCGATGGCGCCGAGCCAGCACGTCATCGAGGATCCGCGCGTAGATATTGGCGGTCCGGACTGCGCCCAGCCGTACTCAGCGTCTATCTTCAACATCTCAGCCATGAGTTTCGGCTCTCTGTCCCCTAACGCTGTCATGGCAATGAATAAGGGCGCGAAGCTGGGCAGCTTCGTACAGGACACCGGCGAGGGCGCTATCAGCCCTTACCATTTGAAGTATGGTGCCGACCTCTATTGGCAGCTGGGTTCCGGTTACTTCGGTGCGCGTACCGAGGATGGCGACTTCGATCCGGAGCTCTTCCGCGAAAAGGCTAAGATTCCGCAGGTCAAGGCAACCTATCTGAAGGTTAGCCAGGGCGCAAAGCCTGGACTCGGCGGCATGCTGCCAGGTCACAAGGTCAATGAGGAAATCGCGGCTACTCGCCACGTACCAGTTGGCAAGGGTGTGATGAGCCCGCCGTACCACCGCGTCTACTCCACCCCGCGTGAACTTGTTCGGTTTATGGGCACCATGCGCGAGCTCAACGGTGGCAAGCCGGTCGGTTTCAAGCTGTGTGTTGGCTCCCAGCTTGAGTTCCTCGCCGTGTGCAAGGCCATGCTGGAAGAGAACATCACCCCGGACTTCATCATCGTCGACGGCGCTGAAGGCGGCACCGGCGCTGCACCGCTGGAATACTCCGACCGCGTTGGCCTGCCGCTTACCGACGGCCTGATTCTCGTCCATAACGCGCTCGTAGGTGCCGGTCTGCGAGATCGCATTAAGCTCGGTGCGTCCGGCAAGGTCATTACTGGCTTCGATATTGTGAAGCGCATGTGCATCGGTGCTGACTTTGTGAACTCGGCTCGCGGCATGATGATGGCCACCGGCTGTATCCAATCTCAGCTATGTCATACAAACACCTGCCCGGTGGGTGTGGCTACCCAGGATCCGAGCCTGTGGAAGGCCCTGGATGTCGACGACAAGGGTCAGCGTGTGGCCAACTATCACAATGCCACGGTCGCGGAAGCAGCTAGCCTATTGGCATCGATGGGCCTGAATAGCTTCTCTGAGCTGGGGCCGTCCCACCTGCTGCGGCGCACCAATGAGCAGGTCGGTGAGACCTACGCGGAGCTCTACAACTGGCTGCAGCCAGGCGAGCTGCTGAGCGGAACTCGCTTCCACAACTGGGCCGAAGCCTGGGAGACCGCCGACCCGGACACGTTCCACTACCCCGCAGTTCATATGCGCGGGTAGTTCGGGGCTGGTTGCGCGCCCTACTCACCCATCAGCTTCTTGCGCAGACGCTCGTCCTTTTCCAGGACCTGATCGCGCATGTTGGCCTGGTAGTTCTCCATCGCCACAATGAGCTCCGGGTAACCGGCCGAGAGAATACGCACAGCCAGCAGGCCAGCGTTCTTAGCGCCGCCCACACCGACGGTTGCCACCGGAACGCCGCCCGGCATCTGAACGATTGACAGCAGGGAATCGACACCCTCCAGGTTCTCCAACGCGCGTGGCACGCCGATAACCGGCAGCGGAGTGGCCGACGCAACCATGCCCGGCAGGTGTGCTGCACCACCGGCGCCAGCGATAATGCAGCGCAGCCCCTTGTCAGCGGCGGACTTTGCGTAGTCAATCATGCGTTCCGGAGTGCGGTGTGCAGAGACCACACCTACCTCAAAGGGAATTCCGAACTCAGCCAAGACCTCCGCTGCGGGCTCCATGGTCGGCCAATCCGAGTCCGACCCCATAATCAGACCGACCAGCGGACCGGTTACGTTGGCCAACTTCGGGCTTGCCACCTGGTTTGCTTCAGCCAATGTTGTCTCCTTGAGATAGCAATCTAATTCTTATACAGCGCCAGCCACCTATGCGGTGTAGCCGTCTGCCCACACGCCATCGACGATGTAGCCAGCAGCGAGGTTGGCAACCCGCCGGGTCTCCGCGATGCCTTCCGGGCTTGCGTCGTAGCCGCACAGGTTGACGTGCCCCAGCTTACGTCCAGGGCGCCAATCCTTCCCGTACCAGTGAATCTTCGCTGATGGGAAACGACGCCATACCTCAGCAAAACGCTGTGAAATAGGTACATCCGAGGCCTCATCGCCACCGAGCGTATTGACCATTACCGTCACCGGCGCAGTCGGGCGAGTGGAACCCAGTGGCATGTCAGCAACTGCACGCAGGTGCTGCTCAAACTGGCTGGTCTCACAGCCGTCCTGCGACCAGTGACCAGTGTTGTGTGGCCGCATGGCCAACTCGTTGACAAAAATCTCCGGATTGCCGTCAGCATCGACGGTTTCGAACAGCTCAACTGCCAGCGCGCCGGTTACTCCCAGCTCGGAAGCGATGGTCACACTGAGCTTTTCGGCCGCTCTCGCAAGGTCGTCGGCAAGCCCTGGCGCCGGGCAGATTGCCTCAACACAGATGCCGTCACGCTGCACAGACTCGAGGACCGGCCAGGCCTTGACCTCACCCGACGGTGTGCGCGCACACATGGCTGACAACTCACGAACCAGCGCGACCTTCCGCTCGGCCATCAGCGGCACATCTTTGCCCAGCAGTTCGTCGACAAGCGCGCGCAGATCCTCGCGGTCCTTCGGGAACCACACGCCGTGACCGTCGTAACCGCCACGTCGGGCCTTCAGGCAGACGGCACCGTCAACGCGGTCGAAGAATGCTTCGGCATCCTCGGCGGACTCAATTGCAGCGTAGGCAGGTACTGGAGCGCCCAGTTCCTCCAGGCGCTGGCGCATCAGCAGCTTATCCTGCGCGTACAGCAACGCCGACGGCTGAGGCTGAACCGAGTAGCCCATCTCGGTCAGCTTGTTGAGGAATTCGGTGGGAACGTGCTCATGGTCGAAAGTCACGGCCTGCGCACCGGCGACAGCGCGTTCAACATCTTCCCAGACGTGGTAGTCGCCGATGATAACGTCCGCACACACCTGCGCCGCGGAAGCATCCGGCGAACCGGCGAGCAAACGGATGGACTGTCCCAGCTCAATGGCCTCAGTCTGCATCATACGAGCCAGCTGACCGTCACCAATCACCGCTACAACCGGCACGCCATCAGCATGCGCGGGATGCTGCGCAGCAGTTAGCGCTGCAGCGGAATCAGAAGTGGAATTAGTGGGGTTTTCAGGGGTATCCGAAGCAATCACACCCCTGATTGTAGGTTATGACCCAAAATTCTAAGTCAACCGGGAGACCAACTTAGCCACCTTACGAGAGCTGGGAATATCTTCCACAGCCAGCGGCGGGCCGAAACTGCGGGTGTGCAGATACAGCACGCCGCCCTTGCGATTGACCGCACGCACCGAACGCAAATCAATCGAGACCACCTGCGGGCGCAGAATGCCACGGCGCAGAATAATTCGCCTATCAGTCAGTACAAACCGCTCCCCCAGCCAACTTAGTACCGGACGAACGACGCGCCAGAGAATAAGCCCCAGCCACGCGAAGAGCAGCAGCTGACGCACACCTTGCAAATCTCCCGGAGCAATCGCAGGGCCGTCGATAAACCCAATCAGTAACCAGCAGACGCCGGTGATAACCATGAGTTCCAAGAGCGGCCACACCAGCCGACCAAAAGTTGGATTGGTGTCCAGCAGAATTGCCTCGCGCGTGTCCAACTCATCATCGGGAAAGGCCATACAGCACTACCCCCGCTCCGAATCAGCCTGCGGGGACGCATAGCCGCCGTCAGTGGCGCGAACATGGAACACGTCACCGGCCGCAACAAAGTGACTTGTGCCAGCTTCGTCGGTGACGATCAATTCGCCGTCGGCACGCACGCCAACCGCCTTGCCCACCAGCACGCGGTCTCCCGGCAACTCCACGCGCACGTTCGATCCGATGGTCGCGCACACCGCCTCGTAGTCCCGCAGCAGCTCAGCATCGCCCTTTCGCCACTGTGCTTGACGACGTCCCAGCGCCCGCAGCACACCAGCGGAGATGTCATCGCGGTCGAGGTTTTCCGCTCCCGCCAGGTATAGCGAAATGGCGTGTGGCACCGGCAACTCATCTTCCTGCAGGGAAACGTTGATGCCGATTCCCGGAATGAGAATTGGCGGTGTCAGCGACGCGGCCTCCACCAGAATTCCGCAGAGCTTACGACCGTCAACCAGGACATCATTCGGCCACTTCAGGGAAACGCGCTCAGGCGCAAGACCCGCAACTTCCACCACAGTATCGACGACTGCGAGGCCCGCGACTAACGGCAACAGACCCAGTTGCTCGGGTGCGAGCCCTTCCGGGCGCAGCACTGCGCTGAGTGCAATGGACGCACCCTTCGGGGCCGTCCAACTACGGCTCAGTCGACCGCGACCTGCGGTCTGTTCCGAGGCGATAAGCGCACTGAGATCTGCCGCCTGCCCCAGTGCCGCCTGTTGCCGAAGATCGGCATTGGTCGAACCAGTGGTTTCGACAACCTCAATGGAACTCCAGCCCGGCGCGGCTGCGCGCACACGCGTGGCGTCAAGAGGCTTGCGGGAAGCAACAATTCTGGGGTCGGTCATGCACAGCAGTCTAGCGTCATGGCCGGATTCACTGAGTCGTGGCCTTTCTCAAGAGCTCGACAGCGTGAGAATCATCACAGCTCGCCTGCTTTACTATTTTCCTTCCCAAACACTACATTCCATAACATGACTATTTCCTCACGTTTGGCGGCGGAGCAACACACCACCGCTTTTCTCAATGAAGACCTTTTACGCCGACGCACTGCTGCACTGACTCCGATGGGGTCGCGAGGCTACGACAAGCTCAAACTGACTGAGCGAATGAATGCCCGCGAGCGCATTGACTACCTGCTGGACGAAGGGTCTTTTGTCGAATTCGATGCACTAGCCCGCCACCGCACTACCGCATTTGGAATGGAAGCCAAACGCCCCGTGACCGACGGAATCATCACCGGCTGGGGAACCATAGACGGCCGTGAGGTCTGCATCTTCTCTCAGGACGGCACAATCTTCGGTGGTGCACTCGGAGAGGTCTACGGCGAAAAGATGGTCAAGATTCAGGAACTTGCCATCACTACCGGCCGCCCCCTTATTGGCATGTACGAAGGCGCCGGCGCCCGTATCCAAGATGGCGCAGTCTCACTTGACTTTATTGCCCAGACGTTCCACCACAACGTTCGCGCCAGCGGCGTCATTCCGCAGATTTCAGTCATTTTTGGTGCCTGTGCGGGCGGAAATGCCTACTCCCCAGCACTGACGGACTTCGTTGTCATGGTGGAGGAAAACTCCCGTATGTTCGTCACCGGCCCTGACGTAATCGAAACAGTCACTGGCGAAAAAATCAGCCAACACGAGCTCGGCGGCGCCGACACCCATATGGAGATCGCCGGAAACTCCCACTACACCGCCACTAGCGAGCAGGATGGACTCGACTGGGTCTGCGATTTGCTGGACTACCTCCCCAACAACACAACCTCCCCCGCGCCCAGCTGGGATTCCGATGCCAGTGACGAAATCACCGACCTCGATCGCACCCTCGACAGTCTCATTCCCGACAGCCCATCCACGCCGTACGACGTGCATGAAGTCATCTACGCGCTTTGCGACGATGCGGAGTTCCTGGAAATCCAGGAAAACCGGGCAGCCAATGTCGTGATTGGCCTTGGCCGTCTCAACGGTCAATCTGTTGGGTTTGTCGCTAATCAGCCCATGGAATTCGCGGGCTGCCTAGATATCGATGCAGCGGAGAAGGCCGCGCGATTCGTCCGAACCTGCGATTGTTTCAACATTCCACTCGTCTTTCTCGTAGACGTACCCGGCTTTCTCCCCGGTTCAAATCAAGAACACCAGGGAATTCTGCGCCGTGGCGCTAAATTGCTCTATGCGTATGCAGAAGCAACCGTTCCTAAAATCACCGTCACCATGCGCAAAGCCTATGGCGGCGCGTATTGCGTGATGGGATCAAAGGGGCTCGGCGCGGATGTAAATCTGGCTTGGCCGACGGCACAGATCGCCGTGATGGGCGCCTCTGGCGCAGTACGCTTCCTCCATCGTGCCGAGATTCGAACCGCCACCGAAGCAGCTCTCGCAGCAGACCCAGCGGCCGATAGATTTGGCACTCCCGAGAGTGTGAAAGAACTCATTGCTGAACTGGAAATGGGATACGAGCAACACATGCTCACGCCTTATCGCGCCGCCGAACGGGGGTTAATTGATGAAGTCATCCTCCCCTCCGAGACACGAACTCGGGTGATAAAAAATCTGCGCCTTCTAACTTCAAAGAAAGTACCGTGGCCTGCGCGCAAGCACGGCAATATTCCACTGTAAGAGCAGGCTTTTTGCTGTACAACGAGCTAGTCATTACCCCTACTTTTGTTAACAGCGATTGCCCCCAACTACCTCCCCCCGTTTTCGAAACGTAAACTAGTTGGTATGACGACTGCCGCAAATACATCAACCGGTGAAACCCCGGATTTGACCACTACTGCTGGAAAGCTGGCCGATCTGCGAGCCCGTCTCGCAGAGACCCAGGCTCCAATGGGCCAGGCCAGCATTGACCGCGTCCACGACAAGGGCAAGATGACCGCTCGTGAGCGCATCGAGTTCCTCTTGGACGAGGGCTCGTTCGTGGAGGTTGACGCTCTCGCACGTCACCGCTCCAAGAACTTCGGCCTCGATGCCAAGCGCCCTGTCACTGACGGTGTTGTGACAGGCTACGGCACCATCGATGGCCGCCAGGTCTGTGTCTTCTCGCAGGACGGCGCCATCTTCGGTGGCGCGCTCGGTGAAGTCTACGGTGAAAAGATTGTCAAGATCATGGATTTGGCCATCAAGACCGGTGTCCCAATTATCGGCATCAACGAGGGTGCTGGTGCCCGCATCCAAGAGGGCGTTGTTTCCCTCGGCCTCTACTCCCAGATCTTCTTCCGAAACACCCAGGCTTCTGGTGTTATCCCACAGATTTCCCTGATCATGGGCGCCTGCGCTGGTGGCCACGTCTACTCCCCGGCTCTGACCGACTTCATTGTCATGGTCGATGGCACTTCCAAGATGTTCATCACCGGCCCGGACGTTATTAAGACCGTCACTGGCGAAGAGGTCACACAGGAAGAGCTGGGTGGCGCTGGTACTCACATGAGCACCTCCGGTACTTCGCACTACACCGCCGCTGATGACGAAGACGCTCTGACTTTCGTTCAGGAATTGGTCAGCTACCTGCCGTCCAACAACCGCGCTGAGGCTCCTCGCATGGAGGCTGAGCCGTTCGAGGGCTCCATCGCTGACAACATCACTGAGACTGACCTCGAGCTCGACACGCTGATTCCGGACTCCCCAAACCAGCCGTACGACATCAAGGACGTCATCACCCGTCTGGTCGACGACGAGGACTTCCTGGAAATTCAGGAGGACTACGCACAGAACGTGGTCATCGGCTTCGGTCGCGTGGAAGGTCGCTCGGTCGGTTTCGTCGCCAACCAGCCGATTCAGTTCGCTGGCTGCCTCGACATCAAGGCATCCGAGAAGGCGGCTCGCTTCGTCCGCACCTGTGACGCCTTCAACATTCCGATCATCATGCTGGTTGACGTTCCAGGCTTCCTGCCGGGCACCAACCAAGAGTTCGACGGCATCATCCGCCGTGGCGCCAAGCTGCTGTACGCATATGCTGAGGCCACCGTCCCGAAGATTACCGTCATCACCCGTAAGGCCTACGGCGGAGCTTACTGTGTGATGGGCTCCAAGGACATGGGCGCTGACATCAACCTGGCATGGCCGACCGCTCAGATTGCGGTCATGGGTGCTTCCGGCGCTGTCGGCTTCATCTACCGCAAGGAGCTCAAGGCTGCTGCAGCCGAGGGCAAGGACGTCGTCGCACTGCAGAAGGAGTACGAGGCAGAGTACGAGGCCACCCTGGTCAA
Organism: Corynebacterium sp. HMSC063G05; assembly: GCF_001810555.1. Lineage (NCBI taxonomy): Bacteria > Bacillati > Actinomycetota > Actinomycetes > Mycobacteriales > Corynebacteriaceae > Corynebacterium > Corynebacterium sp. HMSC063G05. The sequence continues at coordinate 46,575 of NZ_KV801843.1, read as the reverse complement.
CCCGTACATGGCTGCTGAGCGCGGCTTCATCGACGCCGTTATCCCGCCGAGCGAGACCCGCGGTCAGATCATCGAGGGTCTGCGTCTGCTGGATCGCAAGGTTGTTAACGTACCCGCCAAGAAGCATGGGAACATTCCGCTGTGACCGATTCCAAAAACACCCCAGCAACCGAAGACAAGGACGCCGCTACAGCCCCGGCTGCACCGTTCATGTCCGTCCTCAAGGGCAACCCGTCAGACGCTGAAACCGCCACGCTCGCGCTTTTGTTCGCAGGTATGGCAGCAGCCGGCGGTGCCCCAGAGGACCGCGGCCCGCGCAACAACTGGGGTCGGCTGGAAGAGGGTTTCCACCAGCCGCACCAGCACGTACCGGGCACGTTCCGCAACGTCCATTTCTACTAGTACAGCTACCGCTTACCGCGTAGTCGTTACCGCACGCTAGCTGCGTCGATTCGCTAGCACAAAGCGCCACCATCGGGTTTTCCGATGGTGGCGCTTTGGTTTTTGTTACTGCCTTAGCCTTGACCACTGCTTATTACTAGCGCTGTTCACCCAGCGACTCGCCATCAAACTCGTCATCGAGCTCCCGGTCCAGCCGACGCTGATCACGGTTGCGAGCTACCGGCCACACCACCTTGAACAGGAAATACACAAACGCCAGACCGATGGCAGCACCCACCACAGCGCCGGCAATGAATCCCCACGATTCCGATAGTGCCCCACCAGCGCTTGCCTCAGAGAGCATTTGCACTCTGATAAAACCAATCAGCCACAGCCCAATGACGGCTACGAGTGCTGCAATCTCGCCTTTTGTAAGACCATTAATCTTCGGCATTGGCACTTGACGTCGCAACCACCGCTGCGAAAACAGGAGTCCAACCAGCGGCATCAAGATGATTGCCACTGTCACGCCCACCATCTTTGGCTCTGGAATGAGCCAAATCAGTACCGTTGCAAGCACGTAATTAGCCCACATCATCATTGTGAACCCGTACGTGTAGGACTTATGCAGCAACATCTGCTGATACTCATCGTCCACCGTGGCGCTGTTGCGTTCAATTACGACATCCGCATAGGACATTGTCAGTATCCTTCCTCACCAAAAATTTCTTCGACTGTTTTTCCCAGTACCTTGCAGATACGCAACGCCAAATACACCGAAGGCGAGTAATTTCCCCGCTCGATATTTGCAATGGTTTGCCGCGAGACCTCCACCTTCGCGGCTAAATCCGCTTGGCTCAGCTCCAACCAGCGTCGGTATCTCCTGACCTGGTTCGAACGTTCTTCCCCACTCATCTGTGTACTTTCTTTAACTTGATGTCCACTTTACTTTACATCACTAGAAGGCAGCTGCCATCTAAAAAAATCTGCCTGTTCTTACAATCGGGCCAACCCCACGCATGTTTGCCACAAAAATTAGGCTTTACGATTCCGCCCTCACTAAAATCACTAACTATGAGCAGCCCCCGAATCGTCTTGGCTTCCACTTCCCCTTCGCGACTGCACATTCTGCGCTCTGCAGGCATCGAGCCCATCACAGTAGCGCCCAACGTCGACGAGGATGCCGTAATCACAGCCCTTCCGGACGCATCGCCGGTACGCATCGTCGAGGAACTCGCGCAGGCCAAGGCACACGCTGCCTCTCCGGCCTACCCCAATGACATTGTCATTGGAGGGGATTCAATGCTGCTTCTCGACGGGCAGTTGCAGGGCAAGCCCCACACGGAAGAAAAGACCATTGAGCGTTGGCACCAACAGAGTGGCCGGACGGCTGAGCTGATTACTGGTCACTGTGTCGTGACACCAAAGGGCGAGCACCTTGAGGTAGCGATTACTTCCCTCGATTTCGCCGAAGTCCCAGAAGAGGACATCCGTGCCTACGCTGCGACGGGCGAGCCACTGAAGTGCGCTGGCGCGTTTACCTTGGAGGCTCTAGGCGGCTGGTTTGTCGATGGCATCAATGGCGACTCATCCAGTGTGATCGGACTGTCGCTACCTGTCGTGCGCCGAGCTCTGTATCGCTACGGCTATTCGGTCTCCCAGTTCTGGAATAGGTAGGCATCGCAAGGACGTCGTAAAGCAAAAAACCGCACCAAATTGGTGCGGTTTTCCTAGCTGTTGAGACTACTTGTTAGCAGCCTCAACGCGCTTGATGGCCTCCTGAGCAACAAGCTCCTGGATACCCATATCCAGCTCGGAGGTGAAGCCAACACAGGAGCAGTTGATCTCGCCGAGAACGTAGGTGTCCTCGCCGTTCTCGCCGTCTGCCAGCATGAAATCAGCGGTCCAGATCAGCGGGATATTGTCGCCACCGAGGTTCTCGGCAATGACCGGGCGAGCCTCAGCAAACATGTCGATGAGGTCCTGCCACTCTTCCGGCTTGTTGTAGGTGTACTTCGCGCCAGAGAACAAGGTTGCGGAGAAAGCGTCGCCGCCCTCGGCCGGCTTCTTGTGAACCACGAAGACCGGGTGCGGGCCGACCAGCAGAATGCGAATTTCGCCTTCGGTGATGCGCGGCATGAAGCGCATGTCCACAAGCATGCCGTTATCGCCGATGATGTACTGGTCGCAGAAATCCATGAACTCGCCGAGCTCACGAGTCTCAGTGTGATTGTCCACGGCCTCGGTGCACTTCAGCTTGGTGTTTAGCGGCAGCGGGGTGCCCGGCTCAACGTTCTTAGCAACCTCTTCGTCAGCGATGCGCACGCGCCAGATGCCGGATCCGGTGGAGCCACGGTTCTGCTTAAGGACGCGCTCGCCGTAGGACAGGGAGGTCGGGAAAGTGCTGTGGAATGCCTCGACGTCGTAGTAAGCAGCGGTGTCAGACGGAACCAGGTCAGTATCCTTGAGCTTGACCAGTGCGTCCTTTGCGCCGTAGGCCATCATCTCGCCCGGGGTGGACATACCAACCAAACCAGCGACCGAGAGACTGGTCAGAAGCTCGAAGTAGCCCCTCTCACCACCCGGGATGTTGCCCGGGTTTACGCGGGAGATGTAGCCGTCGAAGTTCTGGGAGACGTAGTCGTACAGGTCGTCGTTCCACTCCGGTCGGTAGTAGACGACCTCAGCGGACCAACCGGCTTCGCGGATAGCGTTGACGATTGGCATGGTGTCCTTGCGGTGTCCGTCGAAGTACTTGTCCGAGCCGCCCTCGATCTCGAATACAACAATGTTCTTGTGCACAGGCACTCCTTTTAAGAAAATACATGGACTTCCGGCACTCAATTGTCTCCGTAACGCAGCGAATACCCAGGCAGATAGCCCATTTCAGCCCATTTTCCAGTGATACGAATCAACACAGTTTTTGCGCTAACTCTCAGCTAAATTTTAGGGCACTACCTGGACTCCAAGCGCGCTGAAAACACTGCTTTTACCCCCAACTGTGAGGCGTATCCCAGGGTGGCCGCGGACGCAATTGTTGCCGTCGGAAAGCGCTCACACTGGGGACTATTCCGCCGTTCGCCACGCGACCCGTAAACTAGATATGCAATTGACGATAAACGTCAGAAAGTCCCACCCACCCAACTTGCGCCAAGGGAGTATCCGATGGCTGTTCCGCACGACCCGCACCCCCAGTTCCAGCAGTACGCCCACCCTGAGCGCCTCGTCTCTAGCTCCTGGCTTGCTGCCCGACTGGGCTCTCCCGGTCTGCGCGTTGTTGAATCCGACGAGGACTCACTGCTTTACGACATTGGACATATTCCGGGCGCGGTTCGCATCGACTGGCATCACGACCTCAACGATCCTGTGCGCCGCGACTATATCGACGCCGAAGGCTTTGCCGAGCTCATGCGCGAGAAGGGTATCTCGCGCGATGACACCGTCGTAATCTACGGCGACAAGTCCAACTGGTGGGCCGCCTACACACTCTGGGTCTTCGAGCTTTTTGGGCATCCCGACGTGCGCCTGCTTAACGGTGGCCGCGATGCCTGGATGACTGAAGAACGAGACACGAGCTTCGAGGTCCCCAATTACCCACGCACTGACTACCCTGTCGTCGAGCGCGACGACAAGACACTGCGCGCCTACTTCAGCGATACACGTGAGCTCATTGGAAAGGCTCCGATTATCGACGTACGCACTCCGGAGGAGTATGCCGGTGCGCGAACCCACATGGTCGATTACCCGCAAGAAGGTGTCCTGCGTGGTGGCCATATTCCAACCGCGGTAAACATTCCATGGAATCAGTCCGTTCACCCGAACTCGCGTTTCCGCGATCGCGAAGAGCTCGAGCAGATTTACGCGCACGTCCAATTTGAAGATGAGGCGATTGTCTACTGCCGCATCGGCGAGCGCTCCGCGCACACCTGGTTTGTACTGCACCACCTGCTCGGCCACGAGAATGTTCGCAATTACGACGGCTCGTGGGTTGAGTGGGGCAACATGATTGGCATGCCCATTGCCCACGGTTCGGAGCCGGGAAGCCTGTAGGCGATCGATGCAACCGGTGGGCGCTTCCCCCACCGTTTTTCCAGCGTCAGTGGCTGACGCTACATCGGAGATTTAGTTTCCCCCTGCCGCCCCCAATCAAGGGGGCGGCAGTTGCACTCTTGGGTGATAATTTTAACCACAAACCTAGGTTTTTGGGCGGAAAATAGCCACTTCAGCTGCCCCCATGACCACTTGAATGCTGCTCAAGACCACAATCCCTACCCCCTTATGTAGCGAGCAAAAAGAGGTTGCTTACCGCACCTGTGACACAATGGAGACATTGGGTCACACGCTGTTAGCTACCGCGTGGTTAACCGCATTGCGGTTCACCGCTCAGTTAACTGCAGTGCTGCTTGTGATTCCTACAAATGACTGTCGCAACCTTGCCCCGAGGGCCAATTCTCGGGGTGCCCACGAAAAATGGAGGATTTCGTGTCCGAGCAGACCACTGAAAAAATCACGAAGGTTCTCGTCGCCAACCGTGGCGAGATTGCCGTTCGCGTTATTCGCGCTGCGAAGGACGCAGGCATTCCTTCCGTCGCCGTTTACGCTGAGCCGGATGCGGACGCTCCTTTCGTGACCATGGCGGATGAGGCTTTTGCTCTCGGTGGCACCACTTCCGCTGAGTCGTACCTAGTCTTCGACAAGATTCTGGACGCCGCAAAGAAGTCTGGCGCTAATGCCATCCACCCGGGCTACGGCTTCCTGTCGGAGAACGGAGACTTCGCTGAGGCTGTTGAGAACGCTGGCCTGATCTGGATTGGCCCGTCACCAGAGTCCATCCGCGCCCTGGGCGACAAGGTCACCGCTCGTCACATCGCGCTGAAGGCTGACGCTCCAATGGCTCCAGGCACCAAGGAGCCAGTTAAGGATGCAGACGAGGTCGTCGCGTTCGCCAAGGAGCACGGTCTGCCAATCGCCATTAAGGCCGCTTTCGGTGGCGGTGGCCGCGGCATGAAGGTCGCACACAAGATGGAAGAGGTCGCTGACCTCTACGAGTCCGCTACCCGTGAGGCCGTTGCCGCCTTCGGTCGCGGTGAGTGCTTCGTCGAGCGCTACCTGGACAAGGCACGCCACGTCGAGTGCCAGGTTCTCGCTGATAAGCACGGCAACGTCGTTGTCGCCTCCACCCGTGACTGCTCGCTACAGCGTCGTTTCCAGAAGCTCGTCGAGGAAGCACCTGCTCCGTTCCTGACCCCGGAGCAGGATGAGCGCCTGCGCCAGTCCGCTAAGGACATCTGCCGCGAGGCTGGCTACTACGGTGCGGGCACCGTTGAGTACCTGGTTGGCGCTGACGGTCTGATTAACTTCCTCGAGGTCAACACTCGTCTACAGGTGGAGCACCCGGTCACCGAGGAAATTACCGGCCTCGATCTGGTCCGCGAGCAGTTCCGCATTGCTGAAGGCAAGGAACTGTCCATCAAGGAAGACCCGGAGATGCGCGGTCACGCTTTCGAGTTCCGCATCAACGGCGAGGACGCCGGCAGCAACTTCATGCCGGCTCCGGGCACCATCACCAAGTACGTCGAACCGTCCGGCCCGGGTGTCCGCATGGACACCGGCATCAAGGAGGGCGACGTCATCGGCGGCCAGTTCGACTCCATGCTGGCCAAGCTGATTGTTTGGGGCGAGACCCGCGAAGAGGCCCTACGCCGCTCCGCTCGTGCTCTGTCCGAGTACCAGGTTGAGGGCCTGGCAACGGTCATTCCGTTCCACCGCCACATTGTGGAGAACCCGGCGTTTGTCGGCGATGGCGAGAAGTTTGACGTCTACACCAAGTGGATTGAAGAGGAATGGGACAACCCGATTGCTCCGTACGACGGTGACTCCGACGCTGACACCGACACCGTTCCGGCTCAGAAGGTTGTCGTCGAGATCGACGGTCGCCGCGTCGAGGTAGCCCTGCCGGGCGACCTGGCTCTGGGCGGCGGCAACGCTGGTGCCAAGAAGAAGAGCAAGAAGAAGCGCGCTGGCGGTTCCAAGAAGGCCGCTTCCGGTGACGCTGTGGTTGCTCCGATGCAGGGCACCGTCATCAAGGTCAACGTCGAAGAGGGCCAGGAAGTCTCCGAGGGTGACACCGTGGTTGTCCTTGAGGCCATGAAGATGGAAAACCCAGTCAAGGCTCACAAGGACGGCGTTGTCACGGGTCTGGCTACCGAGGCTGGCTCAGGTGTCGGCAAGGGCGATGTCCTGATGGAACTGAAGTAGTTCTAAAGCTCTAAGCGGGGCTGGTTGCGATGGGATTCGCAGCCAGCCCCGCTTGATTCTTTTCAGCCCCTCCCCGGCGCCCTTAAACACTGTTCAGGACGTCTAGAGTGGACGGTATGGAACCCATGGAAGTAAATGCCGGCCGCTTCTACTGCCGTCCGCTGCGCCACGATTCCCGCGTCGATGACGCCCCGGTCGCAACCCAATTACTCACAGAATTGGCCCCTGACTCCGTCGCCGAGTTCCTTCGGAACTCCACCACCGAGTGGGAAAACGACACCGCCTACCGCTTTGCGGTTGCTGAGCAGACGAACGTCGAGATGCTCGCACTAGCAACCGTCGAGGTCATCAATGCCGACCACGTCAGCATCACCGTCCGTCCCGCAGGCGATCCCGCACGCGTGTTGCCTAACGACGATCAGGTCCTCACCAAGGTAACCGTCGCCGACGGCGTCGAAGCCGCCGAAAAAGCCCTCCACCGATGGGCAGAGGGCTTCTTGGGCAAGAAGGTCAGCTAGCCGAGCTGGCACGGCTGCGACTGCTCAGTCCTAGGCGCCGGAACGCAGCAGGTAGATATCCATAATCCAACCGTGCTCCGCGCGTAGCTTCTTTTTCAGCTCTGCAATCTCTTCGCCGATGTCACCAACGCGGCCGCGGCGGAGCGTCTCCAGCTCCGTTCCCAGGAATGCACCCCAGAGAATCTCTTCCTCCGGGTCCGCGTGCTCGAGCCAGGCTGCACCGCCATCGAGCATCACCACCGCATCCATGCCAGGCGCACGCTCCCCCAGGCGCCGACCAGTGGTAATCAATACCGGTTTACCAATCTGGTTCAGGCACTCTCCATGTGCTGCGGTCAGCGCGGAAATCGCCGTCACACTGGGGATAACTCGCGATCGCACGTCCAGCCCAAGGTCGCGGACGCGCTGCAAAATCCGCAATGTTGAGTCGTACAAGGAGGGGTCACCCCAGACCAAGAACGCACCGCGGCGCTTGCCCTCTCGTCCGAGGTGAGCGACGAAGGCGTCGGCAAGCAGCTCTGCACGGCGCTGATGCCAGCCACGGACGACTGCGCCGTAGTTATCGGGCGTGCGGTCACGTGGCGGGTCGGGAACGGTAACGAGTTCGACATGCGGCGCATGCTTATCGACGATCGCCTGTCGCGCAGCCAACAAGTCCGCTTTGGCATCACCCTTGTCGAGAGCAAAAACTACGTCGACATCAGCAAGAGCGCCGATAGCCTCGAGCGTAATGTGGCTCGGACTACCGGCGCCGATTCCGATGACGTCTACATCGACATATCCGCTGTATACAGGGCTCTCGGCCTGAGTGCGGGCGGCGTCGTTTCGACTAGTGATTGGTCGGATCTCCCTCGTAACCGAACTGTTCAGCCATCTCATCTGGAGACAGGCCAGCCATCGAACCCTGGAGGTTAGCCGAAGCGGCCTGCTTCAAGTAAATCTCGCAAGCGTTGGCCATGTACTTGGAGTCGTACACGTTCATCTCCAGAATCGGAGTCAAAGAGCCATCATCTTCCATGCGCGAAACCAAAAGGTGCGGCTTGTCCGAGTCCGTGGTCATGGAGCACTTAATCTTGACACCGTTGACATCCGTGAAAGTTGGCTTAATCATATTGTCATCCTCCTCCAAAACAGCGACCGGAAAATAAGTAGCGCTGTTGCGACCGCAAGCGCAAGAAAGTCGCTCGTTATAAACCATGTTAGCCAGATTCCGGGCGGCACCGCCGAGCACAAAAGCACATGGGGGTAATAGCGAGCTTCCTGCATGTTTGCGTGTCAGGTCGAGGACCCAATTGCCACTAGAGCTCGCAGATGCGTTAAAGTGATGAAGTAATTTTCCGGCCGCCGAGAATGTGTTTTCACGGCTGTTTTACCCGGAAGATGATTGCCCTAGTAGCTCAGTGGATAGAGCACGGCTCTCCTAAAGCCGGTGTCGGAGGTTCGATTCCTCTCTGGGGCACAAATACCCTCGGGGGTTTCGGAAAACTATTTGAAAGTGTTCAGAAAACTCCCGCGGTGTCAGAGCCGGAGCCTCCTTTCGAGGTTCCGGCTCCCACTTTCTACCGAAACCGGCTGCTTTCCCAAGAAAATGAGCCCCGGAGCGAGTCTTTCGCGACCAATTCCGGGGCTTTTGAGGTTTCCGAACATGACTGTTGGACCGGAGGGTCTTCGTTCATTGAAGCCCTGCGGTCTAGCGGGTTATGCGGCCACCGGTGGCGCGTTCGGGAAGGTACCGGCCAGGGTGTTCGCGCTGTATGCACGGTCTTGGGTGTAGCGGGTGGTGTGGCGCTTCGGCTCGTCCGGCTCATGGTCGAACCACTCGGAGTCGGACGCGAGGAGGAGCACATTAACCGCGACACAACTCACTGCGGACGCGAGCAATTGGCCGGCCCAGCCGCGCATGAGTCGGTTGGTCTGGTCGCCAAGACCCACACCACGGGCGTTTTTGAGTTTGTCGTTACGCGACTCAATGGTGTTTCGCTGGCCGTAGACCTCTTCCCACTCTGGGGTCTTGTAAGCGGGTCCATCCTGGCGGAACTTGGCACCGTCGGCAGCGGTGTTGTTAATGGTAATAGAAGCCTGGCGGCACACCTTTGGCGCTCGTTCCTTGGACGGTACTTCCTTCACCGCGAGCGGAATCTGCACCTTGGCAGTCGAGCCCTCTTTGGATCGCGGCACGAGCGGGCAGGCTAGCGAGGTGCCGTTGGCGCGGACAGGGCACATACGGCGTTCAACGCCGGCATTTGTAGTGCCCTTGTGAGGAAGTTCGAAACGCTTGCGGAACTCAAGTCGGTGGAGGTAGACCTCGCGGTTCTTGGTTGCTTTGTACTCTTCATGCGGGTTGACGAGGTCCGGGAACGCCTTAATTCCTGGCGAGTAGTATCTGCCGTCAATGAGGACCGCGCCGTTGGCGAGTTCGCGCTGGAAACCGACTTTCTTGTCCTTGTAGTCGAAAACGAGTCCGTATCCCTCTTCACGCAGGGGAATGTGCAGGTTCTCCGGTTTCTGTTCTGGGTAAAGCCGGTCGAAAGTCATGTAGCCGCGGGGAACTTCGGGGCGCTCGGTGAGGTTTTGAATTGACTCCCAGAGGCGCGCCGACGGGTTGACAGCAGGGCGGTCGAAGCCGAGTCCGAGAATAAGCCCGGGGTGACCACCATGCTTGGCGAAGCCCTCGCCTGACATGGCGGACAGTGTCAGTTCGAAGCCCCAGGAGTACTTACCGCGGTCACCGTCGAATTCTTCGCCATCGTGCGAGAAAGAGTCCTTGTGATGCCAACCGGCAGTAGGCGTCGAGGCCAGGAAAGCGTCAAGGGGCAAGTCTTTGCTGGTGAGCTTCTTCTTCGACGGGTTGCCACGGTTCGTTACCTTTAGCGCAGTGCCGTCGACTACAACGGTGCCGTCCCACTCAGCGAAGACCTCCGGGTCCATGAGCTGAATGCTCGCCCAAATAAGACGGTTAGCAAACTCAATACCGCGGCTCTTGCGGACCTCGCGCCACGCCTTCTTCTCTTCGTCGTCATCAACGTCGAGCACGCCTCCGGGGACGAGGTCGAACCACTCGCCGACCGTGTAGCGCTTCTTGAGGCGAATTTCGGGGTACGGCTCCATTGTTTGACGCACGACCCACAGGGTTTCCCAGACGCGCGAGGACCACTTCTTGCGGACTTTGCGTCGCTGACGCTTGGAACGCGGGTCGAAAGGAATCTCTTTGAGACTAAACATGTCCCACATGGCAGGGGTAAGCCCAAACGCGAGAATTCGTCCCATTTCCTGGAAGTGCTGGGACTTCCGGCGCATAGCGAGCAGCACCCACAGGGTAAGTGCAACGTGAATAGACACAATGCGCTTGCGTCCGCCCTTGTTAGTGCGCAGACCGTCCTCGACGCGCCAGCGCTGGACCAAGTCCACAACGCCGGAGGTTTCCACCAGTTTCCAGGCTCGCCGGACAACGCTGAACACCTCTTTGGGGGACTCTAGGTAGACGAAGTCGCGGTCGTCGGCCTCCTTTTCGCGCTGCTTCTTCTCTTCGGGGGTCAGCTCGGTAAGAGCCTCGTCCCACTCCTTCTTTGAGCGGGTGGTTTTCGCGTCGCCGTCCTTCTCGCCACGCTTGGCGAGATACTCGCGGTACCAGTTGGAGTCGAGGTGGTCAGACATGGTGGTTCACCTCCTTTCGTCGTTGTTTTTGGCAGTAGAAGACTCACTCCAGGTGTTCACCTGGGCGTTTGACGTGTCGGTTGTTGGGGGTCTGAGGGCTTAAGCCCCGCCGCGGATCACCGTTAACTGGCCTCGTCCCGTAAGCCGGTTCGGACCGCCGTGCAGCAAGGAACGTGCTTCGCGAGCGGTGGTGTGTTCGTTCGACAGCAAGAACGCTCTGTAGTGCTGGAGGTCAGCTAATCCTGCTGCTTCGCAAACCGCGGACTCCGGAACGCCCTTCGCAACCTGGTTGACAACCCAGGTTGTTCGGGCACGCCCAAGGTCAACTGCGTTCGCGGGGTGGGCGGATCGCTTGGTGAACAGCGAGATAACCCCTGTTGTCGCACTCGTCCGGCGCGGGCGGAACAGCCAGGACCCGGAAGTCTTCGCGCTACGAACGGCTCGCATGATGGCCTCGCTCCATTCGGTTTCGACGGGGACGAAGCGCTTGCTTGCTCCGCGGTACCCGGACGGGTGCAGCACGACACCGTGCTCGTCGACTTCGACGTCCTGGTCAGTAAGGGTGGCAACCTCACAGGCCCGCAAACCGGCGCCGAGACCGAATGCGAGCAGCAGTTCGGCTTGGTCGCGCCGCTCTTGGGTGGTTTCACCCGCGGCCCATTGCCGCAGTGCTGCTACGTCCTGCGGTGTGTAGGGCGCGAGTTTCTTGTCGGTGCCGTACTCCGGGGTGTTTCTTGGCCCGTCGAAGTCGGGGTTCACCGCTTTCGCTACTGCCCGCAACGTTGCTCGGGCTGAGCCTTTGACGTGGGTGGTGTAGTCGAGTTCGTGGTGGACGAACGCGGTGACGAGAGAATCAATGAACACGCTCTCCACGGTCAGTAGGCGTCCTGTGATGGACGCATAGTCAACGAACCGGGTCACGATTCGCAGTGCGTTGCGGGTCTGGTCGGGTGTCCAGTTTGGGTCAGCGGCGGATGTGACCTGTTCGCGCACGAACGGTGCAATTGTCTGCCAACGGTCTTTGGAAATGACGGTGGGTCGGTAAGCCGCGATGACTTCATTGGGCGTTTTGGCGGAGCTCATAACGAGTCTTCCTTGTCCGCCCACGTTCATGGTGGTGGTTGCGTGGGCTATCTCTGTGGTGGAAAGAGTTAGCCCAATTGTTGGTCGTCGACGACTATTTGTCCAGGCGCTTGTTGGTCGCAAACGACCAGCAGAGAGCGTCTTGATCGCCTGTGCTACAGCGCGACAAACAGCGATTGAAAAGGTCATTTGCAACCCCCTTTACCACCTTTTTGGGGTCGCGAATCGTACTTCTGGGTACGGTTGTCGGCCAGGCTATTTTGGGGGCGTCGAGTTTGATTCTCTGCCCCATCGCTGCGCTCGCCGGTTCGTTCTTCCGGGTCGGGAACTGCATGTAGCGCCGGGCTCTCCTCACTCGGGCGGGTAGTCGACTCCGCCCCGTTGCCGCCTTGCAGCGCGGTTAAAGCCCGTTGCATGGGAGAGATGTCCGCATCCGGCCCGTCTTCTGACTTCGGCTCGCCGCCCCATTCGGCTACCGCTTTCGACATTGGGGTTTCTTCCTCAGCGTCATCGTCAATACCGACGCGAATAGAGACCTCTTTCGCGTTGCGGGCTGCAAAGGCCGGCCAGTCACCGAAGGGGTCGAGCAAGAGGTCGAGATGGCCGTCAAGTGGGGTGTACTTGTCGCGTTCGCGCTTTTTCAGGCTCTCAACGAAGCGTGGAAAGCTCTTTTTGCCGAGCGCGGACGAAGCGACCAAGAAGGGTGCTTTGTCGATAATCTCGACGGCCCAGGTTGCCCTGAGTCGAGAGGCGTTGACGTGGAAGGATTGGCCTTTGTTGAGGTAGCCGGTGGCGTAGTCCTTTCGGGTGGCGTAGCCGAGAAGTGGCTCGTCGGTGTGACGCGACTTCTTGTCCACAATGGACATGAAGTCTTTCGCGAAGGTGCGAGCCATTGGCACCTTTGGCGCGAAGTAGGGCCCGCGGAAGTGCTCGACGTTTAACCACACAACACCGTTGTCATCGACCTCTACGTCGCGTGCTCTTACCAGCGCAGCGTCGTTTCCGAGGCCTGCACCCATGCACATAGCCACAAGCAGCATGGCCCGTTCCCGCCGTAGTTGGGTCGGTTGCGTGACCAGCCAACCCCAGAGGGCATCGAAGTCTTTCTGCTCGTAAGGTTCTCGGATCGCGTATTCAAGCTCTTTGCCTGGCACGTCGGGGCGCACGCCGAGGATGATGTCGCTGGCGGCCGTAAGGAAGAAGCGGACAGAGGCTCGTGTTCCGCCTTTGAGCTGCTCTAGCGTGATCAGAATGTTCGCGTCTGAGAGCACCTCTTCCGGCGTGACGTCGCGCCCGGAATGCAGCGCCGTTACCGCTGCCGTTGTGAACGCCCGCATGACCCGGTCAGGGCCGCGGTGAGGACCGTCTTTGAGTGAGAAGACTGTTTCGTCGCGGTATTCGAAGCACTCAGCGGTAGCCCACCGGACGAAGGGTCCCACCTGCGCCCAGTCGTTGTTGGAGACCATTACCGGGTTGTAGTTGTCGATAGAGAAGTCGAGCTTCGCTCGTTGTTCAGGCGTGAGGCTCATCAAGCGCCCCACTTTCGAGCGAGGGATCTACCCCCGCAGCGTTGCACGTCTCGGAAAGTACTTCGATAAGCGATACGGTTACGCTCGTGAGCACTCTTGACCCGCCGGCCACCGCCTACCCCGAGTGGCCGAATGTTGACCCCGAAGAGTTGCCCGCAACCTACAAGAAGGCGTGGTTGATGAGGCAGTCGCTCGCACAGGAGATCGAGCACTATATCGAGCGGGGTTGGGCAAGCTCGCAGAGTGACTTCGCGGTGCGCTCGGGTATAGGGCATGCGGTCCTTCGCCGGTGGCTGGCCGGCACGTCGTGGCCGAGCACTGAGACAGTGGCAAGTGCGGAGTCGGTGTTGGAGTTGCCGTTGTGGCCGCACCAAAACGCTCGCAAACCCCACTTGCGGTCCAAAGGCGGCTACGACTACCCCTAGCAGTACGTTCAATGTCCCCGGCGCTACGGTTAAGGCATGGTGAGACCGAAGCCCGGTAGCCCCGCCAGCCTTTACCCCGGCTGGCCTGACAGCCTGGACGTGAGCGCGCCTGAACACCAGATGATCCAGGCCATGGTGATTAACCTCCGCCGCGAGCGGAACCGCTATCGAAGCGTCAAGGGGGTCGCTGAGAAGTCCGACGTCGCCGCATCGACTATCTCGGACATCCTCAATGGAAACACTTGGCCGTCGCTGGAGACCATGGCCAGACTCGAAGTCGGCCTCGGGGTTCGCCTGTGGCCGGGGGTAAAGATCGCCCACGGAAATACGTAGTTCGTTTTGCATACCTCCACCGTGTCGTGGGGAGAAGCAAACACCAGCAGAAAATAGTGGGGGTGATTCACTGTGCCGTAATGAGACGACATGTCGTCTCGAAACGGTAAAATGGAATAATCCGATACACCGTTACCCAGTTTTGTGCAGCCGTGAATGAACTTGTGCTGCTCAGTCCGACTTCCTCAGAACGGATTGGGGCGCCGATGGTATACTGATGTCCGAAACGCAGGTTCCTATGGGTCCACCGACGGCCCAGGTAACGTGGACAGAGCAATCTTGAGTTTGGAGGAAGAATGAACCGCGAATTGGTTTTCATCGTCTACGTCAGCGACATCCAGAAATCGGTTGACTTCTACAGGGCTTTGCTCGAAATCGAAACGACTTTTGAAACACCGCGTTACGTCACGTTCGGGTTAGCGGAAGGTGTTGCCCTGGCCTTGTGGACGGGAGAGTCATCAACTCTGGTGGGCGAACCAGTACGTACTTCGGAAGTTTGTCTGAATGTCACGGCAGAGCAGGTGCAGGAAACTTACGACGCCTGGGTGGCGAAGGGTGTTCGCATCATCGAAGAGCCGCACGAGGACGTATTTGGCACGACTTTCGTCGTTGCTGATCCTGACGGGAATCGCGTTCGGGTCGCGCCAATCGACTAGTCATTCATAAGCCAGGTGAGCCTAGAGGTCCACGAAACGACCGTTACTTGTAGTCGTACCCCGCCATTTTCTCTCCTATTGGACAGTTCTTCACGTTGCACGTTTCGAAGAAACCCTATCTGCCCGGGCTTCTTTAGATCCGCGACGTAGTCCTAGCCAGGGGGCTATCCAGCAGATAAACTCTGCTTCAAGAACGTTAGGGAGGGTCGTGAGCGACCTAGACAGGTTTCGCAACGCAGGACGGCGCAAGCGCAAGACCACCGCTGCATGGGTGAAGTCCACTAAGCCGAGGGAAGAATCAGAGCGCCTTGCGGGCGACCGAGAGCTCTATGAAATTCTACGAGAGCAAGGCTTCCAAGGCAGGGACTACGACGATTTCGAGATCGAACTCATGGGGTACGGGTTCGCTTGTATCAGGAAGTGGATTCTGACGAAAGAACTGCTTTCCAAATGCCGCGAGAAACTGAAATTCGTCCCCAAGGACGAGGATGTCCGTTTAGACCTCCTTACCCCAGATGAAGCAGAGGAGATTGCGCAAGACATCGTCGTGCAATCTGTCCTGGGGTTTCGGGAAGACGCGCTTGTTGGAGGAAAGTGGTCACCGACTGGCGGGGCAAGTTTGAAAACTTTCTTCGTCGGCAGGTGCCTCAAGGAGGCATGCAAGGTGCTGGAACAACGCGCCAGAGCACTCAAGAGGGCTGCACGCTATATCCAAGAGGTAGAGGAAGATGAATTACTCAAACTGCCTTCTCGCGACATGCCGTTGGAGGCTCAGTTTGAACTCGATGACGAACTGCGCCGTGTAGCCGGGTTGCTCTCGGACAAAGAGTTGGAAGTAGCGCGCCTGCATGCCGAAGGGCTTTCAGCGAAGGAAATTGCGAACAGGCTCGGGACGTTTCCCAACAGTGTAAACAAAGCACTGGAACGGGTGCGAGCGAAGGCGCGAAAACATAGGAACGAAGGAGGCGTGGCATGACGAACCGTTACAAGGAGGCATTGGGGCGCTCTTCGTTTGGTACCCAAGAGGTACGACAAATGCGGGCCAACGTGTCGAAGGAGCAGACGGCAACAATGGCGCGGAAACTTGCCGAAAAACGTGCGTCTACCAGTAAAAAGGGGAAATACTCACGTTAGCCCCCTAAGACTGAGTAACGGGGCCGAGTTGGCGCTCGACCCCGTTGAGACGAGAGGTTAGTCTCAGTCACCACTTGGACGTGATACACCGAGTCTAACTGAGTTGACAGCGTTTCAAGCACGAAACGCGCTCACTCTCGTCAGACTCCGAAGGAGGACGTCGACAATGGCTCGACGCACTGTTAACCGGTCTGCAAAGACCGGCAAGTTCGTTTCCAACGCGGCTAAGGGTCGGTGGCCTAACAAGACCACGACCGAAAGGGTTGGAAAGGGAACTAGCAACAATCGCACCGTGACCCGCTCCGCAACGACGGGTCGCTTCGTTACGACACGTTGGGGCGACGAGAACCCTGGCGGAACTATCCGCCAGCGGGTTTAGTCGAAAAGGCCGGCTCCTGACGGAGTCGGCTGGCTAGAAGACCCCATTCATGCTGATTGAGTTCGGCGTGAATGGGGCCTTCGCGTTGTAGTGCAAAGTTCGCGAAGATCCCCAGCGAAGCTTGTCCGTGGCCGACTTGCTCGGAATGCAGGGCGATGTGCCCGTTTTGCCGGTGTTTGCTTGCCTTTTCGAGGGGCGCACTGACGATCCTGGCGCGGTTCCGCGACGGTTGGCGAAACGGGGGGGATCGGAGCGGGTGCCGAAGCGGGGCGTGGTTTGCCCGGTGGGCGCGGTGACGTGGAACATTCTGGGCGAGGCCGTGGAACACTGGTGACAAGGGTGTGGGGTTGGTGCTGGTGGAGGAGTTTTCTGAAACCCTCCCCTCGTGACCTTTTACATATAGGGCGCGAGGGTTCTTTGTTTTTCTCACGACCGGCCACTACGCCCCCTCCTGAGAACGCATCACCCAGCAATTTCCAGAAACACTTGTGTTAGGCTTACCTAATCACGTGGCGTGTAGACTTCCGCCAGTACAAAACAGCCCAAGACTTGTTGAAGGACAGTGACAACTATGGCTGGCCTAGCTAAAGCAGCAGCACCGAAGCGTAAGCCCCGTAAGGCACACGAG
This sequence comes from Corynebacterium sp. HMSC063G05, assembly GCF_001810555.1. Classification (NCBI taxonomy): domain Bacteria; kingdom Bacillati; phylum Actinomycetota; class Actinomycetes; order Mycobacteriales; family Corynebacteriaceae; genus Corynebacterium; species Corynebacterium sp. HMSC063G05. The sequence goes on along the minus strand of NZ_KV801843.1, from coordinate 29,597 downwards.
GCAACAGTTACTGGACGTCGCCAGATTTCCCCAGACCTTGTTCGTTTGAGCATGAACTCGCCTGCATTTGTGGGCAAGGAGCTGGAGTTTACCGACCATTACATCAAATTATTGTTTGTGCCAGAGGACGCTGATTACTCCTGGCCGTTCGATATTGCGAAAATTCGCGCCGAACAGCCGCGAGACAAACTGCCAATCACCCGCACCTACACTCTGATTAATGTGGACTCCGAAACCGGCGACTTTGACGTCGACTTCGTCACCCACGGCGATTCCGGCCTGGCTGGACCGTGGGCACGCGTAGCCGAAATCGGAGACAAGCGTGGCTTCTTAGGGCCAGGAGGCGCATGGGGACCTGCAGCAGAATATGAACACTTTGTACTCGCCGGAGACGAGTCCGCAGCGCCAGCTATCAGCGCCGGACTGAAGCACCTCCCAGCAGGCACGACCGCAACCGCATACATCGAAATCGAGTCCGAAGATCGGAAGTTTGAGCTCCCAACCCGAGAGGGTGTGGAAGTCCATTGGGTCCTCCGCAACGGCGCAACCCACGGCACAGAGCTATCCCGCGCAGTGCGCGAGGCGGGCATTCCAGAAGGTAAGAAAACTAGCTGGTTCATCCACGGTGTCGCCGAGATGATCAAGGAATTGCGCCGCTTCCTCTTCGTCGAATCTGAGATCCCGAAGAAAGACGTTTCCATTTCTGGCTACTGGCGTATCGGTATGACCGAAGACCAGTGGCAGTCTTCTAAACGAGAATTCAACGCTGAGGTTGAGGCCGAGGAGGAAAGAGCCAGGGCCTGACGCTTGCTCGAACGTTAGCGCTCGCTACGCCTTTCAACAACGACGCGTTTTCCTGCCAACCAGTCGAATGGGTGCCAGCGGCAAACAGCAACCCAAATCATCAGGACACCAAAAAACAGTTCAACGTTTGGCTCAAAACCCGTAGGCAAGAAAATCAGCGACAATAGGTAACAATTACGTACCGCTGCCCGCCAACCTCTGTGCCAAGAATCGTCTCCTGATTCGAGCTCCGATGTTCCCTCTGGCTGAGCGACTTCGAACGGAGTTGCCCCAGAGTCTGCTTTCCGCGCTGGAACAACGTGTAGCAAAAATGCGCTTTTACCAAACGTCTGTTCACCGCGAGCCTCTGCAACCACGCGCACAAAGAAAAAGACAGCTGGGAATATGACACCATACAAAATCCTGAACTCTGGCGGACTCGGCAGCGCCCAGTTCGCCATGGCTGCTTCCCACGCAAGTTTGCCAAGTGCCACAATGATGGCAACAAAGATTCCTACAAGGAACGAATCCAGTATCCACGCGCCACTGCGCCGAGCGAACAAATCCGCATTACTCTTTACGGGGAATCGATTCGGGGTGCGCCGATACATGGAACACACGCTATCAAAACCACTTATGACTTCACAGACGAATTGCCTTTCCCTACCGCACCCGTTCTGCCACGATTAGAAGCATCCAGTATGCAAATCGAAAAGTTGACTGTATAGTTGCCGGTTGAATCAACCTATCTATTGGGTGTCAGCAACTACCTTGCCAATAACTTGGCAAGTTCCCCTATAGCTGGCACCCCCAGTGGTTTTTCAGGAGACGCCGCCCCAGAAAGCCGAGAATTAAACCACGCGACGCAGGCCCGAGAAGCCCAGAAAGTGAGATGGATGTGAATACGCGAACTCAGCTGTCAGCCGTACAGCACCCTAAACTCACTGCCGTCCGGCGCAAGAACCGCCGGCAGCTGGCGCTGGCCTGCTGCTTCCTCACCTTCGCAGCCACGGCCACCAGCTGTGCCAACAGCGAAAGCGAGGAGGTTGCCGCGACGCAAACCTCGTCGTCAAGCCAACTTACTACGGTGTCGACGACGAGTTCGCCGACGACGACCGGACCAAAGGTTCGAGAAGGCGGTACGCCGCGCATCGGGCAGCTGTGCCCGAACCAGACCGGCGAAATACGAATGAGCGCCAACGGCCAGAATCTTGAATGCGCACAAGTCGGCAAGCAGGAAGTGTGGACGGTGCTGCAGCAAACCCCCGCGAACCCGACATCGCAGCAAATGTGGATCTCCACTACTCCGACGACCACTGAGCCACTGCCTCAGGAACCTGAGCCGACGACTCCGAGCGAGAGCACAACGGAGACAAGTGAAACGGAGAGCTCGACGACCTCTGATACTTCCACGCCGCCCGATACTTCAACGACTCCGACAACCTCCGGCGAGCCGACAGAATCGGAATCGGAGCAGGAAGAGCAGCCAAGCGAAGATAATCATGGGCTCACCGGCCTGTTCCGCTAGGTTCGTCTCGGGCTGCGAGGTTCGTCGGCTCGGGGCTCCGTTAGGTAAGGTGCGCTAGCTCGCCCTAAAAACCAAAATCCGCTGCAACAATACTGCAGCGGATTTTTTATTTACCCAACAGATACGAAGAGACGAACCTGAACAGATCTGAGCCCGCCACAATGCGGCGGAGCACCCGCGCTCCCCTACTTGCGGTGACGGCGGTTGTAGAACGGCGTCGGCACGACGGTGGCGGTAATGTCGGCGCCTTCAACGGTCAGCTCAGTGCCAGTGGAGGACTGCCAACGCTGAACGTATGCAAAACCGATTGGGTGGCCCAAAGTCGGCGACACCTTGGCGGAAGTCAGCACACCAACCTCGTTACCTTCCGCATCAATGAGCTTGGTGCCACGCTTGGGAGCTTCATCACCGGAGAAACGCAGACCAACCAGCAGCTCCTTCGACTGAGGACGGTTAATCAGGGCATTGCGACCAATAAACTGCCCCTTGGTCGGCCCCATGATGGACTTCAAGCCGGCCTCCAGCGGAGTGCGGTCTCGAGTCAGCTCGTAGCCATAGAGCGGCATACCGGCCTCAAGACGCAGGGTGTCGCGGCAGGCCAGACCACACGGCAGCAGGCCGAGGTCAGCGCCGTTGTCAGCCGGATCCTCCGGGTTTTCCACCTTGCCACCTGCTGCAATGATTGCACGCCAGACCTCGACGGCGCGGTCAGCCGGCGGGAAGATCTCGAAGCCGTCCTCACCGGTGTAGCCGGTTCGGGCAACAATCATTTCCACACCTGCGACCTCGAGCAGAGTGCAAGAGTAGTAGTTCATGCCATCGAGAGTCGCGTGCAGATCCTGTGGCAACAGACGGCGCAGAAGCTTCGCAGCCTTCGGCCCTTGAATGGCCAGGAGCACATTCTTGTCATTCATGCGCTCAACCTCGACGTTGTAGCCACCAACGCGCTCGCGCAGCGTCGAGTACACATCTTCAGCGGCTGCGGCATTCTGCACCAGCATGAATTCGTGACTACCGAGGCGGTAAATGATGAGGTCATCAATAATGCCGCCGTCTTCCTGCACAATCATGGTGTACTTGGCACGACCCAACGCCAGCGGCTTGATTGCCGAAATCAGGGAGTGTGCAAGGAACGCCGCCGCATCCTCACCAGTGACGCGGATGATACCCATCAGCGACAGGTCGAAAACACCAACGGCCTCACGCACTGCGTTGTGCTCTGCAATTTCCGAAGAGTAGCGGAACGGCACTTCGTAGCCACCAACATTGCGCATTTCTGCGCCAAGGCTTACGTGCTCATCATGCAGGGCGCTACGGAAAGAATTGTTGTTCTCAGAAGCGCCAGAATTGTCAGTCATACACACTCCAATTATTGCGGTGGGGCAAACCAGATTGTTACCTTCCCACCTTATATCTAAGACTCCGCGCTCGCTTCCGCGAGCCCCTGCGGAGCCAGGGCAACAGGCCCGTCCATTAACTATCATGCACTGATTCGCACATGCTTGACGACGACCCCGCGCCCACCACAAAGGCCCCGCTACCAGTGACGATAACGGGGCTTTTGCATTTGTCTATTCAGTTAATTGAGTTTGGCCGAGCTGTTCGGGCAGCGTTGCCAGCCAAAGGCTCAGTGGTTATTAGTGATCAACCGCAGCCTCGGTACCAACACCGGTCAGGGAGCGAACTTCCATCTCAGCTGCCAGGTCATCGAAGTTATCCGGCTTACCCATGTAGGTGGCGATGATGCCAGCCAGGAACGCCAGCGGGATTGCGAGCAGACCCGGCGAGGTCAGCGGGAACCAGGAGAAGTCAACGGACGGAATCATCGAGGACTCAGCGCCGGAGACTGCCGGGGAGAAGATAATCAGAACCAGCGAGGCGATGACACCGGTGTACATGGAGGCAACTGCGCCTGCGGTGTTGAAGCGCTTCCAGAACAGGGACATCAGGATGGTCGGCACGTTTGCGGATGCTGCCACTGCGAAGGCCAGCGACACCAGGAAGGCGACGTTCTGCCCCATGGCCAGGATGCCGAGGATAATGGCGACAACACCCAGCACGATAACGGTAATGCGGGAGACACGAACCTGCTCGGCTTCCGTGGCCTGTCCCTTGCGAATCACGGCCTGGTAGAGGTCCTGGCCGACAGACGCGGAAGCGGTAATTGCCAGACCAGCGACCACGGCCAGCACGGTAGCGAACGCCACTGCGGAAATCACAGCCATGAAGATGGAGCCACCGATTTCGAAGGCCAGCAGCGGAGCTGCAGCGTTGGCCCCGCCCGGCGCGGCCATGATGCGGTCCGGGCCGACGAGTGCAGCAGCACCGTAGCCGAGCACCAGGGTCAGCAGGTAGAAACCACCGATGAGGATGATTGCCCAAGTCACGGACTTACGAGCTTCCTTTGCGGTCGGCACCGTGTAGAAGCGCATGAGCACGTGTGGCAGACCAGCAACACCGAGGACCAGTGCCAGGCCCAGAGAGATGAAGTCCAGCTGCTGGACGAAGGAGCCGCCGTACTTCAGACCCGGCTCAAGAATGGCGGAGGCTTCGTAGCCCTTCTCGGCGATGTAATCCGAGCTTGCGTGCATGTCCACTGCGTCCTGCAGGAGCTGGGAGAAGTTGCCCTTAACGCCAACCAGGATGATCAGGGTCATGATGATGACAGCACCGACCAGCAGGACGGCCTTAATCATCTGCACGTAAGTCGTGCCCTTCATACCACCGATGAGGACGTAGGCAACCATGATGATGCCGACGACTGCGACAACGATGGACTGCTGAGTGGAGTCGTGGATGTTGAGCAGCACGGCGACCAGGGAACCTGCACCGGCCATCTGCGCGATGAGGTAGAACAGGGTCACCGCGAGGGTCGAGATAGCAGCCGCAGTACGTACCGGGCGCTGCTTAAGACGGAAGGACAGCACGTCGGCCATGGTGAACTTACCGACGTTTCGCAGCGGCTCTGCAACCAACAGCAGCGCGACCAGCCAGGCTACGAAGAAGCCGATGGAGTAAAGGAATCCGTCGTAACCAGTCAGCGCGATGGCGCCGACGATACCGAGGAAGGAAGCCGCCGAGAGGTAGTCACCCGCAATGGCAAGACCGTTTTGGGTACCGGAGAACTGTGCGCCACCGGTGTAAAAGTCTGATGCTCCCTTGTTTCCGCCCTTGCCCACTCGAGTAACGATGAACATGGTCGCAACAATGAAGGCGACGAAGACCGCGATGTTGAGAATCGGGTTACCTGCTGCTGCAGTGTCATCTGCAGCAAAGAAACTAGTCAGCATGCCTATGCCTCCTTCTTTGCGACGATTTCAGCGATTTCTCCGCTTTCCAGTGCCTCGCGCAGCTCTGCCTGCATCGGCTCGAGCTTCTTGTTGGCGAAGTTGATGTACACCCAGGTGATGGCGAAGGTGGTCACGAACTGAAGCAGACCAAGGACGATGCCCAGGTTGATATTGCCTAGTACGGGAGTCGCCATGAGGTCTGGCGCGAACGTCGCAAACAGAACGAATGCGATGTACCACACCAGACCTGCGACGGTCATCGGGATGGCGAAAGAACGGAATGTAGAGCGGAGCTCTTGGAACTGCGCTGAGTTTTGCACGTAGCGGTACTCGGCCGCCTGTGGCTTATGCCGGTCTGCCGGCAAGGGAGTTGCGGACACGGGCTAATCCTTTCCAGGAAGTTATGCAGGTGTTCGTAATGAGGTCCAGCACAGCCACCCCGAGGGTGTGCCATGCACCACATTTTTCATTATGTGTGGAAACAAAGTTACCTGGAACACAGTTAGCAAAGAAGTTAAATGCGGCTAACTACTTCTCAGCGAGCCTTAAGGCACCCCCAAAAACGCCATTACCTGCATACTTAGGCGCCGTTTTTACTACCCCCATTTACGCCGTTGTACTCGTGTTCTCCGCTTCTTCCGGCAATGGCTTACTCTGACGCCACCACCACAGCGCTTCGATAATGCCCGCACCGATGGCTCCCACAATCAGCGCGGGAATCAACAGCTCCCGCCCTACCCAGTACAGATTAAGCACTGTGGCCACTGAACGAACCGAGAAGATGAACAGGTAGGCTCCTGCCGATACCGCCAGCAACAGAACCTTCCACCAGGTGTATGGCCTAGCCACGACCACCAAAACCCAAAATGCCGAAACAATCAGCACAATGAGGGTCGCAGTAGACGCCTCCCCTCGTGCCGCATCGCTGGCGTCGACTCCCGGGTTTGCCCACAACCAAAACATGAAGGTCAACAACCCCACCGTGATGCCCGCCGGTATCGCTAAGCGCAACACGCGCCGTACGAAACCATCGCGCGCACGCTCCAAGTTAGGAGCCAACGACAGCACGAAGGCCGGGATTCCAATCGTGAACCATCCCGTAATGGTCACATGAATCGGCTCGAATGGATAATCCATCCCCCACAGCCCCACAGCCAGCGCCAGCACCACCGAGTAGATGGTCTTCGTCAAAAAGAGGTTGGCCACGCGCTCGATATTGCCAATGACGCGACGCCCCTCCGCCACAATCATCGGCATCACGGCGAAGCGATTATCCAACAGCACCAACTGCGCAACCGAACGTGTCGCCGGCGCCCCATCGCCCATAGCCACGCCCAGGTTCGCCGCTTTTAGCGCCAGCACATCATTGACACCATCACCGGTCATCGCCACATGATGCCCCCGCGACTGCAGCGCATGAACCATATCGCGCTTATTCTCGGCCGTGACACGGCCGAAGATCTGCCGCGACTCCACAATGTCTGCGAACTCGTTGCGGATCTCGGTGGGCTTGGCTTCGCTATTCTCATCGCGGCTGACCGGAAGCTCAGACGCATCGACAGGATTGTTAGCCCCCTCCATTTCCAGCTCACGTGCAACAGCCCCCACGGAGCGGTCATTGTCACCAGAAATGACCTTGACCTCGACGCCTTCTTCATAGAAGTAGGCCACCGTGTCCGCCGCATCTGAACGCACCTTCTGCCCCAGCACGACAAGTGCGACTGGCTCCAACTCCACCTCGCCACTCTTCCGCAGCGCACCGCCGGGCAGGTCATCTGCCCCAACTGATGTCCGCGCGAGCAGGAGCACACGAAGTCCTTCCTCCATAAGCTGCCGAGCTTTCTGCATGCCGACCGCGGAGTCGTCGACAAGCACATCGGGCGCGCCGAAAACCCACGTCGCACCGCCGTGATACGTCAGCGCCGACCACTTATTCGCCGAGGCAAAGGGGCGGGTTCTGGCTTGTTCATGCTTTACGACGTCCCCTGCGTCCGCAAGCCCATCGAGCAGTGCACGAGCCGTTGCGTTGGGACGATCGTCGAGCTTGCACAGATCGATGAGTGCGGAGTCGACCTCATCGCGGGAGGTACCGTCACCCGATACGATGTCGACTTCCACTAGCTGCATCGCATTTTCGGTGAGCGTGCCAGTTTTGTCGACACACACGGTGTCGACACGCGCGAGACCTTCGATGGCGGGCAACTCATTGACCAGCACTCGATGTCGCCCCAAGCGCACCACCCCAAGGGCAAATGCGATGGTGGTCATGAGGACAAGCCCCTCAGGGACCATGGGCACCAGCGTGGCGACCATCCCCAGCAGCGCATCGTTGAAATCATCGCCGGCGACAAAGAGCTGCGTATAGATTGCCAGGGCGCCGACGGGAATGAGAATCCAGGAAATGTAGGTCAGGATCTTGTTGATGCCGCGGAAGAGCTGGGAATCAGTCAGCGTGAATTTGTTGGCCTCAGCTGCGAGCTTGGCGGCGTAAGCCTCCTTGCCCACTTTGGTGGCCTGATATCGCGCCGACCCCACCACGACCGAGGAACCCGAGTAGACCATGTCCCCAACGCTCTTATCGACGGCATCGGATTCACCGGTGAGAGAGGACTCATCGACAGCCACGTCAGAGGCGTAGCGGAGAATACCGTCAACGACGATTTGGTCACCGGGACCAACCTCGATGAGATCGTCGAGGACGACGGACTCGCGGTCGATCTCGCGAGCAGGCTCCCCGTCGCGAATGACCATGGGTTTTGCACGGCCGACAATGGAAAGCTTGTCCAGTGTGCGCTTGGCACGCAGTTCTTGGATGATGCCGACGATAGAGTTGGCGATAATCAGCAGACCAAAGGCACCGTTGACGATTGAGCCGGTATAGAGCACGACTGCGACTAAAACAGCGAGAATACCGTTAATCCGGGTAAACACATTGGCACGGATAATGTCCCACACACTGCGCCCGGATGTTGGCGGCAGCTCGTTGACGTGCCCCAACTCGATGCGTTGCTGGACCTGCTGTTGAGTAAGACCACTGTCGGGAGTTTTCCACGAGCCCATGCCTGCCTACCCTATTCGCCTAATTGCTGAACCTATTCGACCTATTTGCCAATGAAATTTGGTTCGCGCTTTTCGGCTCGCGCCTTCGATGCCTCCGCAGCATCCTCGGAAGCCCACACCGTGTTGTAGAGCTCCTGCTGGTAGTCCTTCAACGGGCTATGCGTCTCATCGTCGTTGAGCACTGCCTTGTGGTAGGCCAGCGACAGGGGCGCGTAGGTGGCGATACGAAGCGCTACCTCCTCCGCCTTGTCCGGACCACCGAGGTAGGAAGCCAGACCGCAACCGCGGGCGGCTTCCTGATCCATGCGCTCGGCCGCCAACAGAATAGTGCGGGCACGGGCACCGCCGACGAGGACGCGCACGCGGCGAATTGTCCAGGCATCGACAGCGATACCGAGCTTGACCGGCGGAATCATAAACCAGCCGCGCTCACCCACGACGCGCAAATCGGCCGCCATCGCCAGCTGCATCCCAGCGCCGACAGCCGGCCCCTGCACATCCGCTATAACCACCAGACGGCTGGCCTCGATTGTGCGCAGCATTCGACGGAGCTGTTCGTGGAAGGAATCTTCATGGTGCTGGCCACTCAGGTCGGCGCCCGCACAGAAAGCGCGGCCTTCGCCGCGCAGCAGGATAACGCGCTGCTCTGGAACCTCAGCGGCAGCTTCCACCGCATCGGCGATGTCACGACACACGTCGGCAGTCAGGGAGTTGCGCTTATGATCTCGGTCGATGGTGATAGTGACAATTGCGCCGTCGGCTTCGACGCGGATTTCAGATGCTGGGTTCGTCATAGCATTTAGGCTACCCGCGAAACACCAATAGTGATGGGGCTATAAGCAAATCTAAATTCGCTTATTCGTTGCCGAATACCCGCGGGTCGCCGCTCAGGCGCCCGTCGGCACGCGCCATCGACGCAATCGTTTCCATGTCCTCGTCGGTGAGTTCAAAGTCGGTGACCTGAAAGTTCTCCTTGATGCGCGACGGCGTGCCCGACTTCGGGATGGCCACGATGCCACGCTGAAGGTGCCAGCGGATAGCAACTTGGGCGGGAGTTTTACCCAGGCGATCTGCGATTTCAGCAATCGGCGAGCCCTCAAAGTACTTCGCGCGCCCCAACGGCGACCAAGCCTGCGTGACAATACCGCGACGACGATCGTCTTCAACCTGCTCATTCTGCGGGAACTGCGGATGCAGCTCAATCTGGTTGACCACCGGAGTCTCCGAGAGCTGGTCGAGCACCTCTGGGTAAAAGTTCGCCACACCAACCGAGTGAATCAGCCCCTCACGCTTGAGCTCCAGCAGCGTATCGAAACACTGCCCAAACGTCCCCTGCTTCTCCACCGGCCAGTGCACAAGCACCAGGTCAACGTAGTCAAGGCTGAGCCGTTCTAAAGATGCCCGCACGGACTCGCGCGTCGCCGCCGACCCCTGCGCATCGTTCCAGACCTTCGTGGTCACGAAGATATCTTCACGCTTTACGACGTTCGCAGCGACCGCATCAGCAATACCCTGCCCAACCCCTCGCTCATTGCGATAGAGCGATGCGGTGTCGATGTGGCGGTAGCCGATTTCCAGGGCGTAGCGCACGGATTCGCGCGCCTGCTCATCGTCAAGCTTGTAGGTACCGAACCCCAGAATCGGGATGGCGTTGCCATCGACCATTTCCACGTTGGCAATTCCGGTTGTCGCTGCATCGTACTTCAGATTGAGTGTGGTCATGCCAACCGAGTGTACGGACTGAATATTTTTTAGATTTTTTCTACCCCGCTGACCTGCGGTTTAGAAAGGTGAGTGCGCTTCATTTTGTTGCGAACAGTTGACGTAGCGTTGTGTTTATATAACACTTTGGAGTGTGTCCCCAAAGATTAAACCCAAAGAACCGATATTCAACAGAATTTCAGTGCTGCGGGCAGAACACGGACTCAGCCGAGCCGAACTAGCCAAACAAGTAGAGGTCAATCCTCAAACGATTGGCGCGTTGGAGCGAGGTGACCACTACCCCAGCTTGGATCTGGCATTTCGCATCTGCGCGGTGTTCGATCTCCCCGTTGAGGCGGTGTTTTCTCGCGAGGAATTCAAGCCCATGTCCTCTGCCCTATACCGAAAGGAAAGCTAACGATGCCAGCTATTCGGACTGAAGACGCAACACCGAACTTTTTCGAAAAGCTAGAAGCCCGGCGCGAAGCGAAGTACACAAAGCGTGTCGAGCAGATGTCGAGCTGGTTGCCCAAGTGGCGCAACCAGGCGGCGCGGCGGAAGCTGGTCATCGCATTCGAGGTGTGCCTTGTGCTGATGCTGCTGAGCGGCATCGCGCTTCTCGGTAGCCTGACCGATATTTTCCCGGGATGGCTTTCTCTGCTCTGGCCAGTGATTTCCCTCATTATGGTCGTCGTCTGGACCAGCCTCAACATCACAGTCGACATGGTTGACAGCGCACCGACCTCGCTACTGGACGAATACCAGCAGGAACAGATTCTGAACCTGCGGGGGCTGACATATCGCTGCTTCACCTACTTCGGCTTGGTGGCCTTCCTTGCTCTCGTTCTGGTGGGCACCTATGTCCTGAACGCGCAACCTGACTGGGGACGCTACATTCCGTACAGCTTCGGAATCTTCGGAATTATCGCTTTCCTCTACATTTCCACGCTGCCCACCGTCGTCTACGCCTGGAATCTGCGCGACGACTAGTACGGGCTCAAAAACTCATATCCCTCCTCTGCCCTTCACTCCTCAATCTAAGGATCACCATGAACAGCCTCATTATTGACGGGCTTGAGAAGTCCTACGGAGACCTGCAGGTTCTCCGTGGCATGAGCTTCCAAGTTCACCCTGGAGAAATCTACGGCTTCGTCGGCTCTAACGGTGCCGGCAAGACCACCACTATGCGCATTGCCCTGGGCGTGCTGGCCACCGATAAAGGCGAGGTGCGCATCGGCGATACCCCGATGAATGACTCGCTGCGCCGCACGATTGGCTACATGCCAGAAGAACGCGGCCTCTACCCCAAGGCTGAAGTCCGCAAGCAGCTGATTTACTTTGCTCGCCTACACGGTGTGCCCACCAAGCGCGCGGAATCCAATGCCGACAACTTGTTGGAGCGCCTCGGTCTCACCGAGCGTGCCAACGACAAGGTCGACACGCTCTCGCTCGGCAATCAGCAGCGCGTGCAGCTGGCAGCCTCCCTCGTCCACGACCCAGAAATACTAGTCCTCGACGAGCCCTTCTCTGGTCTCGACCCAGTTGCGGTCAAGGTGATGAGCTCCGTACTCAAGGAGTACGCCGACCGCGGCACCCCGATTGTGTTCTCTTCCCACCAGCTCGACCTTGTCGAGCGCATGTGTGACCGCGTCGGCATCATCCGCGACGGCCGCATGCTCGTGGAAGGCACTGTTGATGAGCTGCGAGCACGGGGCCCACGGGCTTTCGTCGTCAAGCTCGATGGTGCGCCCCAGGATTGGGCGACCTCCGTCGAGGGCGTGACAAGCGTGGAGCGTGATACCCATGGTGCCACCGTCGTTCACCTCGATTCCAACGCCCCCGCCGACACCGACCAGAAGCTGCTACACAGCGCGATGGCAGCGGGAACGGTCCGTTCGTTTGGACCTCTGCAAATTCCACTTACCGAGCTCTACCAGGAGGCCGTACAGCAATGAGCACCAACACTTACAACGCCTCAACGGCCGTCAAGACTGTTTTCGTCCGCGAACTCCGCGAGCATCTGCTGAAGAAAAGCTCGCTAATCACGCTCATCATCATGGCAGTGGCGGCCGTCGGCGGTATCTTCGTTGCCGACTACATGACCTCCAAGTCCGATAATGACACCGTAAAAATCGCGGTCGTCGGAGAAGCGCCGTTCGCGGACTCTCTCGCCGACGCTACCGCCGAAATAAAGGATGCTGAAGGCGCGGATGCCGCAGCCGGCGCATTTGCCACAGCATCGCTCTCACCGTTGGAGATTACGTCCGCGGCAGACGACAAGGCCGCTCGCGCTGCCGTCACCGACGGCGACGCCGACGCCGCTCTCGTCCCCGACACCGCAGAAGGCAAGGAGGGCTCGTGGAAGCTGCTTGCCGACGACGCCCCATCCTGGCTGGCCCCAATGCTGCAGGAATCGCTGCAGAAACAAAATGAAGCCATGCTGCTCAGCGAAAACGGAATCAACCCCAGCGAGTTTTTCTCCAAGACTCAAAGCGCAGCCGTGTCGGTGGAGTCGCTGGATGAAGCCAAAGACGAGAAGATGCCCGCAGTGGTCATCACACTGATTGGTGTGATGGTCATGATGACCGCCATCCTCGTCTTCGGCGGCGCGGTGGCCACCAGCGTCATCGAGGAGAAGTCCTCCCGCGTCATCGAGATCATTCTCTCGACCGTTCGCCCGGCGCACCTGCTGGCTGGCAAGATCCTCGGCGCCGGTCTGGCTGGCATCATCATGATGAGCGTGCTGACCGCCAGCGCCGCAGTTGCCCTCATGATTACCGGATTGGCGGAGAGCTTCGATGTGCCGTGGTCCGCAGTCTGGCTGCTGGTCCCGTGCTTCATCCTCGGTTACTTCTTCTTCGCCGCGCTGTATGCAGCCTCCGCATCCTTGGTCAGCCGTATGGAAGATTTCCAGGGCGCACAGATTTCGGTACTGGTGTTCTCGCTGATCACGATGTATGTTCCGCTGTTTGGCTGGAGCAAGCTGGACTCTACCGTCATGCAGATTGCAGCGTGGATTCCACCGGTTTCCATCACCACTGCCCCGATGCAGTACGCCGTTGGCAACTTCTCCGCACTCCAGTTGGCGGCTTCGCTGCTAATCATGGTTGTGGGAGTAGCCGCAGTCATCGCACTCGCCGCCTGGATCTACCCGCGCAATGTCCTGCGCACCGGTGCCGCGGTCAGCTGGAAGAAGGCTCTGACAGCCAAGAGCTAGCCCCAGCCCTGCCCAAAAGAGCGTGACTCCTTCGGCCACGGTCACCTAAAACCGAATAATCGTCAATCGCGTAGTTTGCTCAGCGCACCTTATAGGCCTTTGCGCAGCGCACCTTATAGACCATGGTCCGCCGCAAACTTCGCGATTTTTCCTATCTCGCCATAGGAGGTCTGCGCCCCCACGCCTGTCGCCGCATGAGCCGAGACCACCGCCGCAAGACGAGCTGCCGTCACCACATCATCGCCCGCGGCCAACGCGGTGAGGACCGTACCCATGTACGCATCACCGCAGCCCGTGGTGTCCACGACCTCGATGGGCAGCGCTGGAATGCGAGTGACTGCCACCTCGCTTTCCGACGTCCTCAAGACCGCAGACCCCTCCCCGCCAAGTGTGACAATGGCCGTGGAAATCCCGTGTTCGTCGGCAAGCACGCGCCCAACCGCATCCCACTGACCGTGCTCGCAACCGGCGACCGCGCGCTCGGAGCCGATGATGGCTGCGAGTTCGTGCTCGTTGACAATGAGGACATCGACCAGCGCGAGCAGATCCTCACTGACCGCCCGAATCGGCGACAGGTTGAACACCACCGGCACACCCGCATCGTGGGCAATCTGTGCGGCGGCCAGGACAGCCTCATCACAAATCTCCAGACACAGACCGAGGCACCCAGCCCGCTGAATCTTGTCCGCATGACTGCGCACCATCTCAGCATCGACTTCACCATTGGCGCCAGCGGAGATGACAATGAAATTCTCCGCCGCATCATCAACGACAATCATGGCTGTACCAGTGGCGGAGTCGACGGTCTCAACTGCAGAGATGTCCACGTGAGCGTCGGTAAGCGCGTCGCGCAGCAACTGCGCATTGGGATCCGAACCGACCGCGCCGACCAGTTCCACGGCCGCGCCTAGTCTTCCAGCCGTCGCCGCCTGATTCGCCGACTTACCGCCCGGCAGAATGCGCAGAGGACTGCCCTCGATAGTCTCGCCACCATGCGGCAGGCGCTTCACGGTGACGGTCAGGTCTGCGTTGATGGAACCGACGACACATACGTTTGGCCTCTGTTCAGCCAGCTCGGTGAGGCGCTCAGTAATCGGCATTGGTTCGACTCCTCGGTAGTGCGGACACGTTTTTTTCCGACAATAGCGCTACCCCTTTCCGCCCACCATCAACTAAGCCGGTTTACCCCTTGTTTACTACCGTGGAGGTATGGCTAGAATCAGCGCCCAACAAGTAATAGATACCGTCCTCGACCACGGAAGTTTCACCTCCTGGGACGGCGCGCCCGAGCATGGCAACATCGACGAGTCCTACCGCGGCACACTGTCCCGAGCCTCTGAGAAGACCGGTCTCGATGAGGCCGTTATCACCGGTGAAGGCACCGTCGGCGGCAAGCGCGTCGCCGTCATCTGTTCTGAGTTCGGCTTCCTCGGCGGTTCTATCGGCGCCGCAACCGCTCGTCGTATTATTCGCAGCATCGAGCGCGCGACTGCGGAGCAGCTGCCACTGTTGCTCTCCCCGACCTCGGGTGGCACTCGCATGCAGGAGGGCACTGCGGCGTTCGCGCTCATGATCTCTATTACCACCGCAGTGGCGCGCCACAAGGATTCTCACTTGCCATTCCTGGTGTACCTGCGCAATCCCACCACCGGTGGTGTCATGGCGTCGTGGGGGTCGGCAGGCCACTTCACCTTCGCAGAGCCCGGCGCGCTTCTCGGCTTCCTCGGCCCGCGCGTCGTCGAGCTCGCTACCGGCGAACCCATGCCCGAAGGCGTTCAGACCTCCGAGAACCTGTTCAAGCAGGGCATTATCGACGGCATCATTCCGCTCGAAGGTCTGCGCGGCGCTGTCCGCCGCACCATCGACGTGCTTGCCGACGGAGACGCCAGCGAACCCACCCCACCGCCAGCAGCAGCCATTGATGGTCGCGATACCTGGGAAGCTATCCTGCGCACCCGCGATACTTCTCGTCCAGGTGGCGGCGATATTATCGATGCCCTTGTCGACTGCTCCGTGCCGATTTCCGGCACTGGCGATGGCCACAAGTCGCTGTCGGTTCGGGCTCGCCTGGCGCGGATTGGTGAGCGGCCGGTGATTCTGGTCGCCCAGGATCGCCATAACCAGCCGCCGCTGGGCACGCATCCAATGGGGCCGGGCTCACTGCGTTTTGCCCGCCGTGCGATGCGCATCGCGGAAAGCCTGAACATTCCGCTGGTCACGGTCATTGACACCCCAGGCGCTGAGTTGACCAAGGACGCCGAGGAAAATGCCATGGCCGGCGAGATTGCCCGCACCTTGACCACGCTGGTGAACTTGAAGGTTCCGACCGTGTCACTCATTCTCGGCCAGGGCTGCGGTGGCGGTGCGCTGGCCATGCTGCCCTCTGACCGCGTGCTGGCAATGCACGATGCCTGGATGTCTCCGTTGCCGCCGGAGGGTGCTTCGGCGATTATCTACCGAGACACCGAGCATGCCCCGGAAATGATGGAGGAGCAGGGCGTTGGCGCCGAGGCCATGCTGAAGACCGGGGTCATCGACGAGATTGTGGCCGAACCTGAGAATCCGGCCGAACTGCCCCGCCGTGCTCTGAGTGCTATCGAGCACGCCCTCTGGGAGCTGGAGAAGAATCCGGCTCGCGTTGGCCGTGAGCAGCGTTTCGACCACTACCGTCGCTTCGCGCTGGGTGAGTAAGGGGTCTGGGCCTGGTGTGGGGCTGGTGTGGGGCTGGTTTGGGCCTTCAGCCCCCACCCCAACCTCAGAAAGCAAGAAAGTGACTGAGTTTATGACACTTTTGGGCAATTTTTCACGCCTGAAGTGTCATAAACGCAGTCACTTTCTTCGCCGGAAATCCTGCAAACCGCCGACGGAGGGATGGGCAGGAACCGCGAAGCGAAGCTCAGCCGACCAACAGAGCTAGCATGCGGACTTTTACTTAACGTCCAACAGGTCGATGACGAAGACCAGGGTCTTACCAGACAGGAAGTGTCCTGCACCAGCCGGGCCGTAAGCTTTCTCCGGCGGGCAAATCAGCTCGCGACGACCGCCGACCTTCATGCCCGGAATGCCTTCCTGCCAACCGGCAATCAGGCCGTTCAGCGGGAACTCGATGGACTGGCCACGGTTCCAGGAAGAGTCGAACTCTTCACCGGTTTCGTAGTCAACACCCACGTAGTGGACCTCGACACGAGCACCCGGGGTGGCCTCCTTGCCGTCACCGACAGTGAGGTCGTTGATGACGAGTTCCGTCGGAGCCGGACCGGACTTAGCAGTGAGTTCTGGCTTGGACAAGACAATCTCCTATCACAGTTGGCTTTTTCACAGTTGGTATTCAGCCCAACGTAAATGGACCCAACTTAAATGGGGTTTCTTAGAATTCTAGGAAAAATAAAAGGCGCGTACCAACCTTTCGAAGGCTAGTACGCGCCTTTTCGCGTTTTCAACGCTGGACTTTTCTATGCTGAGTTACCTGCGAGGAACCCCCTACGCAGTAATCGCTAGAAACCTTAGCGCTGGTCGCGCGGAACGAAGTCACGCTCGGTCTCGCCGGTGTAAATCTGGCGAGGGCGGTTGATCTTCGATGCCGGGTCAGTGACCTGCTCGTTGAACTGAGCAATCCAGCCCGGGAGGCGGCCGATGGCGAACAGGACGGTGAAGAAGTCCGTCGGGAAGCCCATGGCGCGGTAAATCAGACCGGTGTAGAAGTCAACGTTCGGGTAGAGCTTGCGGGAGACGAAGTAGTCATCAGCCAGTGCAATCTCTTCCAGCTTCATAGCCAGATCCAGCAGCTCGTCGCCGCCGAGGTGCTGGAGCACCTCGTGAGCGGTCTTCTTAGCGATAGCTGCACGCGGGTCGTAGGACTTGTAGACGCGGTGACCGAAGCCCATCAGTCGGACGCCCGGCTCCTTGTTCTTCACGCGGTTCATGAACTCGGTTGCGTCGCCACCGTGGTTCTGCTGGATGTCCTCGAGCATCTCCAGAACAGCCTGGTTAGCGCCACCGTGCAGCGGGCCAGACAGAGCGTTGATACCAGCAGCGATGGAGACGAACATGGAAGCGCCGGAGGAAGCGACCATGCGGACGGTGGAGGTGGAGCAGTTCTGCTCGTGGTCAGCGTGCAGGATGAGCAGCTTGTCCAGAGCATCAACCACTACCGGATCAACCTCGTAGTCAGCGGTCGGGTAACCGAACATCATGCGCAGGAAGTTCTCGCGAGCGTTCAGGTTGTTGTCCGGGTACATGTACGGCTCACCCTTGGATGCGCGGTAAGCGTATGCAGCCAGCATCGGGACCTTAGCCATCAGGCGAACCGCAGCCAGGTTGCGCTGCTCTTCGTTCAGCGGATCCAGCTCGTCCTGGTAGTAGGAAGCCAGGATGTTGACCGAGGAAGCCAGGGTCTGCATCGGGTGTGCGCCACGCGGGAAGATGCTGAATGCGCGACGGAAGTCCTCGTCCAGCAGGGTGTGGTGACGAATGTCGTGGTTGAACTGCGCAAGCTCTTCCTCAGACGGAAGGTGGCCGTGAATCAGTAGGTAGGAAACCTCGTTGAAGGTAGCCTTCTCAGCCAGCTGCTCAATCGGGTAACCGCGGTAGCGCAGGATGCCGTTACCGCCGTCGATGTAAGTGATCTTGGACTCGGTAGAACCGGTGGCGGTGTAGCCCGGGTCAAAGGTGGTCAGTCCAGTTTCCTGGAGCATCTTGCCCAGTGCAATACCGTCGTTACCCTCGGTTGCCTTGACGATGTCCATCTCGAACTCGCCGCCCGGGTAGTGGAGTACAGCCTTGCCGTCTTTAGTAGCCACAACTTCCCTTTCACAGAAAAATTTTTCTTAACGACTCCAGAGTGCGGGGGAAGCAGGCACAGCGGAAAACAGCATGCTGCCTCCCAACTCCACGCCACCCCTTCGGGGTCGCATTGTTTTCAATGATTCAATTATGCGCGACATTTGCGTTCCATTGCATCTTGCCCAGTGAAAAAAGTTTGCTTAGTTCACATCGACCGTGTCGTAACCATAAAGAACCGACACCTGCAGTGGATTAGAACACACAATATCAAAGAGTGTGAGCAGTGCAACACCCTCTACCCCATTCGGGCAGCCTGGGCTTACCCAATCTTGACCCCTCTTTACCCCGAAATGCAAATGGAAAAACGGGTTTATTACGTTGTCACTGCTTATTTACTAATCAGGAGGTCAGGAGCACATTCAACAGCCAATGTCTTTAAAAGTTCAAAAGCCATCGAGTCGACACCCGAAAACACATCGACTAAATCCACAATAATTCACCCCTCGCCGCCCGCCCGAGGCCCCACACCGCCAAGTTTTCAGCACCAACAAAACTGGAAAAAATTCTTCGCAAACTTTGCAAATACGCCAATCCACCCTGTTTTGTTATGCAAAGTACGGAAGCGGGGGCAATTGAACCCCACCCTTTTGCTATAAGTACCCCCGATTACCGCTAGAGTTTGAAGACAACGGCTGTATATCAAGCTTCACTTTGAATGCACTTTGAAAGGTTGCGCCTCATATGAGCGATCAATTCCCAGTCCTCCCTGAAGAGTTCCAGCCCGGCGACGGCCGCTTTGGTTGCGGTCCGTCGAAGGTTCGCCCGGCACAGATTCAGGCAATCGTTGACGGCGGTACCTCTATCATGGGTACCTCCCACCGTCAGCCGGCAGTGAAGAACGTTGTTGGTGAGGTTCGCGAGGGTCTGGCTGAGCTCTTCCAGCTTCCGGACGGCTACGAGATTGTCCTGTCCCTCGGCGGCGCAACCGCTTTCTGGGATGCTGCCACCTTTGGGCTCATCGAGAAGAAGTCCGCTCACCTGACTTACGGTGAGTTCTCCTCCAAGTTTGCCAAGGCCTCCAAGATGGCTCCGTGGCTCGACGCTCCGCAGATCATCGAAGCAGAGCCGGGTTCCGCACCTGAGGTTGTCGCTGGCGAAGAGGGCGTTGACCTTATTGGTTGGGCTCACAACGAGACC
Organism: Corynebacterium sp. HMSC063G05; assembly: GCF_001810555.1. Lineage (NCBI taxonomy): Bacteria > Bacillati > Actinomycetota > Actinomycetes > Mycobacteriales > Corynebacteriaceae > Corynebacterium > Corynebacterium sp. HMSC063G05. Next base: position 10,039 of record NZ_KV801843.1, on the reverse strand, counting down.
TCCACCGGCACCATGGTTCCGGTCACCCGCCCGGCAGGCTCCGAGGGCCAGCTCGTGGCTATCGATGCCACCTCCGGTGCCGGCGGCCTCCCGGTCGACATGTCCCAGGCTGACGTCTACTACTTCTCCCCGCAGAAGTGCTTCGCTTCTGACGGCGGCATCTGGTTGGCTGCAATGTCCCCGGCTACCATCGAGCGTATTGAGAAGATCAATTCTTCCGACCGCTTCATCCCGGCTTTCCTGAACCTGCAGACTGCCGTTGATAACTCCCGCAAGAACCAGACCTACAACACCCCGGCCGTCGGCACTTTGCTGATGCTGGCTGATCAGGTCAAGTGGATGAACGCCAGCGGCGGCCTCGACGGCATGGTTGCCCGCACCACCGAGTCCTCCTCCCACCTCTACAACTGGGCTGAGAACCGCGCGGAGGCAACTCCGTTCGTCACCGATGCTGCAAAGCGCTCGCTGGTCGTCGGCACCATCGACTTCGAGGACAACATCGACGCCGCACAGATCGCCAAGGTTCTGCGCGCCAACGGCATCCTCGACATCGAGCCTTACCGCAAGCTGGGCCGCAACCAGCTGCGCATCGGTATGTTCCCGGCCATCGACCCGGAGGACATCCGTCGTCTGACTGGCGCTATCGACTGGGTTCTGGACAACGGCTACGCTGCAAAGTAACAGCCAAATACCGGCCTCAGCCGCATAACTCCCGCGCCACGCGCAAGGGCATTGCCCCATTTGTCCGTGACGCGGGAGTTTTGTCGTTTACCATGATTAGTGAGCATTACTTATAACGTCGACCAACAAGGAGGTTCTCGCATGAGGGAGCTGAAGCCCGTTCTGGACGGCGATGTGACCGATTCACTGATTCTCGTTCCCGCCGATATCACCGAGCAGGAACGGCAGGAGGGACTTCGCTTCACGCTGCCTCTCGACGAGAACCTGCGCACTTTCCTGGTCGAGAACTTCGAGCTCGCCGATGCCGCCGGTTCCCCTGCTGCAGCTGATTCCGCATCGCTTGCCGACGGATCCAGCGCCGCCACCGCCACTGCCGGCGGTAGCTCTGAGGAGAGTGCTACCGCAGAGAGCGGTTCCACCGACGGAAGTTCCACTAGTGACAGCACAGCGGAAGCCACCACCGCAAGCGGCGACGCGGCCGAAGGCAGCGAGGCGGCCGGCAACTCCGCTACGGCAGGCGGGGCACCGAAGAAGACTCCAACGGCACCGAAGCCAGTTCTGGAAGAGCCCCGCGTAGTTTTGTCGCCGCGCGAAATCCAGGATCGCATTCGCAGCGGCCAGACGGTGGAGGAGCTCATTGAGTACAGCGGCATGCAGCCGCGCAAGATTGAGTCCTTCGCCTACCCGGTGCTTGCGGAGCGCGCACGTATTGCGGAGCTCGGCAAGCAGTCGAAGCCACGTCGCATTGATGGCCCGGCCAAGTTGTCCCTGTGGGAGATTCTCGCCACCGCTTTTGCCGCCCGTGGCCAGGAACTCGCCGATGCCTCGTGGGACGCCTACCGCGACCCGAGTGGACAGTGGATTGTGACGGTTACTTGGAATGTCGGCCACACCACCAACGTAGCTGAGTGGAGTTACCAGGCGGAGGGACTTTCCGCGCTCACCATTGCTCGCAATGAGCTGGCAGCAGAGCTGATTGACCCCGACTTTGCCCGCCGCAACCGAGACTTGGCTCCGCAGGCCAATCGAGCTGCTGATACCGCGGATACCTCTGAGATGCCAGCCGCATGGCAGTCTTCGGCGGAGCCGCAGCGAGGCCACGGGGAGCAGGATGTTCCGTCGCAAAGCGACGTCGACGACGATGTTGACGAGGCGGAGTTCTTGCAGCACCCGGACGCGGAGCAGCCGAAGCGCAAGAAGAAGACTGTCATGCCGTCGTGGGAGGATGTGCTACTCGGCGTACGTCCGAACGGCCCGAAGAAGTAGGAGTTTCCCTCGACAATGAGCTCCATGAACAGTGGCAACGCTTCTGATTTCGAATTCTCCGCGATTCGCCGCGGTGTAGTCACGATTTGGTTTATCAGCACCAATGACCCTGCTGCGACCCTGGAGACAGGTGTTCAGCATGACCGCGGTTTCGGGCGTCGTTTCCTAGCTCTCTATGACTCGACGTTGCCGGTAACACCGATTGGTGATTTCCCGCTCAACCGCTCGGCGGAAACCGGTGACGGTGAATACTACATCGGTGGATTTGAGGGCGTTGCCGTACTGCAGACGGTTCTCGATGATGTCTCGCAGCTGTCCAAGCTGTCGCCTCGTCTGCGCCAGGAGATTGCCGCCACGGACGTCTACGCGAGTGTGTCGAATAAATCCACGGGCTTCGGTGCCTTTGCGCATTGGCACGATGGTGAGCTCAAGCGTGCTTTCTCCGCTACTCGCTACCGCACACTGGAAGACATCGGTCTTCCCTGCCCCGCAGAGGGCAGCTTCTGGGCGGGCAAGCACCGCCCGCTGCCCGATGCTTTCGAAGGTACGGGTTCACGTCCACGCGAGGGGGTCGGTTTGCCGTTCGTTCCGGCAGAGCTTGCCGACGCCGTCATCACCGACTGGCTCGGATTCGACCCGCATTCGCCCGCTACCGATATCCCTGTTAGTGGTTTTGCGGTGGATGGCCGTCGTGCGGCTCCCGGGGCTTCGTATTCGACGTCTCGTAGTCCACGCGGGCTAATGGGTGAGCCGGGTTCGTCCGAGTCTGGCGCAGAGCTTGACCGCGCCTACGACGACTACGAAGTTCACAACGCAGAGCCGAACCGAGACTTTCTGGAGGAGCTCAGTCGCTTTGGGGCTAAGGCCAAGAACTTCGCTGGCCGCACCTGGCAGCGGGCGCGAGGCAAGTTCGGGAAATAGTTTCTACCGCCCTGCGCGCTGCGACTGAACGCGCAGTCGCTCGTAGAACGCGATCGCCGCGGAGGTAGCCACATTCAGGCTGTCAGTTCCCGGTGACATGGGAATGCGAGCACGCACATCGGTGGCTGCCATCGCGTGCTCGGTAAGCCCCTGCCCCTCAGCGCCAACGAGAATCGCGACCTTGTCCGTGTCCATGGCATCCCACAGGTCCACCGTGCCCGCAGGGGTCATCGACACCACGCGGAAGCCCTGCTCTTTGAGCTGGTCCAGGCTTCGCTGCCAGGTGGTCGTAGTACCGGGCAGAGTCGCAAATGAGACTGTCAGCACATGCCCCATGGAAACGCGCACGCTGCGGCGATACAGCGGATCGGCGCAGGCCGCGCCGAAGACGACCCCATCCACGCCCATGCCCGCCGCGTTACGGAACAGGGCTCCGATGTTCTCGTGGTCACCGACTCCCTCCATCACGGCCAAGGTGGTGGCTCCGCTCAGAACTTGGTCCACCGATAGCTCCGGCGCGCGGTCAGCGGTGGCCAGAAGGCCGCGGTGAAGATCAAATCCGGCCGCTGCGGCCAGAACCTCGCGGTCGAGTTCAAACCAGGGCACCGTTTCCGCAATAGCGGCCTCGCTCGCGGTCAGTCCGTCGGCAAGCGATGCGAGCTTCTGGCGAGTACCAAAGACTGCGCGGAGCGGAAAGCGTGAGCGCACTAACCGCGGCACAATGAGCGTGCCTTCGGCGATGACCAGCCCCTTCCCACCGGGCAAATCGGGGCGGGAATCGGACTTGTTGAGGTTGCGGATGTCATCGAGACGGCTGTCGGCGGGATCGTCGACGACGATGGGCGCAAAGCGTTCGAGGGATGTGGTGGTACTCATGGAAACTCTTTAGCCGCCCAGCAGAGCGGTGAACGGATCGGCGGCGAAGTAGATGATGAACAGGCCGGAGACAATCCACATCAGCGGATGTACGGACTTGGCACGACCCGAGAAGATAGCCATCGCAGCAAAGGTGATGAAACCGATGCCGATACCATTTGCAATCGAGTAGGTAAACGGCATGGTGACAATAGTCAAAAATGCCGGCAGTGCGATGTCGAAACGGGTGAAATCAATCTCGGTAATCTGCCCGATCATCATGGCACCGACGATGACCAGCACTGGCGCGGCAGCCTCGATGGGCACGATTTCATAGAGCGGGGTGAAAAACATCGCTGCCAGAAAGAGGATGCCGGTGACAATGTTGGCAAGGCCAGTGCGTGCACCATCGGCGATGCCCGCTGCGGAGTCCACAAAGACGGTGTTCGACGAGGAGCTGACTGCACCACCGACAATGGCACCGGTGCCTTCGACAACCAGTGCGCGCTTCATGTCCGGCAGCACACCGTCTTCATCGACAAGTGCGGCCTGCTTGCCCAGACCAGTCATCGTGCCCATGGCATCGAAGAAGTTCGCCAGGACCAAGGTAAACAGCAGCATGGTGGCGCTGAGGGCACCGACGCGGGCAAAGGATCCGAAAAGATCCACAGCTCCAACGAGGGACAAGTCCGGCATGCCGCCTACGCGGTCCGGCAGAGTCGGTACCGCAAGATTCCAACCGGTCGGCACTGGCTTGCCATCAGCGAAGGAGGGGCCCGCATCCGTCAAGGCCTCGACTGCGAGCGCAATGATGGTATTCAGCACGATGCCGATGAACAGGCCACCTGGAATATTGCGGACAACCATGATGCCGCAGATAATCAGCCCGAGGACGAACACGGCGGTCGGCCACGAGGCAATCTGACCATTGATGCCGAGCTGCACCGGAACAGTCGTGTCAGCGGCATCGGGAATACGGCGAACCAGGCCACCGTCGACCAGACCAATCATGGCAATGAATAGGCCGATACCCACACTCATCGCGGCCTTCATATCGGACGGAATCGCGTGGAAGACAGCTGTGCGGAATCCGGTCAGCGCCAGCAGCACGATAATCACGCCGTCCAGCACGACCAGGCCCATCGCTTCTTCCCAGGCCAGCCCCTCGTTAGCAACGAATGTCACGGCAACCAGGGTGTTGATGCCCAGGCCCGTCGCAATGCCGAAGGGGTACTTGGCAAAGAGACCAAAAGTAATGGTCATGACACCCGCGGCGAGCGCGGTGACAGCGGCGACCTGTGGTATCCCCAGGCTATTGCCGTTGACATCCTCGATATTGCCGAGGATCAGCGGGTTGAGCAGAATGATGTAGGCCATCGCGAAGAAGGTCACTACGCCACCGCGAATCTCGGTCACGGTCGTCGAACCGCGCTCCGTGATGTGAAAATAGCGGTCCACTGCCGAAAGATGGCTCCCCTTCCGTGCAGGCTTGGAGTCCTTCGCCTCATCTGAGGATGTTGCAGAGGTGGACGTACCTTTGTCCATTTTTTATGCCTCTCTAGAGTCTCTTTACTATCCGTGTCACGTGTTTATCCGTGTCAGAGCGGAATTTTTGTGCCGAAAACCGTAACGGTGCAGTCTCTGGGGCCACGGTGGCGTCGAAACTGCACCTTCTTCGTCATCGCGTTTGCCTAGGTGGAAAGCTACAGGTGGGAATCCTGGTAGGGTTCCGCCACCGGTGCACCCTGCCCCGTTACTTCCGGGATAGCTGAGTGAGCACCGCAGCCGTGGTCAAAGCTTACGGCCGTGGCATCGAATGTCCATTCGTTAACGCACACGCCCCAGTTCTTACCGAGCGGCCCGGTCAGCGGGACCATAAAGGCGCAGGTTCGGCAACGGTGCAATGCTTCCCGAGCAAAGTCACTCTCGGGGCCGGTATCGCCCTCTTCCCAACGCTGCTCGGTGTCTTCCACACCACGCGCCGACAAGGTGCGGGTCTGCAAGTCATCGCCGTCGAGTCGCTCATCTCCCACTGCAGCCGGCAACAAATCGCGTGGACCGAGGTCACCGGGGCGCAGCCGCTCCTCGTAGGGCACCCATTCAGGCGCCTGCAGCGCGGTTTCGCCAGGGACAAGAGCCACTTCACTGACCGTCGCCTGTTGAGTGCCCGGCGCGCACGCGACCACCACATGCCACTCCCAGCCCCTGTATCCGGGCAGGTCAGCCGCAAAACGATGCACCGCAACGCCCTCGCCTACGACACTTACACCGGTGTGCGCGCCGGCAGGCCCCTCCCCGAGCTCTTCAATAGCGGTACGGGCAGTGTCGACCGCCTGGTGATTCATCACCTTCCCCCGTCGGCGGCTGTTTCGGGAACGTCGTCGATTTTCAGTCACGTTTCCTATCCTAGAGTGAAGCTATGGACAGATTCCCGTCGGGCGATGCAAAACTCGCCCGCCCTTTCCACTCATCACGCTTTACGACGGTCCGAGCTGCCATCCTCTCCGTGGCAACTGCCGCCCTATTGGCCGGCTGTGCGGCTGAAACTGGTTCAGGTGGCGATCCCTCAGGCGAGGCCCCTTCTAGTGGAGCTAGTGCGGACTCGAACTCCGGCACCGCCCCAAGGTCGACTTCGGCATCGGTTAATCCCTCCGAGCTGGTCGGTGCCGATAAGGTGCCGGGGCTCGGTGACGTTCCGACACTGAAACTGGCCATCGAGCAGTCCTATCCTGTCTTGGCTCCACCACTTCCCACGGAGAAGAATGTCGCTGCGCCTTTTGTCCAGGGCCTTGAGTTCGAACCCGATGGTTCTTTGTTGATGGGCACCGGCCTCTACGGTGAGTCCCAGATTTACCGATTACCGCAGTGGCTCGACAACTCTGCAGCCGAGCCGACCAACGTGGAAGATTTACAGCCTGAACTCTTCGGCGAGGGGATTACCCGTCATGGAGATACCGTGTGGCAGCTGACGTGGAAGGAAGGACGCGCCATTGAACGCGACGCGGCTACTCTCAAGCAGCGTCGCGAGGTTCCCTTCGACACCGAAGGCTGGGGCGCGTGCTCCTTCGAGGACACCATCGTGACCTCCGACGGCAGTGGCACCCTCACTTTCCGCGCCCCCGATGACCTCTCTTCCCAGCGTCAACTGCCCGTCACTGCAGCAGGTACAGAGACAACGTGGCTCAACGAACTCGAGTGCGTCACTGTCGACACCGACATAGCCCCGGACGCAGCTCCGGACGAAGCACCAGCGGACACGAGCGATTCAAACAACCAGAGCAACGCGGACGGACCAAACTCCCCGCAATCGCACCGCGAGATTTGGGCCAACGTCTGGCAGAGTCCATTCATCTACCGCATCAACCCGGAAGACGGAAAGGTCACAGGCATCGTCGATGCCACCGAGCTCTTCCGCGACTTGTACGCGCAGCTCTCCCCGGCAGAGCAAAACAGTATTGATGTGCTCAACGGCATTGCTCTATTGCCGGATTCTTCCTCTACCTCCCCCAATGGCCCCCGCCAGTTCCTGCTCACAGGGAAGAAATGGCCCACGGCCTACCGTGTTACCGTGAGTGAATAGCAGTATCTAGCCCGAGAACGGCTAGTGTGACTGAACGTAGCTTCAATTCCGTTACGAATGTCGGGAAGTGAGAGTTGATGGGATCGAGTAGGCGCCGCTGGCAACAGAATAGTAAGGCGTTCATGGTTGTCGGCGCTATTGTCGTGGTGGGTCTTGTCGTCACCGGCATTGTCCTTGCCGTCAATAAGTGGACCAACCAGGCAATCGACGACCCGCACGCGCTGTCCATCGAGGTCATTCAGGACGGCGAAACCACAGAGGTTCTTCCCTACCGTGTCTGCGACCTCTTTGAGAAGAATGCCTGCACCACGACTGAGGCCAACGCCGCCAAGATCTCCCTGGGCGAGCAGGAGACAGCTGAGGTTAACGTCGGCTCCACTGTTGGCTCTAACTCTTGGACTCTGCAGCGTTTCTTCTCCGACGATGCGGTCAACTCCACCTCTCGCAAGGATCCGGGCGAAGCCACGACCGAGACCATCGCCGGCTCCGCAGCTGTTGCCGGCAAACGCACCCCACTCGGGGTCGTGGAGGTTTCCACCGCGCTCATCGGAAAGAACTCCGAGGGTGAAGAGACCACCTACGGTATTACTTGGTCGATCGTCAACGAACAGTCGTAAAGCACAGCAAAACGCCCGCTCACTGAGGTTATCCACCTTCGTGAGCGGGCGTTTTTCACATCTTCTACCGACTTACGAGTCCAGCTCGCGCGCGACCGCACGCAGGACTTCAGCCATCTGGTGGCCGTCCTTACGCTCCGGGTAACGCCCGGCGCGCAGGTCACGCTGCACCGTCGACTCCAGCATGGAAATCATGTCCGAAATCATGCCGTTGAGATCGCTGGGGCTGTGCTTCTTTGCTTGACGACGGGCTCCTGCGCCCCCACCTGCCCCGCCACGGCGGTGACGGGCACCGCGCGGTCCCTCGTCGAGCACCTTGATCCGGAGAGCCTGCGGGCCTGGGCGGCCGTCAGCGTAGTCGTACTCCAGGCGCTGACCAGTTACGAGTTCTTCCACGCCTTTCGGCAGCACGTTCCTGCCGATGTAGACATCTTCACCGTCCGGATTCGAAACGAAGCCAAAACCGCGATCCTTGTCGTACCACCTGACCTTACCGATGGGCACTTTCCACCTAACCTTCCCGTGCCCTGTGACTGGGGGCACTCAACCTCGTTCCCCTTGTGCAGCGGTGACTGCCCTTCGGGGTCTTCGGATCGGAGATGCAATTCTTCCGCATTTGCCACCGTCCTCGCACGCACAAATGGCCAGAGTTAGAGGCTCGCTCGGGGCGAGCTTGGCCAGACAGGACCGCGAGGATATGCCAGGCCGGGTGCTGTCTTAATGGTGTTCCTTTAATTAAGGTGCGACCAAAACAGGACGCACTCCAACCGGGAACACATTATTTATTACTGCTTACTAGTGCGAAGTGGCGGCAGCGGTAGCGGCGTGCATGTGCACGTCACCTCCGATTACCTAAAGAACTCAATTATACCCATAGATGGGGACATAAAGGGAAGACGGATCTGTGTGAAGCGAGCACTCTCGCGGATTGACGCACCGAGACGGCAACTAACTGCCAGCGTTGGTTCTTTATGGCTATCTCTTATGGCCATCCTTCTCAGTGCATGCGGCGCGCCAAAACCGGAAAAATAACAAGACGATAACGTGAGCTTTATCACATTTTGAAGTTTTAACTTACACAACACCAATAACAGTCACGTCTTTTACCTGCAGTTTCACCTACTTTTATGTATATTTCCCACCTGCGCTCAAAATTAAGAATCCGGCGATTCGCGTGACTATTTCGTTATCAACCGCTACGGTGTGCAATCGACGCGTTTAACGGACGAAGTCGCATAGATCGCCTTCATCTCACTCCAGTGCGATGACATCGGCCCGTTATCAATAACGTGAAGAACTTTCCATAAGAGTGAGATGGGGTTGCATTAGCCCCACTGGCGCCACAAAGAAAATCGACGAAAAGGAAATTTTCATATGGCTCGCCACGCAGCTAAGACCAACACCTTCGCTTCCACTTCGGCAAAGGTTGCACTGACCGGCGCAATCCTCGGTGCCGGTGCCGCTATCTTCGCACCGACCGCTTCTGCAGCTCCGGACTCCGACTGGGACCGCCTGGCACAGTGTGAGTCCGGTGGCAACTGGCACATCAACACCGGAAACGGCTACTACGGCGGTCTGCAGTTCTCCGCAAGCACCTGGAACGCTTTCGGTGGTAACGAGTTCGCTTCGACCGCTGATCAGGCTTCCCGCGAGCAGCAGATCTACGTTGCTGAGAAGGTCCTGGCTCAGCAGGGTTGGGGCGCATGGCCGGCTTGCTCCGCAAGCCTGGGTCTCTCCTCCGGCCCGACCGATCGTCCGCACCCGAGCCAGGGCTCCGCTCCTGTTCGCGCACAGGCCGCTCCGGCAGCTGCTGCTTCCGACTCCAAGACCGACCTGGTTCAGCAGTTCGCTGACCGCCTGTCCAACGTCGACAGCCTGTCCGACGCTCAGGCACTCATCGCTGAGTTCCGTGCACTGACCGGCGAGGTTGAGCTCCCGCAGGAACTGGTCGCAGCCATTCCGTTCGACCTGTCGAAGCTGCAGGGTCTGATCTAAGACTTTCGAGCTAGCCAGCTCATCACAGTAGCCCCGAGGGTAATCCCCTCGGGGCTACTTTTTGCCTTCCGCAGATTGGCGGTGCCGACCCGGGTTAAGTAAAGAAAAGTGTGTCTTTTCCGGG